>NZ_SOGC01000043.1:0-45396 GCF_004402765.1 Cryobacterium sp. TMT2-17-1
GCCACGCGATGCGCATCAACACGGTGACCGCGGCCTTAGACGTCTGCGTGGCCAGCCACGCGACCTGAGAGTCAAAGTGATGCGTGTGGCCGGCCTGGTGCCTGGCCCATGGCACCGCAGCCACGATCACACCGTGCTCCCGGCACGACACCCGCGGGGCATCCGCCTCCAGAAAGACCCGGGTCGAGCCGAAATCCAATCCCCGCCACCGGCGGCGCCCCGCCCCCTCGTCGTAGCGCGGGCAGCGTTTCTGGCAGCTCCCGCACCGGTTCCGCATCGACCTGGTCAGTCGCACCGACGCAACAAAAACGCCCGCTACGAGGTCGAGATCAACGTCCTCGACCACTGTCTTGTCGACACCGAGCAAAGTCCGCCATATTGNGATTTCGCCGCGGAAGTGCCTCAAAGCGTGTTTTTACAGCAGAATCTCCGTCGAATTCGTTAGGGGCGCGTTCGGCTCCGGCGAGGTTCAGGAGAACGCTTCGATCATGCTCAGCACGGCTGGGGTGAGTAGCACGATGAACAGCACCGGCAGAATGCAGAAGATGAGTGGGAAGAGCACCTTGACCGGGATCTTCATCGCCTTCTCTTCGGCGCGCTGACGGCGGCGCAGGCGCATTTCCCCGGCCTGCACCCGGAGCACGTCCGCGATCGCGATGCCGTAGGTGTCGGCCTGGATGACCGACCGGGTGAACCGGCGCAGGTCCGATGACGAGGTGCGGTCGCCGAGCGCCTGATAGGCGTGCGTTCGGGTGCGGCCGATGCTCATGTCCTGCAGGGTGCGGATGAATTCCTCCGCGAGCGGCCCCTTGCCGTTCGTCGCCGCCTTGGCCATGGCGGCCTCGAAGCCGAGGCCGGCCTCCACGGCGATCGTCATCTGGTCAAGGGTGTCGGCCAGGGCGTTCTGGATCTTCTCTTGTCGCTCCTGCCCGCGGCTGATCAGGAGAAGGTCGGGCACGAAGAAGCACAGAACCACAAGGAGCGCACCGAGCACGAATCGCGTCGGGACCGGGTCCCCGCTGATCCACAGGAGCGCCAGGAGCGCACCGGCGGTGCCCGCGAGCGGCTTGGCGATGAGGATCTTGTCGATGGTCCAGGCCGGGGGCCGACCGGCGAGCGCCAGCCTGCGGTCGAGCATCGCGAGGTACCCTCGGGGAGCTAGTTCGCGCATCGTTCGACCCCGTCTGACGCGCGTTGCGGTCGTCCCGACGAGGTTTAGACCTGCATCCCCGAGGTCGGTGATCGGCTTGCCAGCGCGACCGCCGACGAGGATGCCGACCAGGACCGCGAATCCGCCGGCAACGGCCAGCGAGGCAAGCATTGCGATGAGTGAAGGCACTGGATTCTCCTAGAACTTGACCTTGACGACGGCCATCATCCACAATGAGCCGGCGACGAGCAGGATGGCGGCGACGACCAGGGCGGCGATGCCCCAGATGCTGCCGAAGAAGCCGGCGAAGTAGTTCGGCTGCGTCAGCAGCAGAAACGTGAACACCCCGATCGGCAAGAGGATTAGCACCCAGGCTGACATCTTTCCCTCGGCGGCGAGCGACTTCACCTGGCGACGGATCTCGTTGCGTTCCCGGATGGTGTGGCCCACCCGGTCGAGCACCTCGGACAGGTTGCCGCCGACCTCACGGTTGACGGCGATCGCCTGCGCCACCCACTGGAAGTCCTCGCTCCGCATCCGGGTGGCGGTGTTGTCGAGAGCATCACCGAGGTCCCGGCCGATGCGAGTCTCATTCACGACCCGAGCCAACTCGTCCGCCGACGGCGACGGCGTCTCCTGGGAGGCCGCGTCCACCGCCCGCAGCAGGCTGTGACCGGCCCGCAGGCCGCCGGCCAGAAGCGCAAGGGTTTCGTCGAGCTGTTCCGCGAACTTTGCGCGACGCTGCCCCGCACGCACGTGAAGAAACGCCTTCGCGCCGATCGGGCCGAGCGCCGCGAAGGTCGCCAGGAGCGGTATCGCCCAGAAGGTGCCGTTTCCCAAGAGCAGGCCGGTCAGGGCCAGCACGGTCGACGTCGAGAGCACCATGAGCACGAAGCCGGACGGCTGCATCCGGATGCTGGCCTGTTCCAGTTCCTCCGCGGTGAACGGCGCGCGGCCGCGACGAAGGATCGCCCCCTCGATGGCCTCGACCGTGCGGTCGGTCACCCGGGTGAGGGTCGACGTGTCCACCGCGCCCGGCGCTCGACGGCGTTCCAGCGGCACCCGGGGCCGTGGTGGTGCGATCACCAGGAAGACGATCACGAACAGGGCGATCAGCGCGGCGGCGATTCCTCCGTAGAGGGCCAGCTCATTCATCTCTGGCTCCGGGTGACGAGGTTGGCCTGGAACACGCTCGGGGACAACGGAATTCCGAGGTCCCGGAATTTGTCGGCGAACCGGGGCCGCACGCCGGTCGCCACCGCGTGGCCGAGCAGGCGTCCGGCCTCGTCGACGCCGGCACTGTAGTCGAAGACGAAGGCGTCCTGCAGGGTGACGATGTCACCCTCCATGCCCTGGACCTCCGTCACGTGCGTGACCCGACGGGTGCCGTCCTTGAGTCTGGTGATCTGGATGATCACATCGATCGCCGACGAGATCTGCTCTCGGATGGCGCGCAGCGGCAGGTCCATTCCGGCCATCAGCACGAGGGTTTCGAGCCGGGCGATCGCGTCGCGCGGCGAGTTCGAGTGAACGGTCGAGATCGATCCCTCGTGCCCGGTGTTCATCGCCTGCAGCATGTCCAGGCTCTCGCCACCGCGGCACTCGCCGATCACGATTCGGTCCGGCCGCATCCGGAGGGAGTTGCGCACGAGGTCACGGATGGTGATCTCGCCTTTACCCTCGATGTTGGCCGGCCGGGATTCCAGCCGGATCACATGGTCCTGCTGCAGCTGAAGCTCCACCGCGTCCTCGATGGTGATGATGCGCTCATTGGAGGGGATATAGGCGGAGAGCACGTTGAGCAGCGTCGTCTTCCCGGTTCCGGTGCCGCCGGAGACGATGATGTTGAGTTTGGCCTTCACGCAGGCATCCAGCACCTGGGCCATTTCGGCGCTCAGCGTGCCGAAGCCGACCAGGTCGTTCACGGTGAAAGGTTCGCGCGCGAACTTGCGGATCGTGAGCGAGGAGCCGTCGACTGCGAGCGGCGGGATGATCGCGTTCACCCGCGAGCCGTCGGCGAGGCGCGCGTCCACCAGCGGCGACGACTCGTCGATGCGGCGCCCGACCTTCGACACGATGCGCTCGATCACCCGGCGCAGCTGGGCCTCGCTGGTGAAGCGGGCAGCGCTGCGGCTGAGGCGACCGTCACGCTCGACGAAGATCTGCTCGTGGCCGTTGACCATGATCTCGGTCACGCCGACGTCGGCGAGCAGTGCCTCCAGCGGGCCGTAACCGAGCACGTCGGCACCGATCTCGGCGATCAGCCGGGTGCGCTCCTCCGGACTGAGCGGAACCTGTTCGGCCGCGACGATGCTGCCGAGTTCGGCCCTGGCATACGAGTGCAGCTGTTCCTCACTCAAATTAGGATCGTTCAGGCGCGTGCCGATTCGACCGAAGAGTTCCTGTGCCGCCCGTTCCTTGAGTTCTGCCAGTGGGTCAAGCGGCGGCGCCGGGATGGGTGCGGGTTCCGGAGCGGGAGCCTCTGCCTCCGGTGCAGCTGTGGCCTCGGTGGAGGGTTGAAGGGCAACGTCCGTCACCGCCCTCGATGCAGAGAGGTTGCCGTTGCCGGTCTTCTTGTCGAGCTTGTGCAGTGGACCATCGCGGCGTGCCGCCTCCACTCGGTCGGTCAGTTTCATGCGACAACCACCCTTCGATGCAAGCGACCGCGTTTGAGTGACGCGCTGGGGTCGAATCGGCGCACCAAGTCCGTGAGGGCAGCCGACGCTGGATTTTTCTTTCCGTTCTGGAGCAGCGGAATGCCACGATTCGTGGACAGCGTCACCAGGCTCGATCGGGGAACGGCGACGTCCACCGGCACACCGATCGTTGCCTCGACGTCCTTCACGCTCAGCCCGCTCACCCGGTCGGCGAAGTTCAACACGACATGACGGGCCGGCGGCATGATGCCGATGGTGGCGAGAACGGCGAGCTCCTTGCGCAGGCCGCGTGCACCCGGCACGGACATATCGCAGAGGAATACGGCGTCTGTGGCAGCCTCGAGGGCGGCCAACGCGTGTTCACCCAGGCCGGGCGCCGTGTCGATGATCACGAACCGAAAGATCCCGGCGAGTTGGCGAATCAGGTGACCGAGCTGCTCGCCGGTGACCCGGTCCCCGTCGGCCGGCGACTCCGCGCCGCACACGACGTAGTAGCCGTCCGGATGCGGGGTGAGGTAGGCCTTGAGCACCATGGCGTCGTTGGCCGCGACGGCGGTGACGGCATCCGGCAGGAAGCGTCCGGGTGTCAGCGACAGGGCCATGGCCACGTCCCCGAACTGCACATCGGCATCGACGAGCACCACCGACAGCGGGGCCAGCTTGGCGAGGCCGACGGCCAGGTTGGTCGCGATCGTCGTCTTGCCGACACCGCCCTTGGCGGCCACCACCGCGATGGTCTGGCGCGGGATGACCTCCGGCTCCGGAGTCTCCTCGGTCGTGGGCGGATCGAGGGTGGGGGGTTCGAGGGTGGACGGTTCCTGCTCATCGGCTGCCGACCGGTCGTCGAGTGCGGTGACATCCGCTAGCCCGATCTCGCCCGAGCTGCCATCCCGGGCTTCGTCGCCGGGTCCGACGGCCGAGGCCGTCTGCGCTACCGACCCCAGCACCCCGTCACGCCAGGGGCTCAGTCGTGGGCGGCTCATTGGAACACGACGCTTCCGTCGACGACCGCTGAACCGGTCTCATCAGCCGTCTTCGGCTCGATGGTGAGCCACACGCTGCCGAATTCCTTGCCCCAAACCAACTTCTGGATATCTGCGGTCGGCCGAGCGAGAGTGACCATGACGGTCTCGGCTGCCTCGGCTGCCGCGTCCGCTCCGTCGGCAGGGGGCGTACTGGTTCCCTCGCGTACCGCGGTGACGAGCACCTTGTGGAAGACCTGCCTGCTGATTGGCGTGTCTTCGGCGCCGTCAGCGCCCTTGATGGTGGCGGAAATCACGACGCCGACGGTGTCGCCCGGCTTGATCGTGCCGCCGACCACCCGCTCGACGGGAAGGGCGATGCTGACCGCCTGCATTCCCTCCGGCAGTGCGACGTCTCCGCTGGCCGCCCGCGTGGCGGGCGTCACCCAGCGAGACTCGAGCAGCTGCTCGCCGGGCATCAGTGCGGTGTCCGCCACCAGGCCCTCCAGGTCGCTCAGCTTCGTCACCCGGCCCGGCACCGCGGCGAGGGCCGGGATCTGCTTCGCGGTGATGAGGTCGGTGATCGCGCTCGCCTCGGTGCCGGCTGGGATCTCATCGGCGACCAGGTAGACCGATACGAACTCGGCGCCGTCGGCTGCTCGCGCGTCGGCGCTGTTCACGTAACCGGTGAGCACGACGGTGCCAACGATGGCCAGAACGATCGCGAGGATCGCGCCAATGAGTCGGGTTTTCATTGCAGCTCCTACTTGATTAGGTTGACGCTGGTTGCGTTGAGTTGAGGCCCGCCCAGTCCGAACGCCCCGTCGATGGAGACCCATTTATTGAAGTAGCCCTGGATGCCGTTCCAGTTATTGCTCTTGTCGCTTTCATCGCAGGGTTTAGGGGCCTTGGGGTCCTTGGGAGCCTTGGGAGCTGTTGGGGCTGCGGCGGGGCAGAGCGGGGCCAGTGGATCGAGGACCTTGGTGGACGGGAAGTTCCAGCCGGTGATGGTGAACCCGGCAAAGGCGAAGATGCGATACTCGGCGTTGGTTCCCGTGCCACGAACGCGGTCATAGATCGGCACCAGCACCGTCGTGCCCTTGAGGCTTTCCAGCTTCGACTTGCAGTCGGTGTTCACACTCCCGCCGGCGTCGCTGCCCACCCAGAGCTGCCCGGCCGCGTCAAGGTTGAGACTCAAGTTGACGATCGCCACGCAGGCGTTGGCGTTGTCAAGCCAACCAAATCCCCCGGGGATGACTTCCTCTGAGGGAGCGTGCTTGCAGATCTTGTTGGTGTCGGTGCGGATGGTCACATGTTTGCCCGACGCCGCCAACGACTCCTGAAACTCGCACCAGGACAGCGCGAGCGCGAGCACGGGGCCGGACCCCGGGCCGCCCCACTGCGCCGTGGCGGTCGCGCCCACGGTCGTAGGGTCGACGCCGATGAACCGGGCGAAGGGGTGACTGATGGCCCCTGCATTGGTGCCGGCGACGCGGGTGCTGTCGGAGACCGTCACGGTCTTGCTAGCCATGCTGATGCTCGGTGCCAGCACGTTGGCGGCGCCGTCATTCGCGTTGTCGTTGGTGAAGCGCGCGGCGGCGCCGGCCGGATCGGTGCAGACACCGTCCTGGCAGTCGCGGGCGACGGCGAGGGCGGCGGCATCCGCGCCGTTCTGAAGCTGTGCGCGCTCCGCGTAGAGGGCCCCGACATCGACTGCAATCGCCACGAACCCCAGCAGAGGCACGAGCAGGATACCGACCATCACAGCGCTCGCACCGTGCTCGGAACGGAGCCCACGATTCAACCACCGCATAGCATGACTCCTTTGCCGGTCAGGGGAAGCGTGGTGCCGAAATAACCGGTCAGAAGTGACACGCTGTAGGTGATGGTGACCGTGACGGCCTGGTTGGCGGCACACGCCGCGGGCGTGATCGAGATCTGGCCGCCCGACATGCTCGGGCTGATTGACGGGGCGGCGGCGATGGCCGCGGTTTTGGCCGTCGACTGACTGTTGTGAATCGCCATGTTCCTGGCGCCCTCGCGGGCCGCATTGGACAGCGAAATCTGAATGTTGTAGAGCCGGCTGAACTCGATGAGGCCGAGCACCAGCAGCAGGAGAATGGGCAGCACGAGCGCGAACTCCACGGCGGCAGCGCCGCGTTCGCCTCGTCGATGGAGGAAACGCATCATTTGGTGGCCCCTTCGGGTAGGCCTGGCGTTGCGGGTGAAAGTCGGGGGTGAGTGCGGGCGGCGGCGGCTCGTTTTGGCAAGCCACCGCCGGCGCACGGGGTTCTGGCGGATCATGTTCCGCCGGGCACGCGTCGGTTAGCCGGGGGTGCCGCCGAGGTCGACCGCAACGCCATTGAACATCCCCGTCAGGGCGAGGCCGATTGCGCCGACAGCGCCGATGATGACGACGGCGATGAGCGAGACCATGAGGCCGTACTCCACTGCGGTGGCGCCCTCTTCGTCGGTGCGCAGGCTGTTCATGAGGGCCTGAATTTTGGTGTAGAACTTCATCTCGGGTTTTCCGTTCTGTGTGGGCCGGCCAGGTCGGCCGAGCGAATGACCACAAGCTACGTTCGTCGAGAAAACCTCACTACGCCCCAAAAGGGGGGGTCCCTGTCTTAGGGGTAGCTGAATGAGCGCTAGATGAAATCCGAAAGCGGCGTGACAATGACCCGCGACGTGGGCTTGTCGCGAGCGAGGCCGTCATTCGGGTTCGGGCCGGTCAGTTCGAGTGGCTCAGGGAACCGCGCGGGAGGTGTCTCCGGGCGCGCCGCGGGCAGGAAGATTCGGGTACACAGGTACTCCTCGGGTGAAGCGAACTCGCCGTAGGGTCGGTGACAGCGTCACCGTAGCCCCGTTTCAGCGAACGTCCTGGCCCCCGCCGGGGGGGAAAATTCAGGCAAACAGCACGCCCAGGAAGGCCCCGGCGAGCATGGACGGCCCGAACGGGATGGAGCCCCGCAGGGTCACCCGGCGAAGCGTCAGGGCAACCAACGAGACCAGGCCGCCGATCAGGAAGGCGCCGAAAGCACCGACGAGAAACGGGGTCCAGCCCAGGTAGCCGAGCGCAAGGCCGATCACGGCGGCCAGCTTCACGTCGCCCATGCCAATGCCGCCGGGCGAGATCAGGGCGAGCACGAGATAGAACGCGAACAGCGCGGCACCGCCAAGGAAGGCCCCGAGCAGGGCCTGCCAGGCCCCGGATGCCGCCGCCGCGAGCGTCAACAGTATCGGTAGCACGATCAGCGAGGGGTAGACCAACGCGTTCGGCAGACGCTTCTCGTTGATGTCGACGACGCTGAGCACCACGGCAATCAGTGCCAGGTACAGATACGCCGGCAGCTCCCACCCGACCCCGAACTCCCACACGACCAGGGCGACCAGCAGGCCGGTCGACACGGTCACCGCGGCACGCACCGGCCAGGCGAAGCGGCGGCGGATGCGCAACATCCGTTCGACAATCCCGGTCAGGAAAACCCCGAGTGCGGCGCCGATCAGACCGGCGACAATCGACAGCCAGGGCGCCACGCGCGTCTACCTCACGCCGCGGGAAATCGTGACCATCTCGTCGCGGGGAACCACCTTGACCCGCACGCGACCCTCGTCGGAGCCGAGCGCGAGCTCGTGCTGATCGAGCCGGTGCCAGCCGTCGAGGTTCGTGTATTGCACCCCTCGCTCGTCGAGCAGGTCCACGATGCTCTGCTCCGAGGGCGACTCCGGGCGCCACCAGTTGCCGAGGTCGTTGATCAGGTGCCGCACGGTCTCCATGGCGTCGGACTTCGTGTGCCCGATCAGCCCGACCGGTCCGCGTTTGATCCACCCGGTCGCGTAGACGCCGTACAGCTGCGTGTTGGCGCTCTTCGATCCGAACGATGGGTCGCCCTTCCAGAGAACCTGCCCCTCCCGGTTGGGGATCACGCCGTGCTTCCTGTCGAAGGGAACGCCCGGCAGCGGCGACCCGAAGTAACCCACGGCGCGGTAGACGGCCTGGATCGGGAGCTGGCGGATCTCGCCGGTGCCGACGACGCCGCCCTGCCCATCGGGGGTGGTGCGTTCGTAACGGATGGCGCCGACCCGGCCCTCGCCGTCGTTGACGATCTCTACGGGCTTGGCGAAGAAGTGCAGGTGCAGGCGGCGGCTGGCCGTGCCGACCGGGCGCTCCCGCCACTTGTTCAAAACCTTGTCGATCACGAAGACCTGCTTGTTGCTGGCCACGGCGTCCCGCGCGGCATCGTCGTAGTTGAAGTCCTCGTCGTAGAGGACGATGTCCACATCGGGCAGGTCGCCGAGTTCCCGCAGCTCCAGCGGGGTGAACTTCACGGAGGTCGGTCCACGGCGGCCGAACACGTGCACATCCGTCACCGGCGATGCCTTGAGTCCCTCGTAGACGTTCGTCGGAATCTCGGTGCTCAGCAGGTCGTCGGCGTGCTTGGCGAGCATACGTGCGACGTCGAGCGCCACGTTGCCGTTGCCGATGACGGCAACCTCCTGGTCCTCCAGCGGCCAGGAGCGCGGCACGTCGGGGTGCCCGTCGAACCAGCTCACGAACCGGGCGGCCCCGTAGGACCCGTCCAGGTCGATGCCCGGGATGTCCAGGTCGGCGTCGCGCACGGCCCCGGTCGCGAAGATGACGGCGTTGTAGTGCTTCTTCAGATCGTCGAGGGTGATGTCGATACCGAACCGCACGTTGCCGAAGACGCGGATGTCGCCGCGGTCGAGCACATCGCGCAGGGCCGTGATGATGCCCTTGATCCGGGGGTGGTCCGGGGCGACGCCGTAGCGCACAAGTCCATAGGGTGCCGGCAGGTGGTCGAACAGGTCGATCGAAACCTCGAAGTTCCGTTCCGCCTTGAGCAAGATGTCGGCGGCGTAGATACCCGCAGGTCCCGCGCCGACAATGGCCAATCGCAACTTGGTCATGGAAGCCTTTCTAGCTTGATCGTCTAACTGGATCGTTCAACGATCGTGTCGGCGAAACGGGTGAGGGCCTTCTTGACCGAGCCGTCCGGCAGCGGGGCGAGGGCTTCGACCGCGTCATGCGCCCAGCCGTGCGCCTCGGCGAGGGTCTGCCCGGTCACGTCGTGCTCGCGCAGCGCGGTGATCGCGGAGTCCGCCGCAGCGGTCGCGACGCCGTTGCTGGCCATCACGTCGCGTTCGAGGCGTTCGAGCAGGGCGGCGGCGTCGTCGTCGTGCGGGGCGCGCTCGCGCAGGCGCAGCAGCGGGAGGGTGGCCACCCCGGCGCGCAGGTCGGTGCCGGGCACCTTGCCGGTCTCCTCCGGCTGCGGGGAGAGGTCAAGCACATCGTCGATGAGTTGGAAGGCGACGCCGATCTTCTCGCCGAACGCGATCACCGGCTTTTCGAACTCGGAGGGGGCGTCGGAGAAGATGATGCCCGCCTGGGCGGCCGCCGCGATCAGCGACCCGGTCTTGTCGGCGAGCACCTGGATGTAGTGCTCCACGGGGTCCTGGCCGGGCTGTGCACCGACGGTCTCGTGCAGTTGGCCGAGCACGAGGCGCTCGAAGGTGTCGGCCTGCAAACGGATGGCCCGTTCGCCCAGCCGTGCCATCAGCTGGTTGGCGCGGGCGAAGAGCAGATCCCCGGTCAGGATCGCCACCGAGTTGCCCCACACGGTCTGCGCGCTCGGCACCCCGCGGCGTTTGTCCGAGTCGTCCATCACATCGTCGTGGTAGAGCGAGGCCAGGTGGGTGATCTCGATCGCGGTGGCCGCGGTGATGACGTCCGCGTGGTTGCCGCTGCCGAGGTGGGCGGTGAGTAGCGCCAGCATGGGGCGCACGCGCTTGCCGCCCGCGTTGAGCAGGTAGCGGCTGGTGACGTTCGCGATCTCGTCGGCAAAGGTCACCTCGGCGAGCAGACTGGCCTCGACCTGGTCGATTCCCCCGTCGATGCCCGCGGCGAGGCCACGGTCCTGGGCGGTCGAGAAAATGCGATCGCTGAGGCCGAGCTGGCTCGTCACGGATGAGCCGCGACGGAACAGGGGCATGCTCGGTTTCACTCTGTCAGCCTAACGATCGGATCTGGGAGGATTCAAGACGGTGCGTTTGACGCATCCGTCGGCTTGATGCCGCGATGCAGTGCCACGATACCCAAGGTCAGGTTGCGGTAGGCGACGGCGTCGAAGCCCGCCTCCCGCAGCCAGGCACTGAGGGTCTGCTGATTCGGCCAGGCCGCGATCGACTCGCCCAGATAGTCGTACGCCTCCGCGTTGGAGGACGCGAGCTTTACGATCATCGGCATCACGCGAGTGAGGTAGGCGAAGTAGCCCAGCCGGATCGGTGCGAACGGCGGCGTGGAGAACTCGCAGATCACGACGCGCCCCCCAGGCTTGGTCACCCGGTAGAACTCGGCCAGGGCCTTCTTGGGCTCGACCACGTTGCGCAGGCCGAACGAGATGGTCACGGCGTCGAACTCGTTGTCGGCGAACGGCAGCGCGGTGGCATCGGCCTGAACGAACTCGACCTGCGGATTGTCCGCGTGGCGTGAACGGCCGACCGCGATCATGCCCTCCGAGAAGTCGGCGGCCACAACGTGCGCGCCCGTCTTCGTCAGCGCGACGCTGGACGTGCCCGTTCCGGCGGCGATGTCGAGGATGCGTTCGCCGCGCCGGGGGTTCACGGCGCGGGTCGCGGCCATCCGCCACAGGGCCGCGTTCCCTACCGAGAGAACGGCATTCGTGCGGTCATAATGGGTGGAGACCTGATCGAACATGGCAGCGACCTGCTCGGGCTGCTTATTGAGGTCTGCTCTACTCACTCCCACAGTCTAGATTGCCCGCGGACACGCCGGGCTCTTCACAGCCTCTGGCATAGGCTATGCAGGTGAATGCTCAGGCTCTAACGGTTGAAACCACCCCCATCGCCGACATCCGCCAACTGATTCTTCTGCTCGACACCCGAGCACCGCTGCTCTGGATGCGGCGCAACCAGGGTCTGGCCGGCATCGGCACGGCCCTGCGGCTCGAGTTCTCCGGAGCGACCCGGCTGACGGATGCCGCCACCGCCTGGCGCGACGTCGCGGCCGCCGCCACCGTGTCCGACCCGATCGAAAGCACCGGCACGGGCCTGCTCGCTTTCGGAGCCTTCGCCTTCGACGCCTCCTCGGCCCAGACCAGCGTGCTGATCGTGCCGCAGGTCGTCATCGGGCGCGACAACGGCCGATGCTGGGTGACGCGCATCTGGCCGACCGGCACCACGCCGCCGGAGATTCCCCTGGCTCGCCGTCCTCTCGGCACCGAATACCGCATCTCCCTGCTGCCGGGCGCGCTGCCGCCCGCCGGGTACCGCGACGCGGTCGGCGAAGCCGTGTCCCGCATCGCCTCCGGAGACCTCAACAAGGTCGTGCTGGCCCGCGACCTGGTCGGGCGGCTGCCGGCGGAATCCGACCTGCGCCGCGCCGTCAGCGAGCTGGCGCTGGGCTACCCCGACTGCTGGACCTACGCGGTCGACGGCCTCGTCGGCTCCAGCCCGGAGACCCTCATCCGCGCCGACCACGGGGAGGTCAACGCCCGCGTGCTCGCCGGCACGATGTCGCGGGGCGCGGATGCCGCCTCCGACCTGGAGGCAGCCCTCCAGCTGGCCACCTCCGCCAAGGACGGCGACGAACACGCCTTCGCGGTGCAGAGCGTGCTGGCCTCGCTCCGCCCGCACACCTCTCACCTCATCACCAGCGAGATCCCGTTCACCGTGAAGCTGCCGAACCTCTGGCACCTGGCAACGGATGTCGAGGGCACCCTGAGCGACGGATCGAACTCGCTCGACCTGATCGCCGCCATGCACCCGACGGCCGCGGTCGCCGGCACGCCCACCGGGACGGCGCTCGCCCTGATCCGCGAACTCGAGCCGTTTGACCGGGGCCGTTACGCGGGCCCGGTCGGCTGGGTCGGCGCCGACGGCGACGGCGAGTGGGCAATCGCCCTGCGCTGCGCCCAGGTCAGCCCCGCCGGCAGCGTCACGGCCTACGCTGGCTGCGGCATCGTGCTGGACTCCGAGCCGGAGCGCGAGCTCGCCGAAACCCGCATGAAGTTCCGCCCCGTCGTGGAGGCCTTCGGCTGAGAAGCCTCCGCAGACTCCGCGCAGCGAGGATCCCCGCTCCGGGCGAGAGTGCCCGCTCCGCGGGCCACTCTCGACCGAACGAACACACTCAGGTCGCGGCGAGGCGGGCCTTCTCGACCTCGACGTCGAAGGTCGCGGACGGCCAGGTCAGGTCGAGACGCTGCAGGGCGTCGATCAACAGGTGCTGCACGGCCAGGCGGGCGTACCACTTCTTCTCGGCCGGCACTACGAACCAGGGCGCGGCAACGGTCGACGTGCGTTCGAGGGCGAGCTGGTACGCCTCCTGGTAGGCGGCCCATTGCATGCGTTCCTCGATGTCGCCCGGGTTGTACTTCCAGTGCTTGTCCGCGCGTTCCAGCCGCTCGGCCAGGCGCTCCTTCTGGTCGTCGGAGCCGATGTGCAACATGACCTTGACGATCGTCGTGCCGGCGTCGACGAGTTCCTGCTCGAACCGGGTGATCAGGCCGTAGCGCTCCTCGATCTCCGCCGCCGGGGCCAGCGCGCGTACGCGGCCGACCAGCACATCCTCATAGTGTGAACGGTCGAAGACCCCGATCAAGCCGGCGTCGGGCAGCCGTTTGCGCACCCGCCAGAGGAAGTCGTGGGACCGTTCCACCTCCGTGGGCGCCTTGAACGCGTACAGACGGATGCCCTGGGGGTCGACAGCGCCGACGACGTGGCGCACGATGCCGCCTTTGCCGGCCGTGTCCATGGCCTGCAGCACGAGGAGCACGCGGCGCGGGTCGCCGGACCGACTGTTCGCGAAGAGCATCTCCTGCAGGTCCGACAGCACGCCGGCCCCGGAGGCCAGCGCTTCATCCGCGCTGTCCTTCTCCACCCCGTCGAAGCCGGGCGTCGAGGCGGGGTCCACGCCCGCGAGCCGGAACCCCGGCGTCACCCGCAGCAACGCCCCCGGTTCCCCGGCCCAGAATTCCTGCTCGCTACGTCCAGCCACGGTGCACCCTTCGTTACAGGATCAGTGTCCCGCAGACGCCCCGGCAAACCTAGCGAACCAGCGGAACCTCGAGGATGCTCGGCCCCGCGTGCGGCGCGGTCAGCGCGCGCTCGAGGTCGCTCCGGGTGGCCGCCAGACCGTATGACCAGCCGTAGGCGGCGGCGAGGTTGGCGACGTCGGCCTGCTGCGGGGTGAAGAGAACCCGGTTGATCGCGTCGGCGCGGGCGGATGCCGCCACCTCCAGACCGTCGAAAATGGTGCCGCCGCCGTCGTTGCCGACGATGATCTGGAGCCGCGGCAGCGCCTCCCCCGGGGTGAGCAAGAGCGACCCGACATCGTGCAGCAGGGTGAGGTCGCCGACCACCAGGCGGGTGACCCCGGTGGACTGCGGCGTCGGACCGGTCTGGCTGGCCAGGGCGATGCCGACGGCCGTGGCGACCGTGCCGTCGATGCCGGCCAGGCCGCGGTTGGAGTGCACGGAGATCTTCTTGCCGGGAACGCGGCGGTCGGCCACCCGCACCAACCGGGAGGCACCGAAAACGAGACGGTCGTGCGGCCAGGAGGCGCGCCAGACGGCGTCCACGAGCATGGGCCGGGTGACCGGCGCGCGCATGGCGGCCAGCTCTTCGCGGGTGATTCCGCGATCACCGATCGGGATCGATTCGCGGGCGGCTCCCGCGGCCAACAGGTGCCGGCTGGACATCACCCAGCGGCCCAGCCATTCCCGCCCCTCGGGGCTGCCGGCCGCTGCGATGGCCACGGCGTCTGGGGTGGCGGCGCGGGCGAATACGCGCACCCGGTGTCCGGGGTTGAACCATTCGGTGCCGGTGGGAGCCACCACAATGGTCTCCACACCCTCGCGGACGATCATGGCCGGCACCTCACGGCTGAGCGTCGGGTGACCGAACACGACAGCGCGCTCGACCCGCCCGCCGAGGTCGGAGGCCAGCAGCAACTCGCGGTAGGCGGAGACGAGGTTCGGGCCGAACCGGGCGCCGCTGCACACCTCGGCCAGCAGCGGCCAGCCGCCGGTACGCGCGAATTCCTCGGCCTCGGGGCCGGCGCCCGTGCCGGCGATGACCACGGTACGCGGTCCGCCCGTGACCGGGAAGACCGGTTCGGTCGGGGAAGCGTCCACGACGGGCGCGGCGAGCACCGCGGCCGACTCGGCGAGTCCGACCGGGCCGGAGATCGCTTCGGGAGTCAGCGCCACCGGCGCCGACAGCGGCTCCCGGAACGCCAGGTTGAGCTGCACCGGGCCCGGATCGAGCGAGGTGGCGCCGGTGGCGGCATCCGTCGCGCGTCGGGCCAGGGCAATGGCGTCGGCGTGCTCGCCGGCCGCACCCTCCGGTGCGGGCGCATCCACGCACAGGCGCGTCGCCACACCGAACAGGCCGGGCTGCACGGTGGTCTGGTTCGAACGGATGCCGCGCAACTCGCTTGGCCGGTCGGCCGTCAGCAGGATCATGGGCACCCCCGAGTGGTGCGCCTCGAGCACCGCGGGGTGGAGGTTCGCCACGGCCGTGCCCGAGGTGCAGACGACCAGCGCCGGCCGGCCGGCCTCGACGGCTAGGCCGAGAGCGAGGAAGCCCGCGCCGCGCTCGTCGAGGCGCACGTGCAGCCGGATCAGCCCGATCCGCTCCAGTTCGGCGGCGGCCAGGGCGAGGGCCTGCGACCGGGCGCCCGGGCTGAGAACCAGGTCGCGCACGCCCAGACGCACGAATTCACCCAGGAGAGAGAAGCTGAAGTCTGTGGCCGGGCTACCGCTCGACGCGATGTCAGGCATCCCGCCGGCCAGGCAGATCGCCTTCGCCCGGCTCGGATTTTTTCGGCTCGAACCCGGCTTGGCCTTTCTGGCCGGCCTGACTGCCCTTACCGCCCTGACCGGTCGTGCCGGAGGTTCCTGTCGTGTCGGTGGTTCCTGCCGCACCGAGGTCCCGGGGATCCGGAGCGTCGAGGTCGGCAAGCTCCTGCTCGAGGGCACGGAGTCGTTCCTGGTCGGACGTGGCCCGGTCCAGACCCTTGAGGAAGTCGATGTCGTCGTCGGGGGCGAACGATCGCACGATCTTGCCCGTGCTGGCACGGCCGCGGCCGATCAGCAGCCACAGCACCGGCCCGATCACGGGAATGAGCACGATCACGAACATCCACACCCAGCGTGGTAGCCCGCGAACCCGGGATCGCTGCAGAAGCGCGCAATCCACCAGCGCGTAGACGGTGAGGACGACGACGACGACTCCAAGAGCGAACCACAGGCGAACCATTCCCACAGTGTATGGCTCCCACCCGTGAGATCGGTGAGTGAGCGCACAGCCCGGCGATCTAAACTGTGGCCATGAATGTTGTTCCCGCTTGGGTGTCCTATTCGGTCTTCCGCGTGCTCCTGTTCGCCGTTCCGCTCGCCGTGATGCTCTTCCTCCGGATCGAGTGGTGGCTTGCCGCGATCGCCGCCGCTATGATCGGAGCCTCGCTCTCCTTCATCTTCTTGCGGAAGCCTCGCGAGAAGGTCGCGCTGGGCCTCTACCAGGCGCGGCACCCCGATACGGAGTCGGCGCACCCCGACGCCGTGTCCGAGGATGCTGCCCTCGACCGGGCCGATGCGCGGGCGGCCGATGCCGACCTACAGCGCGAACGCGAGAGCCAGTAGCAGCCCGTAGGCCAACGCCGAGACGCTGGTCAGCTTGAGGGCCAGCACCAGTTCGGTCGAGGTCGTCGCCGTCACCGTGATCAACCCGGCCGGCACCGCCAGCAGCAGCACGAAAAACGTCAGCCAGGCCAGCGGGTAGAAGACCGCGAAGAAGGCGACGATCGCGAACGCCAGCAGCAGGAACAGGCAGAACACGACGCGCGACGCCATGCTCCCGATCAGCACCGCGAGGGTGCGTTTGCCGGATGCCCGGTCCGGCTCCAGGTCGCGCAGGTTGTTGACCATCAGCACGGCCATGGCGATCAGGCCGATCCCGACACCGCTCAGCCAGCTTTCGGTGTTCACGGTGCCGACCTGCACATACGTGGTACCGACGGTGGCCACAAGGCCGAAGAACACGAAGACGAAGACCTCGCCGAGACCGAAGTAGCCATATGGTTTGCGTCCGCCGGTGTAGAACCAGGCCGCAATGATGGCGAGGACACCCACCAGCAGCAGCCACCACTGACCGGTCAGCACCACCAGGGTGAGGCCGGCGAGCGCGGCGAGCGCGAAGAATGCGAGGGCCACCGTGAGTACGGCACGGGGCTGGGCGGCTCCGCCGCCGGTCAGCCGGGCCGGGCCGATCCGGTTGGCGTCAGTGCCGCGGATACCGTCGGAATAGTCGTTGGCGTAGTTCACGCCGATCTGCAGGCACAGGGCCACGATCAGGGCGAGCACCGCTCGTACCGGATGGAAGACGCCGGGGCCGCTCACGACGATCGCCGCACCGGTGCCGAGGGCCACCGGTGCGATAGCCAGCGGGAGGGTGCGCAGGCGTGCTCCGGAGACCCAGTCTCCTGCCGTGGCCGGTCCGATTCGCGCCGGGCCGCGGCCGGCGGGGGCGTTCCGCCGGGCCGGGTTGCCCGACCTCCCGTTCCGGGCCGCCGAAGAGGTCGCTGCCGAGGGATTCAATCGCTGTTGTGAGGGCCTGACCGGCCGCGCTCCGTGTGCCACGCCTTCATAGTACGTGCCGGTGGCTCGGTGGCTCGGTAGCTCGGCAGCTCAGAGATCGGCGATCATCCGGCCCAGGGCAAGACGGTCGGGTTTGCCGGTGGAAAGCTGCGGGATCGACGCGACCCACACGAGGCACGCGGGCCTGGCCGCCTTGCCCAGCACGGATGCCACGGCTTCCCCGATTCTCTCGAGGGAGTCCTCGGGGAGGCCGGCCGCACCGGGTTCCGCACCGGGTTCCGCCGGCACGACCAGCACCGGGACCTGGCCCCACGTGACGTCGGGCCGCCCCACCGCCACGGCCTCGCCGAAGCCCGGCAGCGACCGGACGACCCGCTCGACCGCGTCGAGCGACACCTTCTCGCCGCCGGAGATGATCACGTTGTCGGCTCGCCCGAGCACGCGCACGATGCCCGTCGCGGCATCCACCTCGCCCAGGTCACCCGTGCGGTACCAGCGTCCCCCGTGCACCTCGAGGAAGCGGTCACTGGTGCGCGGGGGGTCACCGAGGTACCCCTCGGCGAGCACGGAGCCCGCGATCTCCAGCTGCCCATCGACCACGCGCACCTCGGAGTTGCCGATCGGGGTGCCGTTGTAGACACAACCGCCGGAAGTTTCCGACGAGCCGTAGGTGGCGAACACGTGCAGGTCGAGGTCGACGGCCCGCTCGGCGAGCAGCGACGGCAGCGCCTGGCCGCCGACCAGAATGCCGTCGAAGCGGCGTAGCGCGGCCAGCAGATGAGGGTCGTCTGCGGCCGCGGCGACCAGCCGGGCCAGCTGCACCGGAACCAGGGCGGTGAACCGCAGCGGCTCGGTGAGGCGCCCGGCTGAGGCGGCGAACACGGCCGGGTCGAAGTGGCCGCTCGGCAGCACGACGGGGACGGTGTCGGCCACGATCGAGCGCACGAGCACCTGCACCCCGGCGATGTAGTGCACGGGCAGGGCCAGCAGCCACTGACCGGAGCCGCCGAGGCGCACGCTGGAGGCGGCGGCGCTGCTCAGCAGGGCGTCGGTGCTGAGCATCACGCGCTTGGGCACACCCGTCGATCCGGACGTCTCGATCACCACGGCCACCTGACGGGGCACGCGCACCAGGCTCAGCCGCCCGGCGGCCTCCTGCCGGCCGGGTACCGGCAGCACGGCGTCGCCGGTGTCGGCCAGCGCGAGGCGCAACGGGGTCATCAGGTCGAGCGGGTCACCGACCGGCACCACCCTCAGCCGACGGAACATGGTCGCCTAGAACTGCCAGTCGTAGGGACCCCAGTCGGGGTCGCGCTTCTCCAGGAACGCGTCACGCCCCTCGACCGCCTCGTCGGTGCCGTAGGCCAGGCGGGTGGCCTCCCCGGCGAACACCTGCTGGCCGACCAGGCCGTCGTCCACGGCGTTGAAAGCGAATTTCAGCATCCGGATGGCGGTGGGCGACTTGGTCAGGATCGTGCGGGCCCAATCCAGCGCCTCCGCCTCGAGTTCGCCGTGCGGCACCACGGCGTTCACGGCCCCCATCTCGAAGGCGCGCTGCGCGGAGTACTCGCGGGCCAGGAAGAACACTTCCCTCGCGGTCTTCTGCCCCACCTGGCGGGCGAAGTAGGCGCTGCCGTAGCCGGCGTCGAAGGAGCCGACGTCGGCGTCCGTCTGCTTGAACTTGCCGTGCTCGGCGCTGGCGATGCTGAGGTCGCAGACCACATGCAGGGAGTGCCCGCCGCCGGCCGCCCAGCCGGGGATGACCGCGATGACAACCTTGGGCATGAACCGGATCAGCCGCTGCACCTCGAGGATGTGCAGCCGGCCGCCGCGTGCCGTGTCGATCCCGGACGCGGTCTCTCCCTCGGCGTACTTGTAGCCATCCCGGCCTCGGATGCGTTGGTCCCCGCCCGAGCAGAACGCCCAACCGCCGTCCTTCGGGCTGGGTCCGTTGCCGGTCAGGAGCACCACCCCGATGCGCGGGTTGACGCGAGCGTCCTCGAGGGCGGCGTGCAGTTCGTCGACGGTGTGCGGGCGGAACGCGTTCCGCACCTCGGGCCGGTTGAACGCCACCCGGGCGATCCTCCCAGTCACGTCGTGGTGGTACGTGACGTCGGTGAGGCGGTCGAAGCCCGCGACTTCCTGCCACTGGGTCGGGTCGAAGATTTCGGAAACCTGTTCGATCATGCACCCAGCCTACGCGGGCCTGCGGCGCCGGAATGCGGCTGGCCATGGGCCTCTCGGAAGCTGGTTGGCATCCCCGTTTGAGCGGCAAAGTCAAGCCCCTTGAGGCCGTCGTTTCCACCCTGTGTACTGAGCTATTAAAAAATACTCGGAGGCAGTGATGGCCGACAATGGCACACGAAAAACGATCCCCACCCCACCCGCGAGAAATATCGGGATCAACGAACTCTCCCCCACGGAATGGCGCATCAGCGACCGGATGATCGCGGACGGCGATCCGGCCGCCTTGGTCGGCTTCATCCAGCGCGTGGACGACGCCTTCGAAGTGACGGATTTCGGCCGCCCCCGGGAGCGAGCGTACTTCTCATCCTTTGACCGCGCCACGGCCAGTCTCGCCCTCCGTCCGGCACCCAGCGGAACGGCACTGCGATGAGCACGGCCACGCAAGAGACCCAGCCCCCGGAGCACTCAAGCTCCCGACCGCCACCGGCCGCGAATCAGCCCCCGCCCCCGGCGTCAGCGTCAGCGTCAGCGAATTTCACCTCCGCTCCGTCGACCGCTCCCTCCCGCTACAGCACATCGACGGATGCCTTCGGCGACTACCTGCGCCGCATCGGCAGGGGCCCCTGCTCACCGCCATCGACGAGGTGACCCTCGCGCAGCGCATCGAGGTCGGGCTGTTCGCCGTCGAAAAATTGTTCCACGGAGTCGACGACCCGTCCTTGGCCCGCGAGCTGGCCTGGATTGCCCATGACGGCCGCCGCGCGAAGAACCACTTCATCGAAGCGAATCTGCGCCTGGTGGACAGCATCGCCAAGCACTACTCCGGACGCGGAATGCCCATCATGGGCCTCTTGCGGGACGGCAACATCGGCCTCGTCCGCGCCGTCGAAAAATATGACTTCATGACCGGCTACAAATGCTCCACTCACGCCACCCGCTGGATCCGCCAAGCCGTCCACCGCGGCATGGCCCAGCCCGAGGAGCACGCCGTGCTCACCATGCGGGCTTCGGACATCGTTTTCTACATGAATGCCCTGCCGCCGCGGGAGCGGTCGATCCTGATGTCCCGGTTCGGTCTCGACGGGGGCGCGCCCCAAACGCTGGACCAGATCGCCGTCGTTCAGGGCGTGACCCGGGAACGGGTGCGCCAGATCGAGAAGCGCGCACTGGCCCTGCTGAAGGTCCTCCGACTCGAGCGGTACCTGCGGGACTGAACCTCGGCCGTCCCCCCTGAACGGAGCGTAGCGGTGCTGGCGACTTCACGCTATTCTCACTTAGAACTTTGTTATCGGGGGATATATGGGCAAGCTCACGTACAACTCGTCTCTGACAGCAGATTTCGACGACCGGGTCCTCGCCCATATCCAGGTCGTCATCGGGGCGAAGTTGCGACGCGGCGAGTGTTTCTATTTCACGTGGCGAGACGACCCCCAGGGCGGCGACGGCCGCAGCACGATCTGGCTGCATCCCGCGATACCCCTGGCCTATAAGTATTTCGGCGGGCGCTCCCCCAGCCTCAACCGCGAATGGATCGAAGCCCTCATGCTTTCGGCCAATTCCTCCGGGGGCCTCCAGCTCGTGCCGGAACCACATTGACCCGCGACAGTACTGGTGAAGGACGAAGCGTGATCCGAGTCGATATTGTCTACGGCGGCGCGGAGTACTCGTTAGGCGGCCGGTCATTGGAGTCCATCCAGACCGAGGTTGAGACCGCGTTCCTGGCCGGGAAGCCCTACTGGCTGCGGGTGAACAGTGGCGGCGGGCGCTTCGAAGACGCCTACCTGCTGATCGCGCCGGGCATCCCCTTCGCAATTCTCAACGTCAAGCCGCACAACGGCCCGGACATCGATCTCGAGGTGGACGCGGCGTTCAACCAGGACGTGCTCTGACCTGACCGGCGTTCCCCGGGAGAGTCCCCGGCTGGCACACTGGGAACATGCTGCCACCACTTGCTGAGTTGCTCAGAACTGCCCGCGTCGTCGCCCTGCCCCTGGCGACGCGGTTTCGCGGACTCGACACCCGCGAGGCCCTGCTCGTGGAGGGACCGGAAGGCTGGGCGGAATTCTCCCCGTTCGCCGAATACGACGACGCGGAGGCTGCCACCTGGCTGCGGGCCGCCCTCGATTTCGGTTGGCAGGCCACGCCGCCCCTGCTTCGGGGACGCATCCCCGTGAACGCGACGGTGCCGGCGGTCACCGCCGACGAGGTCGCCGGCGTGCTCGCCCGGTTCCCCGGCTGCCGCACCGCCAAGGTGAAGGTCGCCGACCCCGGTCAGACCCTCGCCGACGACGTGGCACGCGTGCGCATGGTTCGCCGTGTGCTCGGGCCGGAGGGGCGCATCCGTGTCGACGCGAACGGTCTGTGGAACGTCGATGAGGCGGAGCACGCCATCCACGCCCTCAACGAGTTCGACCTCGAATACGTGGAGCAGCCCTGCGCCACCATCAAGGAACTCGCCGAGATCCGCCGCCGCACCGGCTACCTCGACGTCGGCGTCGCCGCCGACGAAAGCGTACGCCGCGCCAAGGACCCGCTGCTGGTGGCCCGCACGGGTTCGGCCGACATCCTCGTGATCAAGGCCGCGCCGCTCGGCGGAATCCGCGCCGCCCTGGCGCTGATCAACCAGACCGGGCTGCCCGCCGTGGTCTCAAGCGCCCTCGACACCTCGGTCGGCATCTCGATGGGCGCCCACCTGGCCGCCGCGATTCCGGAACTCAACTTCGACTGCGGACTCGGCACGGCGTCGCTCCTTGCTGCGGATGTCACCACCGACCCGCTGCTGCCGGTCGACGGCGGCATCCCGGTGCGTCGGGTGACCCCCGACCCGCAGCTGCTGGAGCGTTACGCAGCCGCGGACGATCGGCGTGACTGGTGGCTGGCCCGCCTGACCCGCTGCTACGCGCTACTCGCCGACTGAACCAATTCGACGGAGATTCTGCGCAAGAAGAGGGTTTTCGGCCTGTTTGGCGGCGATCCGGCCGAAATCTCCGTCGAATTCGTTAGGAGCGAGGACCCCTGGTCTAGAGGCCGGAGTAGGAGTGCAGGCCCTTGAAGAAGACGTTGACGATGCCGAAGTTGAACATGACGGCGGCGAAGCCGATGATCGACAACCAGGCGGACCGTGATCCGCGCCAGCCACGGGTCGCGCGGGCGTGGATGTAGCCCGCGTATAGGGTCCAGATGATGAATGTCCAGACCTCCTTGGTATCCCAGCCCCAGTAGCGGCCCCAGGCCTGTTCGGCCCAGATCGAGCCGGCCATAAGGGTGAAGGTCCACAGGATGAAGCCGATGATGGTGACCCGATAGGCCAGGTTCTCCAGCGTGGCCGCCGACGGCAGGGTGGCCAGGAACCGCAGCCGACCGCTCTTCGCGGACGCGAGGAGCGACTCGCGCCGGAACTGGAGGAGTTGCACGGTCGAGAGGGCGAAACCGAGTGCGAAGAAGCCCGTGCCCAGCGAGGCGACGAAGACGTGAATGACCAACCAAGCCGACTGCAGGGCCGGCGGCAGGGGCGCGACCTCGACGTAGAAGCGCAGCGCCGCGATGCCGAGAAGCACCAGCACCATGCCGGTGACGAAGGTGCCGAGGAAGCGCAGGTCGGCGCGGGTCAGCACAATCAGGAACACCGAGACGATCAGCAGGGTGCCCGTCATCGCGAACTCGTACATGTTCGCCCAGGGGACGCGCTCGGCGGCCACGCCGCGGAGCACCGCCGACACCAGGTGGATCAGCCACGCCAGCACGGTGAGCGAGACGCCCACCCGCAGGCTGGCTGAGCGGCCGTAGGGGGTGACCGCGTCGTTCGCGATGCGAGCGCTGATGCGGGTGAGGGTGGTGGTTCCGCCCGCCGCGCCGGCCGCTTCCGCGCGCGCAGATTCGGCCCGGCGCACCTGTGCGTCTGCCGCCGTGGCGGAGGTGACCGCCGCGGAGCGCTTGGCCAGGTCGAAGGAAAAGGCGATGAACGCGAGGGCGTAGACCGCCATGGCCGAGTAGAGGCTCAGAATGGAGAGCTCGTTGAGATTCACGATGACAGCCTATTTCTGTTCGGATGCCGGGGTGGCCGATTGGGAGGATAACAGCAGGTCCGTGTGCCGATCGGCGAGGTCGCTGACGGCGGATTCCAGGGTCGGGTCCTCGCCCCGGGCTAGACCCGCGTATTCGAGGCGCAGCGAGCCGTCCTGCTCCGGCACGGCCTTCACCCAGACCCGCCGACGTGGCACGAACAGTGACGTCAGCAGGCCGAGCAGGGCCAGAACGGCGAAGGACAGCACCCAGAGCTGGGTGGGGTCGTGGTGGATGTCGAACGAGGCAAACCGCAGCACCGAACCAGAGAAGTCCCCGTTCTGCGCCCCCGGGTTGGCGTCGTCGAAAGTGACGGACCCGAGGCCGTTCGGCAGTTCCCGGGTTTCCCCCGGCTTCAACTCGATCGACTCCACGCCGGTCTTGCCCCCGGTGAGCTGGGTCATCTTGTCGATGTCGAGCGAGTAGACCGACGTCGGCACGCCCGCGTCGAGCCCCAGGTCTCCCGAGTAGACGTTGAGGGTCAGCAGCGGGTATTCGAGGTCAGGGAAGGAGGAGAAGAAGGCCCCCGAATCCGCGGTGGCCTGGGTCGGGTAGAAGAAGCCGATCATGCCGAGTTGCTCGGCGAGCCCGTCGGGAACCTTGATCACGCCGAGGGAGGTGAGGTTGGCATCCTGCGGCAGGAACGGCACAGAGTCGGTGAAGACGACCACCCCGTTCGGGTCCTTTACGGTGAGGGTGGGGGCGTAGCCGTTGCCGAGCAGGTAGACGTCGGTGCCGCCGGTGCGGGCCGGCCCGTTCACCTTCACCTGGCTGGCCTCTGCGGCCTCACCCCGCGGGGTGATGGTGACCTCTGCTGTGAAGTCGATCGGCTGGCCGTAGGCCTTGAGGTTCTCCTCCTCGTAGGTGACGTCGAAGTTGTCGAGGGTGAGTTTATAGGGCGTGAGGCTGGTGTCGTTGAAGAACCGGCCGGGGTTGAACGAGTCGTAGGCCAGCAGGGTGTTCACGAAGGTCTGCCCTTCGACCAGCACACGTTGGCCGCTAAACCCGAAGCCGCCACCGAAACCGACGGTGATCAGGATGCCGACCAGGGCGAAGTGGAAGACCAGGTTGCCGGTTTCACGCAGGTAGCCGCGCTCGGCCGAGACCGAGGTCTCCCCGCGATTCTCGAAGACGGCCGCCCGGTAGCCGCTGGTCTTCAGAAGCCTGCGGGCGGACTCGACGGCGGCCTGGGCATCCGTGCCGGCCGGAGCGATGCGCGCCGTGAAGCCGGCCAGCCGGGACAGGCGGGCGGGGGTGCGCGGCGGCTTGGCCCGCAGCGCGAGGTAGTGGTGCCTGGTGCGCGGGATGACGCACCCGATCAGCGAGATGAACAGCAGCAGGTAGATGGCCGAGAACCACGCCGACGAGTAGACGTCGAACGCCTGAACCGTGTCGAGCAGCGGTGCGAGGTCGGGGTTGTCGGCGAAGTACTGGGTAACCCCGTTCGGGTCGGAGCTGCGCTGGGGTACCAGGGATCCCGGCACGGCGGCGATCGCGAGAAGCAGCAGAAGGAACAGCGCGGTGCGCATGTTCGTCAGCTGGCGCCAGAACCAGCGCAGCCAGCCTGCGAAGCCGAGGTGCGGTTGCACGATTCCCGCGGAGGCCGGGGCGTCGTAATGGTCAGATGGCCGGGACATAACTTCCGATCGTTCCTTGCAGGTCGAGGAGCCAGGCGTTCCACACGCCACTGACCATGAGCACGCCGATGAGAACGAGGAGGAGACCGCCAAAAAGGTTGATAGCCCTGACGTGCCGTTTCAGGAAGGAAACGGCTCCGGTCGCCCAGCTGAGGCCGAGCGCGATGAGAAGGAACGGGATGCCCAGCCCGAGCGCGTAGAACAGGGCCAGCAGTCCCCCCTGCCAGGGAGAGCCCGTGGTCAGGCTGAGAGAGTTGATGGCCGTGAGCGTAGGGCCGGTGCAGGGGGTCCAGCCCACGGCGAAGACCGCGCCGAGCAGAGGGGCGCCGGCCAGGCCCATCCCCGGTCTCCAGGTTGCCTTCACGCTGCGCTGCGCGAAACCGAACTGGCCGACGAACACCAGGCCGAGCAGGATTACCACGACGCCGGCGATGCGGGTGATCGCATCTCGATACTGGTTCAGCCAGAATCCGGCAACCCCGAAAATGACACCGGTGAGCACGAAGACGAGGGTGAAGCCGAGGATGAACAACAGGACCCCGAGCAGCAGACGGTTGCGGCCCCGGCGGTCGCCGCGCGCGGCGGTCGAGCTGCCGTCGGTGAAGCCGCCGATGTAGGCCAGGTAGCCGGGCACGAGCGGGAGGATGCAGGGAGAGGCGAACGAGACGAGCCCGGCCAGCACGGCGATGGGAATGGCCAGGTAGAGCTGGCCGCTGAAGACGATCTCGCCGAAGGGGTTGTCCACGCCTACGAATCCTCGGCGATCGCGTCGCGCACGAGAGTTTCGAGGATGGAGGGCTCCGAGATCGCACCGAGGATGCGGGCCGCGACCCGGCCTGACCGGTCGAGCACCAGCGTGGTGGGAACGGCGTTGGGCGGGATGCTGCCGCTGAACGCGAGCTGCATGCTCCCGTTGTCGACGTCCATCACCGACGGGTAGGTGATGCCGAAGCTCTCGTTGAACGCGGTCGCGTTCGCGGCCTGGTCCCGCACGTTGACGCCGACCCAGTGGGCGTCCGTGCCGGCGAATTCCTCGTTGAGTTTTTGCAGGGCCGGGGCTTCCGCCCGGCAGGGCGCGCAGCTGGCGTACCAGAAGTTGACCACGACGACCTCGCCGGCGTAGTCCTCGCTGGAGAGCGGGTCGCCGTTTTCGTCGGCGCCGCTCCAGGAGATGGGATCGCCGCGCTCGGCGGCCGGGATCTCGGTCCAGCTGCCGTCACCGGCGATGAAGCCCTTACTGCTGCCCTCGCGGTACTGTTCGGCGAGCGGGTCGGCGGAGCAGCCGGTCAGCAGTAGCGCCACGGCAACCAGAGCGGTGACGGCGGCGCGGGGACGAAGGTTCATACGGCTCCTACGTCCGAGGCGCCGACCTGCAGCGACAGGGCAGGGTTGGAGTAGCCGGTCTCGTCGGGGAAGCCGCCGGGCCAGGACAGGGTTGTGATGCTCGACAGGTCGCAGCGGCGTTTGCGCGGGTCGTGCGGCAAACGCTGCCGGGCCAGGGCGCGGTGCACCATCCAGATCGGAAGCTGGTGGCTGACGAGCACGACGTCGCCCTCGTCGACCGAGTTGCGGGCATCCTCGATCGCGGCGAGCATGCGCTTCGCGATCGAGTCGAACGGTTCGCCCCAGCTGGGACGCAGCGGGTTGATCAGCGCGTGCCAGCTGCGGGGATCGCGCAAGGCCCCGCCCGTGCCCCGCATCCGTTTGCCCTCGAAGAAATTGGTCGGCTCGATGATGCGCGGGTCGATGTCGACCGGAAGGGTGAAGGCAGCCGCGATCGGAGCGGCCGACTCCTGCGCACGCTGCAGCGGTGAGGAGATGATGCGGGCGACGGGGCGCCCGCGCTCCACCAGATCGGCGGCAGCCGCCTCGGCCATCTGAGCCCCCAGATCGGAGAGGCGGAATCCGGGCAGGCGTCCGTACAGAACGCGCTCGGGATTGAAAACCTCACCGTGCCGCACAAGATGTACCTGTCTGGCTACCACGTTCCCAGTCTACGGAGGGGGCACCCGCGAATACGCCGAGAGCCGTGCGGCTAAACTTGACCGGTGACTGAGCGCATAGTGATCAAGAACCTGGCCGCCCTCGACAACGGACCCGTGACGGTGTCCGGGTGGGTCGACACCGTCCGAGACCAGAAGAAGGTGCAGTTCGTCGTGCTGCGCGACGAATCCGGCGCGGTGCAGCTCGTGAACCCGCGCACCACGGATGCCGACGGCATTGTCGTCGCCGACGAACCGGCCACCACCATCTCCACCCTGTCGCAGGGCAGCTTCGTCACCGTCACCGGTGAGCTCAAGCACGACGAGCGCGTCAAGCTCGGCGGCATCGAAATCAAGCTCGCGACCCTCGAGGTCGTCACGGTCGCCATCCCCGAGACCCCGATCGCGGCCGACTCCAATCTTGACAAGCGCCTCGACTGGCGCTTCCTCGATCTGCGCCAGCCCAAGCAGAACCTGATCTTCCGCCTCCAGACCACGTTCGAGCACGCACTGCGCACGTACTGGATCGACAATGACTTCATTGAGCTGCACACCCCGAAGCTGATGGCCAGCGCGAGCGAGTCCCGCGCCGAGCTGTTCGAGGTGGAGTACTTCGACACCAAGGCCTACCTCGCGCAGAGCCCGCAGTTCTTCAAGCAGATGGCCCAGGCCGCCGGCTTCGGCAAAATCTTCGAGGTCGGACCGGCGTTCCGCGCCGACCCGTCGTTCACCAGCCGTCACTCCACCGAGTTCACCAGCGTCGACTCCGAGATCAGCTGGATCGACAGCCACGAAGACGTCATGCAGCTGCACGAAGAGCTGCTTGTCGCCGGATTCACGGCCGTCAAGGAGAAGCACGGCGACGAGGTCCTGGCCCTCTTCGGGGTCGAGGTCACCGTGCCCAGTACACCGTTCCCGCGCATCCCGCTGGCCGAGGCCAAGGAGATCGTCAAGACCCGCGGCTACGAGGTCCCGCGCGATGACGACGACATGGACCCCGAAGGCGAACGCCGGATCGCCGCCTACGTGCTCGAGACCTTCGGCCACGAGTTCGTCTTCCTCACCGACTACGCCTCAAGCATCCGGCCGTTCTACCACATGCGCCACGAGGGCGACGCGAGCATCACCAAGAGCTATGACCTGATCTTCAACGGCACCGAGATCTCCACTGGAGCGCAGCGCGAGCACCGCATCGACATTTTGGTCGAGCAGGCCAAGGAGAAGGGCGTCGACCCCGAGGAGATCGAGGGCTACCTCGACTTCTTCCGCTACGGCGTTCCGTCGCACGGCGGGTTCGGCATGGGCCTCGCCCGGGTACTCATGCTGATGCTGCACCAGGCCAGCATCCGCGAGGTCACCTACCTGTTCCGCGGCCCGACGCGCCTCGAGCCGTAGCCGAACGGGCCGTAGCCGAACGGTCAGACGGCGACGTCGACGGCCATCCTCGACGATACGACGGAACGGATGAAGGTTCCCGCCGCCTGGTGGGCGGGGTGCACCTGGTAGCGGTTGACGGCGTCCAGGTCGTCAAAGTCGGCGATCAGCACGACGTCCCAGTTGGAGCCGCCGGCGACGTCGAAACCCACCTGCAGCGAGCGGATCTCGTCGACGACGCCCACGAGCCCTTCCAGGCGGACCGCGATTCCGGCCGCGGCGGCGGCCTTCTGGACCGGGTCGGCCGGGGCTAGTTGCCAGGAGACGATGTGCCGGATCATTGCACGGCCAGAAGCGCCGTGCGCAGCCGCAGTGGATCGATGCGCCAGTAATTGTGCACCTTGCCGTTGAGCAGGAGCACCGGGATGTCCTCGACGTACAGGGCGTGCAGCTCGGCGTCGTCGAGAATCGAGCGCTCTTCGAGCACGATGTCGGGGGCGGACGGGTCGTCGGCGAGTTTGGTCACGACGCTGCCGACCAGATCCCGGGCGTCATCGCAGAGGTGACAGCCGGGCTTGCCGACCAGGGTGAGGAGTGCAGTAGCCATTGCTCCAGCCTATGCTGGCTCGCCGACGCAACACGCAACTAGACTTGACCGCACACATGTCCGAAGACACCATCGCCCCCGCAATCGCGTTCTTCGACGTGGACAACACCCTCCTGCGCGGCGCCAGCCTGTACCACCTCGGTGTGGGTGCCTGGCGGCGACGACTGGTCACCGGCCGGGACCTGCTCTCCTTCGCCTGGAAACAGGCCCGATTCCTCTACGTCGGCGAAAACAGGATGCACCTCGCGAGCATCCGGGAGCGCGCGCTGGAAGTGGTCGTGGGCTACAGCCGGGACGAACTCGTCGCGCTCAGCACGGAGATCTTCGACGCCCGCCTCTTGCAGCGGCTCTGGCCGGAAACGGTCGCCGTCGCCCGTGCGCACCTTCAGGCCGGGCGCGAGGTCTGGCTCGTCTCCGCGACCGCCCAGGAGGTGGCCGACGTCATCGCCGAACGGCTGGGCCTCACTGGCGCGCTCGGTACCAGGCTCGAGGCCGTCGACGGAATTTTCACCGGCCGCCTCACCGAGGGTGTCTGCCACGGTGTCAGCAAGGCCGTCGCCGCCAACGCCCAGGCAGAGCGCAGCGGTGTCGACCTGGCCGTCTGCTGGGCCTACTCCGACTCCCACAACGACATTCCGTTGCTGGACCTGGTCGGCAATCCGGTGGTCGTGAATCCGGATGCCACGCTCCGCCGCTATGCCGCAGCCCGCCACTGGCCGGTGATGATCCTCAAACGCGGCAGCATCACGGCCGCCACCCGGGCAAGCAAAAAGCGCTAGACCCCAGGGGCCTAGCGCTTACGCCGGTAGCTATTTCAAACGGTCCAGAACCGTCTACTTCTTATTGCGACGCTGGTGGCGAGTCTTACGAAGCAGCTTGCGGTGCTTCTTCTTCGCCATACGCTTGCGTCGCTTCTTGATTACAGAACCCACACGGACCTCACAAAAGAATTGGTTTCGCCGCGGGATTCGCGACAGACACGGTAGATATCAGTCTACCGGAAAAACAACACTCTCCGACGCGGTGTGCGCATTCGGGCGCTCAAGCGCCGCCGACTAGTCGATTCTTCGCCATTTTCGGGGCTTCGCATCTTTGACCGCATGCGCCATTTGGTATGATGTCTCCGCAAAGGCCTTTCCGATGGCCGCGGCGAATGCCCGCTGTTCCACCTTCAAGCCCTCGGTCTCCTCGGTCGGCTCCTCGGCGGTGGCATCGAAGTCGACGCTGAGGAAGGGAATCAGCCAGTCTTCGATTTCCTCGAGCGGCGCGTAGTCAAGATGGTAATACCGGTGCTGACCGGCTTCTCTCACGCCCACCAGGCCCGCTTCGCGCAGCACCTTCAGGTGCTTCGAGATGGTTGGCTGGCTCAGGCCGAGCTTGTCGACGATGTCAGACACGCTCAGCTCTCCGCCGGCCGTGTTCGATTGGTTGTATCGCTCGAGGAGAATGCGTAGAATTTCGCGTCGGGTCGAATCCGCCACCACGCCGAAGATGTCTGCCATGCCTCAAGGCTACTCATTCCCGGTGGGGGATACCATGTCGACGGCCGTTCGTCGCGAGCAAGTCGGAGGTTTCAGTGCAGACACGGATGGCGGATTCCGCCTTCGCACCGCGTCCCACCAGTTGGTACGCCTGGTTGCGAGACTCAGTGGACGGTCTGGTCCGCAGCTCGCCGTCCCGATTCGCCATCCTCGTTTTCACCGCGCTGGTCCTGGTGTTCACCCTCCTATTCTCTTTGCCCATCGCCACGGCAGACCGCATCGTCACCCCGCTGCACGACGCCCTCTTCACCGCGGTGTCCGTGATCTGCGTGACCGGCCTAGCGACGGTGGACATGGCCACGCACTGGTCGGCCTTCGGCAATGTCCTGGTGGTGGTCGGCGTCAATATCGGCGGGGTCGGCGTGCTGACCCTCGCCTCCCTGATGGGAATGGTCATTTCCCGGCGCCTGGGCCTGCGCGCCCGGCTGATGGCCGCCAGTGACACAAACCCCTCCCGCATCCATGCCGGACCGGTCAATGAAGGACAGGCCGTTCGCCTGGGCGAGGTCGGCAACCTGCTCGTGACGGTCGCGATCAGCGCCTTCGTAATCGAGCTGGTCGTGGCTATCCTGCTCTTTCCGCGTATCCTCGCGGTCGGGACACCTGTCGGCGAGGCGCTCTGGCAGAGCGTGTACTACGCGGCCATGGCGTTCACCAACAGCGGCTTCTCCCCCAACGTCGGAGCTTTGGCCCCGTTCGCCAGCGACTACTGGTTCCTCAGCGCCTTGATGGTGGGCGCCTTCCTCGGCAGCCTGGGTTTCCCGGTGATCTACGCCCTCGCCCGGGGCTGGCATAGCCCCAGACGCTGGTCGCTGCACGTGAAACTGACCCTCTTCACGACCGTGGTGCTGCTCGTGGCCGGCGTTGCCGTGTACATCGCGCTCGAGTTCGACAACCCGAAGACGTTCGGGTCGCTGAACGTGGGCGACACGATCTTCCAGTCGCTCTTCCTGTCGATGATGACCCGGTCCGGGGGCTTCGCGACCATCGACATCAGCGACCTGCAGGGGGCGAGCCTGCTCGCCACAGACATGCTGATGTTCATCGGCGGCGGCTCCGCGTCGACCGCCGGCGGCATCAAGGTGACGACCCTGGCCATCCTCTTCCTCGCCGCCTTCGCCGAGGCCAGCGGACGAAGCCAGATGGAAGCGTTCGGCCGCCGGATCCCCAGCGACATCCTGAGGCTCGCGGTCAGCGTGGTGCTGTGGGGCGCCACGACGGTTGCCGTGTCCAGCATCCTGATCCTGCAGATCTCCAAGGCGCCGTTCGACCAGGTGCTCTTCGATGTGATCTCCGCGTTCGCCACCTGCGGCCTGTCGACGGGCCTGACCGGCGAACTGCCTCCGGCCGGAGTGTATGTGCTGGCGGCAACCATGTTCATGGGCAGGATTGGTACAGTGACCCTCGCGGCTGCCCTCGCCGCGAGCCAGAGCAGGCAGTTGTTCTCCCGTCCGGAAGAGAGACCCATCGTTGGCTGACCGCTTCAAACACGACGCACCGGTGCTCGTGATCGGCCTCGGCCGGTTCGGCGCGGCCACCGCGGGGCAACTCGACCGGCTCGGACGGGATGTGCTCGCCGTCGACGACAGCGCGGTCCTCGTGCAGAAGTGGTCCGAACGCGTCACGCACGCGGTGCAGGCCGACGCCACCTCCCTGGAAGCGCTCCGCCAGATCGGCGCGCAGCAATTCTCGATCGCCGTCTGCGCCGTCGGCTCGTCCGTCGAGGCCAGTGTGCTGATTGCGGCGAATCTGGTCGACCTCGGGATCCCGCAGATCTGGGCGAAAGCGATCTCCAAGTCGCACGGCACGATCCTCGAGCGCATCGGGGTGAACCACGTCGTCTTCCCGGAGGCACAGGCAGGCGAACGCCTGGCGCACCTCGTCTCCGGACGCCTGCTCGACTTCATCGAATTCGACGACGACTTCGCCCTGGTCAAGATGATCCCGCCCAAGCCGATCCGGGGCCTGAACCTGACCGAATCCGGGCTGCGCCGCAAGTACAACGTCACCGTGGTCGGCGTGAAGAGCCCCGACCGCCCCTTCACCTACGCCACCGAGAAGACGGTCATCACCGACCAGGACCTGATCATCGTCTCCGGCACCGAGTCCGACATCGAGCGGTTCGCGTCGCTGGAGTTCTAGGGGCCTGGAGTTCTCGTGGCCTGGAGTTCTAGTGGCCGGCGAGTTCGCGGGCCCGGGCGAGTGCGGCATCCGTCGCCCGGTCGAACAGGTCCTTGATCCCGCCCTTTTCCAGCTCCCACACGGCACGCTCGGTGGTGCCGCTCGGGCTTGTGACCTGGCGGCGCAGTTCCGTCGGGGACAGGTCGGATGCCACCAGCAGGCTCGTCGCACCGAGGAAGGTGCCGTTCACCATGACCGCGGCCTCCTCCGGGGTGAAACCCTTGGCGATCGCCGTGGCGGTGAGCTGCTCGATCAGGTAGAAAACGTAGGCCGGACCTGACCCGGAGATGGTGCTGAGGGCATCGAGCTTCTCCTCCGGCACGACCAGGACGTCGCCGACGGTGCCGAAGAGGGACCTCGCGAGCTCGAGATCGGTGTCGCTGGACCGCGTGCCGGCGCTCAGCCCGGTGACGGCCTTGCCGACGAGGGCCGGCGTGTTCGGCATCGAGCGGATGACCGACACGGATTCGGGCAGCGACGCCTCGAACGTGGCAATGGTGACGCCGGCGGCGACACTGATGACGAGCGTGCCCGGTTCGAGACTGTCGGCGATCTCGGCCAGCAGGTCGAGGACCATGACGGGCTTCACGGCGACGATCACGATGCGCGCGCCGGCGACGGCCTTGCGGTTGGCCGTGGGCTCGTCGGCGGTGGCCCAGGCGGTGACGCCGGGGATTCCTGCGAGTTCGTCGGCCTTCGCCGTGGAGCGGTTGGTTGCCCGGATGCCGCCCAGAACGGTCACATTCGGGTTCAGCAGCCCGGTCAGAACGGCCCTCGCCATCGATCCGGCGCCGAGGAACGCGATGGCGGGCAGTGTGGTGGTTGCAGTCGAAGTCATCCGACGAGTCTACTTTCGCCCCCTGTGCCGGGTCCGTCTGGTGTGCATTCTAGGATTGCCCCATGAGCACTTCTGGCGGGAACAAAGCAATCGTGGCGGCACTCCTCGCCAATCTGGGGATCGCGATCACGAAATTCGTGGCCTGGGCATTCTCCGGTTCCTCCTCGATGCTCGCCGAGGGCGTGCACTCCCTGGCCGACTCCGGAAATCAGGTGCTTCTGCTCGTCGGCGGTCGCAAGGCCAAGCAGGAAGCCGACAAGGAGCATCCATTCGGCTACGGCCGGGAACGCTACGTCTACGCGTTCGTGGTGTCGATCATCCTGTTCTCCGTCGGCGGCGTCTTCTCCCTTTACGAGGGTGTGCGGAAGCTGCAGGACCCGCACCCGCTCGACGTGCCGTGGCTGCCCATCGTGGTGCTGCTGGTCGCCATGGGCCTCAAGTCCTTCTCACTTCGCACCGCCATCCAGGAATCGAACCTCGTGCGCGGCAACCAAAGCTGGGTGCAGTTCGTGCGGCACGCGAAGGCGCCCGACTTGCCCGTCGTGCTGCTCGAAGACATCGCCGCTCTCGCCGGCCTGGTCTTCGCCTTCCTCGCCGTCGGCCTCACCATCATCACCGGCGAGCCCGTCTGGGACGCCATCGGCACCCTGTTCATCGGCGTACTGCTCGTCCTGGTCGCCGTGGTCCTCGGCGTAGAGACCAAGAGCCTCCTCGTCGGCGAAGGCGCCGGTAAAACGGATGCCGCGGCCATCGAGCGTGCCATCCTGGCCGGTCCGGAGACGCGCAAGATCATCCACCTCAAGACCCTTTACCTCGGCCCGGACGAACTGCTCGTCGCCGCCAGGATCGCCTTCGAGGCCGACAGCCATTTCTCCGATGTGGCAGCGGGCATCAACACCGTCGAAACCCGCATCCGCGAGGCCGTGCCGGCGGCCCGCGTCATCTACCTCGAGCCGGACCTGTTCTTCGACCCCAACCGCCGCACGCCGCCCACCGACACCATCGTCATCAAAGGCAGCGAGTGACCCGCACCGCGGTCGTCCTGCGCCACGATGACACGATCCACCTCGGCAACCTCGAACCGGTGCTGCGGGAGCACGGTTACTCCATTCGCTACGTCGACACGCTCAAGGAGGATGTGCGCGCCCTCGACCCGCGGGAAGCCGACCTGCTGGTCGTTCTCGGCGGCGAGATGGGGGTCTACGAGGCCGACGAGTTCCCCGCGCTGCACGCCGAGATCGACCTGCTCACGCAGCGGCTCGGCGCCTCTCTGCCCGTCTTCGGCGTGTGCCTGGGTGCGCAGCTGATGGCGAACGCCCTGGGCTCCCGCGTCTACCGCGGGCCGACGAACGAGATCGGCTACCGTTCCGTGGAGCCCACGAAGGCCGGGGCGACCTCCCCGCTGCGGCACGTCAGCGGCGTACCCGTCTTCCAGTGGCACAGCGACACGTTCGACCTGCCCGACGGGGTGACACGGCTCGCCGGGTCCCCCCAGTACGGCAATGAGGCCTTCGGGATCGGAGACTGGGCGCTGGCCGTGCAGTTCCACCCGGAGGTCACCGAGGAGATGCACGAGGTGTGGCTGGCGGCCTCGGAGGCGGAGGTGGCCGCCGAGGGCTTCGACGTGGGCGACCTGCGCCGCGAACGCGAACGTTACTCCAGCGGTATGCAGAACGCTTCCCGGTCCATGTTCAGCGAATGGCTCGACGGTCTGGGTCCGCGAAGAACGCCCTGAGCAGTTCCCCGCATTCGTCAGCGTCGACCTCGGCGTAGACCTCAGCGCGGTGATTGAGCCGGCGGTCACGCAGCACGTCGTAGACCGATCCGGAGGCGCCGGCCTTCTCGTCCCACGCGCCGAAAACCACGACCGGCACCCGTGCGGCCAGGATCGCGCCCGCGCACATCACGCAGGGCTCCAACGTCACCACCAGGGTGCAGCCGGTCAGGTGCCAGTCCCCCAGGGACGCGGCAGCGTGACGGATGGCGACGATCTCGGCGTGGCCGGTGGGATCCTGCAGCGCTTCGCGCTCGTTGCGTCCGCGGCCGATCACACGGCCGGACGGGTCCAGCACCACCGCACCGACGGGCACATCCCCCGTTTCGAGGGCAGCGCGGGCCTCGCAGAGCGCGAGCCGCATCCATTCGCTGTGCCGGCGATCGACCTCGCCCATCTACGTTCCCCTCCCCGACTAGTAGATTGAGCCTATGCGAGTCCACGTAGCCGACCACCCCCTGATCACCCACAAACTCACGGTACTCCGAGACAAGAACACGCCGTCGCCGATCTTCCGGTCACTTGTCGAAGAGCTGATGACCCTCCTCGCCTATGAGGGGACCCGCGGCGTGCGAGTCGAAGACGTGACCGTGCAGACCCCGGTCTCCGAGGCCCGCGGCGTGCAGATCAGCGACCCCAAGCCGCTCGTCGTGCCGATCCTCCGCGCCGGTCTGGGCATGCTCGAGGGCATGGTCAAACTGCTACCGACGGCAGAGGTCGGCTTCCTCGGCATGGCCCGCAACGAGGAGACCCTTCAGCCCGCCACCTACGCGGAGCGCCTGCCCGACGACCTCTCCGACCGCCAGTGCTTCGTGCTCGACCCGATGCTGGCCACGGGCGGTTCGCTGATCGCAGCCATCCAGTTCCTCTTCGACCGCGGCGCCGTCGATGTCACGGCCATCTGCATCCTCGCCGCGCCTGAGGGGCTAGCCGCGGTCGAGAAGGCCCTCGAGGGCCGCGAAGTGACCATCGTTCTCGGTGCCGTCGACGACAAGCTTGACGAGCACGGATACATCGTTCCCGGCCTCGGTGACGCCGGCGACCGCCTCTACGGTTTGGTCTAGCTCTAGCGAGCACCAATTCCGTCGGGCGGCGGACACCGCAGGTCCTGCGACATGCCGGGCGCCAGTACCCGGCATATTCAAGAATCTTTGATGAAATTAAATTTAATCATGGAAACTTTCATGCTTTCGCGATCCGCGGTGGATTCTCCGATCCGCCGCGGAGCCACCGAACGTGATGCGTGTCACACGGCGTCATCCTTGGTTGCAGAATTGACACACGCCGTAACAGTGGGCTTTACTCGCAACTATGACAACGAGCGCACGCCCCCAGACCTCCTTCGAGGCCCCCGGGACTGCCGGCATGGTGATGCCCGGCAGCTGCTGTGCGTGTTGCCGAATGTCCCGCTAAGCAGCGAACACCTCGCCGAGTTCCCGCCCCGCTGACTTCACGCGGCCGGCTGGTTGAACTCCGGAGCCCCTCTCGCTCCCTCCAGGCCTCACCGGCCGCACTTTTTCGAACCCGGAACAGCTCCTCAGCGTCGGGTTCACCTGCAGTACCCCAGCCAAGGATTACTCTCATGTCGCTTGCCCACATTGACACCGCCCGCTCGGCCCAGGCCGCACGCCTCGAACGCCAGGCCGTTCCGACGCCCGCCGCACCCCGCATCCGCGCCGTGCCCGAGGGCACTCAGGCCCGCGGCTTCGTTTTCTACGTCGGCATCGACGAGGCCACGGCCGCCGCGGCCGGGACCAGCCTCAGCCGCATCGTCGAGGCGCTCAAAGCCCTCACCGGAACCATCGCGCCGACCGCGGAGACTCATGCCGCCGTCGCACTGGCGCCCGCCGGAGCCGGTGGACGCGACGTCGACGTCGTGCGCCTCGCCCTGCAGGACCCGACTGCGCTGGCCCGGCACCGCACTGTGACAGACGACCCCGACCGCGCACTCGGCGGCGTCGTGGTGGACATCTCCCGTAAGCGAGTCATCCTCGACGGCGAGACCGCGGCGCTCACCTACAAGGAATTCGAGCTGCTGCAGTACCTGGTGCTCCGCGAAGGCCGCACCATCGAGCGTGCCGAACTGATCGCCAAGCTGTGGAACGCCTCCGACGAGGAAGACGCGCCGAATGAGCGCACCATCGACGTGCACGTGCGTCGCCTGCGCGCCAAGCTCGGTCGCTACGAAGACATCGTGCGCACCGTGCGCGGGGTCGGCTACCGCTTCGACCGGCACGCCGACGTGTCGATCCGCCAATCGAGCACGCCGAGCCCGGACGTCTTCTAGCTTCCCGCTGTGTGAGTCCCGCCGCCGTGGGCGATGAGGGTTCGCCGATTGGGGTTTTTGGGGCCTTACAGCGACTCTCCTCGAACGAATTCGACGGAGATTCTGCCCAAATCGTCCCCGCAATACTCCGAAAAGCAGTTTCAGACCAGAATCTCCGTCGAATTGGTCCAACACCGGGCACGGCGCTCCGCCCGGGATGAACAACATCCACAAATTGCGGTCGGTTCTCGCCTTCCGGGAGCGACGCTGCAAAACAATTCGACGGCGATGGCGTGACAGAGGGCCGGTCGTAGTAGCTACGACCGGCCCTCTTCCCTTGCACCAAGAGTGTCCTGCAATCACATTTCGCGTCTTCCGCCACAGCAAACGGTTGACGCACTTCGAATATATAACGAACGCGTAACGAAGCGCCACTTGTTCGTCATTCTTTTTTTGTTCAAATCCCCACGAGTGGGGGAGGCGTCCCGATGCCGAGTCCCTATTCTTGGAGATCAAGGATATGTGGAGGCAGCGTGACCGATCGAGCCGTGGCCGTGGCCGCCTGGGAATCACTGTTTCGTGCCCAGGTTGCCATTATGCGCAGCCTGGCCGCCGATTTTCCGGCTCATGACATCTCGTTCAACGAGTACGACGTAATGTTCAACCTGTCCCGGGCCGCCGGGCGGCGCCTGCGGCTCCGCGATTTGAATCGGCAGGTGCTGTTGACCCAGCCGAGCGTGAGCCGTCTGGTCGACCGACTGGCCGCACGGGGCTATGTGCGGAAGCACACCGACCCTACTGACGGCCGCGGCGCCCTGATCGAACTGACGGATGCCGGCTTCGACCTGTTCCGCCGGGTCGCTGTCCAGCACATGGGCACCATCACCGACCGCATCGGCGACACGCTCGGCACCGACGAGCTCCTGCAACTCACCGCCCTCTGCGATCGCCTGCATGGCGCGGACTGACCTGCACCGCCCAGGTTGCGCCGCCTTGACGGAACCCGGCGCGCCGCCTCTCGCTGCCCTGTGCAGGGGGCGCGAGCGGGCGTACGGTGATCCGCGAGGAGGTAATTCCCATGCATGCAGCACAGGGAGACCGGGTCGTCCTCCGAGGAAAGACGGTAGAAGCACCGGACCGGCACGATGAGATCGTGGAGGTTCGCGGGCTTGACGGCGAACCTCCCTACCTCGTGCGGTTCAGCGAAGGGCATGAGAGCATCCTGTTCCCCGGCACGGACTTCATGATCGAGCACATCGAACCTCGCTAGCACAGGATGCCGGAGGGTACGGCACACGCATCCGGCCAGGTCAAGGGGGTACTGCGCCCACATCACCCGAGTCAACTTCGAAACACGCGTTGCAGATCGTGGCGGGTACAAGATCAGAAGCTTCAGCCATGACAATCACGTGTCCTTTTTGCCACTCGACAGCTCGCCTGACGCCGGACCCGGTGCACGCCGCACACCGCGCCCTCCCCGTCTACGTGCTGACCTGCTTCGGCTGTGATCGCGCCAATGTGCGCCCCGAGTCGGCGCATCTGCCTCGGCCGGACCTGGCCGTTCGCTGATCCGGCGGCCGTCACTCCTCGGTCAGCGGGCGTCGAGGCGGCCGATCAGCTTGTGGGTCGCTGTCATGGCGCCGCCGAGCACGGCCGGTATACCGCCGCCGGGGTGCACCGATGCCCCCACCCGCCACAGCCACGGGCGTGCCCGGCTGGTGTACCCGGGGCGGTGGAACGGCCCGCTCTGCCAGAGCGGGTTGGTGGCGCCGTAGAGCGCACCACCGGTGGAGCCCCAGCCAGCGAAGTACCGCGGATCAAGCACGACGTGATCACGGAACAGCTCGCTGATCGGCCGGTCCAGGCCCACGGCGGCGCTGACCCGCGCGACCTCACGCGCCACCCACGGGCTGTCGAGGTCATAGCGGCGGCCGTCAGCGGGCGCGGTGAGAAGCACCGCCACGGTGGCCCGGTCGTTGGCATAGACCTCGTGCGGCCGGTAATAGTTCAGGAAGGCCATCGTCTGCTCGGGCACAGCCCCGGCATCGAGACTGCGGTGCAGGGCGGCCGGGTCGTCGGGCAACACCACGGAATGCGTGGCGGTGCCCTCCGGCAACGAGGTCTCAAGCACGGCATAGATGGCCACGCCGGAGCAGGACAGCTTCCGTGGCCGGACCGGCGGCACGCCGAGCAGCCCGTCGAGCACCCCACGGTCGAGCCCGCTCACGATCACGTCGGCCGGATGCGTCGTCGTCGCCGTGGTCACGAGCCCTTTCGACACGGCTGTGACGGGCTCGCTAATGCGCACGACCGCGCCGGCGTTCAACGCGAGCCGGTGCAATGCGAGCGGCAGCTCGTTCACACCGCCCTCGGGAACCCACACGCCGTCCCTGGCCATGATCGCCGGCATGCTCGCATACAGTGCGAGGGTCCGCCGGGGAGAGACACCGGCATTGAGGGTGTGGATGGCGATGACCTCACGCAGGCCTTCGGGCATCCAGCTCAGGCCGTCGAGAAAGCTGCGCGTGGTCAGGCGGGTGCCGTAGAGCCGAAACACGTTGCGTACGGCCGGCAGCGATGCCGGATCGGCCGGGTCGGCGGTCAGCATGCTCGTGAGTTGAGGCCCCAGGCCACCGTGTTCTTTTTCGAACCGGGTCCAGGCCGCGTGCCACGGGTGACCGGCGGGCACCGGCAGGACGGCGTCCGCTCCCCGGTAGAAGTACCGGCCCACCTCAGGCAGTCTCCGCAACGTCACCGCGGCCACCGCGGCGGCTTCGGCGGGAACAGAGCGGCGGGCGCCGAGCGCGTCGTAGCGGGCCAGCAGCTCCTCCCAGACCAGAGGGAAGGTGACCAGCGCCGGTCCGGTGTCCACGTGCTGCCCGTCGATTTCGAGTCGTCGGCTCTTTCCGCCGATCCAGTCGGAGCCCTCCAGCACCGTCACCGAATGGCCGGCGCGGGCCAGCAGCGCGGCGGCCGTGAGCCCGCCGACTCCCGCGCCGAGCACGACGATGCGCTGCGGGGTCAGGTTCGTCTTCCTGCGGGATCGTGTCATAGGAGCTCCTTGAGCAAAAAAACTGCCACGAGCTGGGCCCCGGCGACGGAACCTGCGACGTAGGGGAACGCGATCGAGTAGCGGTACATTCGGCGGGCCGTCATCGGCGTGGGGCTGCGCCCCAGCGACCCCACCAACCAGCCGGCGATGAGCGCATTCACCACGGCGACCGGCCAGTTGATCAGCGCGAAACCCGCGGTGGACAGGGCCCACCACGCGCCGCTCCACACCACGGAGCCGCGCGCGCCGAGATGAACGGCAGTGGTTTGAATTCCGGCTGCACGATCCTCGTCGATGTCCTGCACCGCGTCGTAGGTGTGCTTGGCCACACTCCACGCCATGAGTCCGATCGCCGCCGCCCAGACCGGTGACTCGCCGAGGGCGAGAGGCACGAAGACCAGCGGGAAAGCGTAGGCGGCATTACTGAGCGAGTCGAGGTAGCGCCGGGCTTTGAAACGCAGCGGGGGTGCCGAGTAGAAGATGAAGATCACCATGTACGCGGCGATCCAGGCGAGCGCCGCCGCCGGCAACGTAGCGAGGAAATACGCCACGAAAGGCGCGTTGGTCAGCACGACTCCGAGCACGATGGCGCGGGTTTCCGAGCTGAGGATGCGGGCCCCCTCGAGGCCACCCTTGCGGGCGTTCCGGGCATCCGTTTCCTGGTCGAAAATGTCGTTCACACCGTAGATCAGCAGGTTGAACGGCAGCGTCACCCAGAGGAGCAGCGGAACAATCTCCCACCGCCACAAATCCCCGACCAGCCACATGGCGATGACGGTGGTTCCGATGGTGTTGACCCAGAGCACCGGTCGGGAGATCTGAACCAGGCGGGTGAGCACTTTCTCACTCTATCGCTGCGAGAGACCGCGTTTTTTCGGGTGCCGACGCCCGTGCATTTCGGACAAACAGGAAACCCCCGCAATCTGCTGATTGCGGGGGTCCAGATGTGCGCCCGAAGGGATTCGAACCCCCAACCTTCTGATCCGTAGTCAGATGCTCTATCCGTTGAGCTACGAGCGCAGGCTGCCCAGAGCTAAGTACTCTCTGACAACTTGAAAACTATAGCAGTTATTCGGGGTGCTCCGGCGCGAGAACCGGACCCGAGGTGCGGATTCCGAGCCAGGAGGCGAGCCCGCCGGCGAACATCAAGCCCGCGACGACGACCATCACGCGCTGGAATCCCGGAACGTCGAGCGTAGTCCCGATGATCGTGCCGGCCAGAGCCACCGCGACTAGACCGGCCACCCGGGCGACGGCGTTGTTGATGGCCGAGCCGATGCCTGCCTGCTCGGGCCGGATGGAGCCGAGGACCGCGGAAGTGAGCGGCGCCACGGTGATGGCCAGGCCGAGGCCGATCACGACGACGGCCGGCACGACCTGCGACCAGAGCGCGATCGGCGGCACCGCCCCGAGTAGCAGCAGGAATCCGGCTCCTGCCACCATCGGGCCCACGGTCATAAACGCGCGCGGTCCGTAGCGGCCGGCCAGGGTGCCGAACAGGGTCGCGAAGAGCAGGAGCATGGCGGTCGCCGGGATGCCGGCGAAACCGGTTACGGTCGCCGAGAAGCCGCCGACCTGCTGCAGATAGAGCGTGAACACGAAGAAACCGAGGCCGAGGGCGGCGTAGAAACCGACCGTAGCGATGTTACCGACGCCGAAATTGCGGATCTTGAACAGGCTCAGGGGCATCATCGGATGCGGCGCGCGCGCCTCCCACCAGAGGAACCCCGCGAAGGCCAGCAGCCCGACGACAAGCGGCACGAACACGACCGGGCTGGCCCAGCCCAGCCGCCCCTGCTCGATCAGGGCGAAGACCGGACCGCCCAGCCCGAGCGCGGCCAGGCCGGCGCCCCACGCGTCGATGGGGGCCGCCGGACGGGTGCGCACCGGCTCGTCCAGGCCGGCCAGCAGCACCAGGGTAACCATGATGGGGATCACGTTGAGCCCGAAGATCAGGCGCCAGCTGAGCGTGTCCACCAGGATGCCGCCGAGCACCGGACCCATGATGCCCGCGATGCCCGTCCAGCCGGTCCAGGCCCCGATCGCTCGAGCCTGCGCCGCCCCCGAGAACGTCGAGGTGATGAGCGCCAGGGAGCTCGGCACGAGCAGAGCCGCCGCCACGCCCTGCAGCACTCGGGCCAGCACGAGCGCACTCCCCCAGGGTGCGACCGCGCACGCCAGCGAGGTGATCCCGAACCAGACCAGTCCGATTCGGAGCACCCGCACCCGGCCGAACGTGTCCGAGAGTGACCCGGCCACGAGGATCAGGGCGCCCAATGACAGCAGGTAGCCGTCGACCGCCCATTGTTGCAGCACCAGACCGCCGCCGAATTCCCGAGAAATCGCCGGCAGCGCGACCGTGACGATGGAGCCGTCCAGGAACGCCACGAACGACGCCAGAATGGCCACGATCAACACCCGATGCTCTTTGGAAATCACTCTCCCAGTTAACCCGACTCGCGGCCCGATCGAAGGCCCGATCCGGAGGGCGCGGGCCCCGGTGTGGCCCTAGACGAGGTCTGGGGCAGGTGCAAAACTGACGCCATGACCGCGATCCGCAACACCCAGGCATCCTTCGAATACGCCGGCCTTCGGGCCCTATTCATCAATTGCACCCTCAAACGAAGCCCCGAAATCAGCCACACACAGGGCCTGATGAACCTCAGCATCAACCTGATGCACGAGCAGGGCGTCCACGTCGAGAATATCCGGGCCATCGACCACGACATCGCCTCGGGCGTCTACCCCGACATGACCGAACACGGCTGGGCGACGGATGCCTGGCCCGCCCTGTTCGACAAGGTGCGCGCCTCCGACATCGTCGTGATCGGCGGACCGATCTGGCTCGGCGACAACGGCTCGGTCACCAAGCGCGTGATCGAACGGCTCTATGCCATGTCGGGGGAGCTGAACGACAAGGGTCAGTACGTCTACTACGGCAAGGTGGGCGGGGCCGTCATCACCGGCAACGAGGACGGCGTGAAGCACTGCGCGTCGAACGTGCTCTATAGCTTGCAGCACATCGGCTTCACGATTCCGCCGGCGGCCGACGTCGGCTGGATCGGCGCGATCGGTCCGGGCCCGAGCTACCTGGACCCGGGTTCCGGGGGGCCGGACAGTGACTTCACGAACCGCAACGTGACCTTTATGACCTGGAACCTGATGCACCTGGCCGCAATGCTGAAGGCAAACGGCGGCATCCCCGCCTACGGGAACCTCCGCGCGGAGTGGGACGAGGGCGAGCGGTTCGGATTCCAGCCGAACCCGGAGTACCGATAGCGGCGTCGACGCGCCCGAAGTGAGGACACCATGACCGCGACCCCGCGCGAGGTGGCGTCGGCCTGCCCGCGGAGCCGCTTGCAGGTGCGGGTCACCGGCGGGATCGTGCGCGGCGTGGACGACAATGGCATTCGGCCTGGCGCGGCATCCCCTACGCTGCGCCACCCGTGGGCGAGCTGCGGTTCCGGGCCCCGCGGCCAGTGAGGAGTGCCTGAGTGTCAACGTGCTTCGGCCGGCGTCGGCGTCGCGTAGACGGCTGGGCCGCCCGGTGATGGTCTTTATCCACGCTGACCACCGCCGCGGTAGCCGACCTGACCCAGGCGGCCGTGGCGCTGCAGGCGCGCACGCCGGATGCCAGCCCGGGCACCTTCTGCCTGATCCCGGTGATCGACGTGGATTTCCTGCCCGAGCGGCCGCTCGACGCCTTCCGTCACGGGACCGCGCACCGGGTGCCGCTGATCATCGGCACCAAAGAGCGGGAGGGGTCGCTGTTCCGGGGCCGGGTGGACATCCTGCCGAAGTCGCCGACGCGTATCGCGGCCATCTTCGACCACGCCCCGGTGAGCCCGCACGACGCGATGCGCTCCGTCTACGCGAGCCTGCCGGCGAAACAGTCGTCGTCGGACTGCGGCGGGGATTTCGTGTTCTGGTATCCGGGCCTGCAGATCGGTGACTTCCACTCCCGGGTCGCGCCGGTCTATACGTACCGGTTCGACCTGGTCCCGCGGCTTAAGCACACGCTGGGCATCAGCGCCACACACGGAATCGAGCTGTTCGCCCTGTTCGACCACGTCGACGGCCCCACGGCCCGGGCCATGACCCTGCTCGGCGGGCGGGAACTCTTCATCAACGCGGGCGATCGGATGCGCCTGCACTGGCTTCGCTTCGCCTGCACAAGGCGGCCCGACGACACCTGGCCGACCTACTCGGAAACCGACCGGCTGACTCTGAGACGAGGTCGGTCGCATCGAACCGGATCCGCGAGGAGAGCGGCGGGCGGTCTGGCAGGAGTTCCTGCCGAACTTCTAGCGGGTAGCGGCGGTTGAGCCCGTCGGCGTGAGCTCCCCAGTTGAGCTCCCCGGTTGAGCTCCCCGGCATTCCTGCGCCGGCCCCCGGCCGAACGAATTCGACGGAGATTTTGCTCAGAACCGGCCCAGAACATCCGTTTGGGCTCGAAATCGGTAAAATCTCCGTCGAATTCGTTAGGGAGCC
>NZ_SOGC01000004.1:0-36513 GCF_004402765.1 Cryobacterium sp. TMT2-17-1
CCCGTCGTTCGTGAAACTCCAACGCTCCATCGTCAAGCACCGGGCCGCGATCCTTGCATCGATCGAGCACGGCCTCTCCAACGGCCGCATCGAATCCATGAACACCAAGCTCCGGCTCATTACCCGCATCGCCTTCGGCTTCAAATCACCCGACGCCCTCATCGCCCTCGCCATGCTCAGCCTCGGCGGCCACAAACCCGCACTCCCCGGCCGGGATTAACCCACAGAAGCAGCAGGAGAGCCGAGATTTTGCCCAAATCGGCACTGAATGGGCCAAGAGAGCGGTTACACGCGAAAATCTCCGTCGAATTGGTTTGATACCGGGTGCGGCGGGCCCAACGCAGGGTGTGGGTGTGGGTGTGGGTGTGGGTGTGAATGTGGCGGTGGCCGTGCGGTTGGTAGAGCATTGAGAGTCGGCGCGCAGGGCATCGTATTCTGTTATATGAATCAAGCCCGGCTCAACATGCCTGCGGCGGCATTCGTCGTCGATCCGCTGCGTTTGCCCGGTCACCCCGTCGCAGGGGGCATGGCAGGAGTCCGCAGTGAGGTGCCTCGCGCAGCCTCACCGGAGTGCATACTTGATTTGCGTTCACAATTGTGACCGTGCACATGCCAACAAGGTCTTCCTGTGACTATCGATCTGCCCAAGGGGCGTGCCCCGAGCATCCGTGATGTGGCGCGCCTCGCGGGGGTCTCGCATCAGACCGTTTCGCGCGTGCTCAACGACCACCCCAGCATCCGTGATTCCACCAAGGCGAAGGTGTTGCAGGTCATGGAAGACCTGCAGTACCGGCCGAACCGGGCGGCCCGCGCACTGTCGCGCGGGCGTTCGCGCACCATCGGCCTGCTCTCGGCGGAGAGTGCCTACGGGCCGGCGAGCAGCATCGCCGCCATCCAGGACGCCGCCCAGGAAGCCGGCTATTACGTCAACACCGCGAACCTCACATCCGTCGACACGGAGTCGATCGAGGCGGCGCTGGAGCACCTGATGAACCAGTCCGTGGAGGGCATCGTCGTGATCGCGCCGCAGGTGCGGGTCTTCGACGCCCTGGAACAGCTGTCCATCGACGTGCCGTTCGTCACCCTGCAGTCCACCGGCCGCCTCGACAATTCCCTGTCCGTCGACCAGATGACCGGTGCCAGACAGGCCACGCGGCACCTGATCGACCTCGGCCATCGGAGTATCTACCACCTTGCCGGACCCCAGGACTGGATTGAGGCCGAGGCCCGAATGCGCGGCTTCCTCGACGAGATGTGGGAAATGGATGTGCCGACCATGGCGCCGATTCTGGGCGACTGGACCGCCGACTTCGGATACCGTGCCGGACGAGAACTGCTCCGGAGGCGGGACTTCACGGCCATCTTCGCGTCGAATGATCTGATGGCGCTCGGGTTCATGCACGCCTGCCGCGAGGCGGGCCTCGACCTGCCGCGCGACATGAGTATCGTCGGCTACGACGATATTCCCGAAGCGGCACACTTCTGGCCACCGCTCACGACAGTGCGCCAGGACTTTGCCGAACTCGGGCGGCGGTGCATCGCCCTTCTGCTCAGCAACCTCAGCGGCGGGGTACCGATCGAGCGGAGCGACCCGATCATTCCCGAGCTCATCGTGCGCGGCTCGACCGCACCGCCCGCGTTCTGAGTTCGGCACATGCGCGACCTCGCCTCGATCACCCGTGAAGGGTTCGCTCTCCCCCGCGACTCTCTCCGGAGTTCCTTGAGCGCATTGTCGAGCAGTTCCCTGTTTCCGCACAGCACTAAAGAAGTGGTAAGCCGCCCCGCCGGGACCGTCCGTGAGCCGGCTGGGCTCGGCGGAATGTCCTGACCTCAGACCCCGCTCAGGGGAGCAACAGCCTGTTACGCAAGCGTGACAAAACGAAACTTGACACCGGGACTATCACCGGGTCTATAGTGTCAATGTGATCGGTCACATGGACTCGATCTCCAGCACTTTTTTCCAAACGCATGACATTGAGGTCAAGCTTGTGAGCACACTTTTCCACCTGCCCGGCAGCTCCGCTGCCGCCCTGCTGAGCGGGAGCGGGATGATCCTTCGCGCGTCCATTCCGTTGTCGGTATGGGATACCTGTAGTGGCCCCCGGGCGTGAGGAGTCCAACGATGTCCACTGACCACGTAATCCTTGAGATGCGGTCCATCACCAAGGAGTTTCCCGGGGTCAAGGCCCTGTCGGACGTCTCCATCACGGTGAATCGCGGCGAGATCCACGCGATCTGCGGCGAGAACGGTGCCGGCAAGTCCACCCTGATGAAAGTGCTCTCCGGGGTCTACCCCTCCGGCACATACACGGGCGACATCATCTACCAGGGTCAGAACGTGCACTTCAAGGACATCCGCTCGAGCGAAGAAGCGGGCATCGTCATCATCCACCAGGAACTTGCGCTCATCCCGGAACTCTCCATCACCGAGAACATCTTCCTCGGCAACGAGCCGACCAAGTGGGGTGCAATCGACTGGATCACCGCCAAGAAGACGGCGCTCGAGTTGCTGGCGCGCGTCGGGCTGCGGGACGACCCCGACACCCTGATCAAGAACATCGGCGTCGGCAAGCAGCAGCTGGTCGAGATCGCCAAGGCCCTCAACAAGTCGGTCAAGGTGCTCATCCTCGATGAGCCGACCGCGGCCCTGAACGAGTCGGACTCCATGCATCTGCTGGACCTGATCCGCGGGCTGAAGGGCAGGGGAATCAGCTCGATCATGATCTCCCACAAGCTCAACGAGATCGAACAGGTCGCAGACTCGATCACGATCATCCGCGACGGCAAGACGATCGAAACCCTGAATGTCGTGGCCGACGGAGTCAACGAAGACCGGATCATCCGGGGCATGGTCGGGCGCAGCCTAGAGAGCCGTTTCCCGGACCGCACACCGCACATCGGCGAGGTCTTCTTCGAGGTGCGTGACTGGACCGTGCAGCACCCGCAGGTCGCCGAGCGCATGGTCGTGAAGGGTTCCAGCCTGAACGTGCGCAAGGGTGAGATCGTGGGCATCGCCGGCCTGATGGGCGCCGGGCGCACCGAACTGGCGATGAGCATCTTCGGGCGCTCCTACGGCAATTTCCTTTCCGGCCACCTCTACAAGGACGGAAAGGAAATCGTCCTGAAGAGCGTGGCCGACGCGATCGACCACGGCCTCGCCTACGTGAGCGAGGACCGCAAGGCACTCGGCCTGAACCTGCTCGACGACATCAAGCGTTCCGTCGTCTCGGCCAAGCTCTCGAAGATCTCGGCCGGGCAGGTCGTGAACGACTCCAAAGAATTCGGAATCGCCGAGCAATACCGCAAAAGCCTGCGGATCAAGACACCCAGCGTCAATGCGGGCGTCTCCAAACTCTCCGGCGGCAACCAGCAGAAGGTCGTTCTGGCCAAGTGGATGTTCACGGACCCTGACCTGCTGATCCTGGACGAGCCGACCCGTGGCATCGACGTCGGCGCGAAATACGAGATTTACGGCATCATCCAGCAGCTCGCCGAACAGGGCAAGGGAGTCATCCTGATCTCTTCTGAGCTCCCGGAGCTCCTCGGCCTCGCCGACCGGATCTACACGGTCTTCGAGGGTGCGATCACCGACTGCATCCCGGCGGAGTCCGCCGATCCCGAAACCCTGATGAAAAGTATGACCTCCGCACGGAAGAAGGTTCAGAGCATATGAGTGAAGACACGAGTACTCGCAGAGGCGCTCTTGGTGATCTGAAGAAGATCTTCGGCAGCGGCAGCTCGAACCTGCGGCAGTTCGGCATCCTCTTCAGCCTGATCGCCATCATTCTGCTCTTCCAGTACCTGACCGACGGACTGACGCTGTCGTCCGGCAACTTGATCAACCTGGTCAGCCAGTACTCCTATATCCTCATCCTCGCCATCGGCATGGTCATGGTGATCATCGCCGGCCACATCGACCTGTCGGTCGGATCCGTTGCCGCTTTCGTCGGCATCGTGGTGGCCACCGCGATGCGGGACTGGAACTTCCCGTGGCCGCTGGCCATCCTGCTCGGGCTGTTTGTGGGAATGCTGATCGGCGCCTGGCAAGGTGCGTGGGTTGCCTACGTTGGGGTTCCCGCCTTCATCGTCACCCTGGCCGGCATGCTCATCTTCCGCGGCGGCAACCAGGTCATCGGTAACGCCAACACGGTCCCCGTTCCTGACGGCTTCACGATCATCGGCTCCGGCTACCTTCCTGAGGTCGGCCCGAACACGGGCTACAACAACCTGACCCTGCTTCTGGGGCTCATCATCGTGGTCGCGGTCGTCTACTCCGAATGGCGTGCCCGCCGGGTTCAGAAGATCATGGGTTCGACGCCCGCACCGCTGTGGGTGAGCATCGTGAAAGTCGCCCTTCTCTGTGCCGTCATCGTCTACGCATCCGTCCTCTTCGCCGGTGGCCGCGTCGGCACAAGCTTCCCGGTCTCCGGAATCATCCTCGGAGTGCTCGTTCTCTTCTACGCGTTCGTCACTCGTAACACGATCTTCGGCCGTCACGTCTACGCGGTCGGCGGCAACAAGCTCGCCGCCGAACTCTCGGGGGTCAAGTCCCGTCGGGTGAACTTCCTCGTCATGATGAACATGTCGATCCTCTCGGCCCTGGCCGGCATGATCTTCGTGGCCCGCTCGGTGGCCTCCGGCCCGCAGGACGGCCTCAGCTGGGAGCTCGATGCGATCGCCGCCGTGTTCATCGGTGGCGCTGCCGTGTCCGGCGGAATCGGAACCGTCGTAGGCTCCATCATCGGTGGTCTCGTCATGGCGGTGCTGAACAACGGCCTGCAGCTGCTGGGTGTCGGCTCCGACTGGGTTCAGATCATCAAGGGCATGGTGCTCCTGGTGGCCGTGGGTGTCGACGTGTGGAACAAGAGCCAGGGTCGTCCCTCGATCATCGGCCTCCTGACCCAGAAGAAGAAGACTGCCGAATTCCCGGCGGAGCCACCCCTGGTCGTGCCCGACACGGGCACCCCGGAGAGCGCGCGGCCGCAGGCCACGCGGCCCAACTAGCCCAGATTTTTCCCTTCACCAAACCACAACGAACAGAAAGAAATCGACAATGCGAAAGATTCTTGCGACAACTGCGATCGCCGCAGTGGCCTTGATGGCACTCTCAGGTTGCTCCACCCGCACGGACACCGCCGGCGAAGACGGCGCTGCTGCCGGCTTCGCCCAGGATTCGGTCATCGGCGTCGCCCTCCCCTCAAAGACCTCTGAGAACTGGGTCCTCGCCGGCGGGCTCTTCGAAGACGGCCTCAAGGAGGCCGGCTACAAGGGCGACGTGCAGTATGCCGGTGCCTCGACCACGGTCAAGGACCAGCAGGACCAGATCTCGGCCATGGTCACCAACGGTGCCAAGGTCATCATCATCGGTGCCGCTGACGGTGGCCAGCTCGCCACCCAGGTGCAGTCGGCCCGCGACGCCGGCGCCATCGTGATCGCCTACGACCGCCTCATCCTGAACACCGAGGCCGTGGACTACTACGTCGCCTACGACAACTTCAATGTCGGCGAACTCCAGGGCCAGGCGCTCCTGGACGGACTGGCCACGAAGAAGCCGGAAGGCCCGTACAACATCGAGCTGTTCTCCGGTTCCTCGGATGACGCCAACTCCGCCGTCTTCTTCGGCGGCGCGATGAGCGTGCTGCAGCCGAAGATCGATGACGGAACCCTCGTCGTCGCCTCCGGCCAGACCGACATCAAGCAGACGGCGACCGCCGGCTGGAAGGCTGAGAACGCTCAGAGCCGCATGGACGCGCTGCTTACCAGCACGTACGGCGACAAGACGCTCGATGGCGTTCTTTCCCCGAACGACACCCTCGCTCGTGCGATCATCACCTCGGTGAAGGCCGCCGGCAAGGACATCCCAGTCGTCACCGGGCAGGACTCCGAGGTCGAGTCGGTCAAGTCGATCATGGCCGGCGAGCAGTACTCCACCATCAACAAGGACACCCGCGTGCTCGTTGACAAGGCCATCGAGATGGTCAACGTTCTCCAGAAGGGCGACACCCCCGAGGTCAACGACACCGAGTCCTACGACAACGGCAAGATCGTCGTCCCGGCCTACCTGCTGCCCCCGGTCATCGTGACCAAGGAAAACGCGTCCGAGGCATACGCGAACGACCCGAATCTCGCCCCGCTGACCGAGTAACAACCCGGCAGTACACCTGCATCACAGCATCTCGACACCAGGGCCGGCTCCTCACGGGGGCCGGCCCTCTCGCGTGTCCGGCTCGCTGCCGCCGCCCGCAGGGTGAGGTGAGACCAAACTCCTCGACATCGTCAGCGCCCGCTTCGACGGGCTCGTCACCTATGCCGCGCTCCGGGAACGCGGCCTCAACTCACACGCCGTCGACGCCCTGATCCGCCGCGGTGAACTCGTGCGCACGCGCCGCGGCATCTACGTTTCGGGGGAGTTGCGGCGTTCCGCCGATCCCGATCAGCGCTACCGCCCGTTTGTGCTTTCGACGGTCGCGGCCGCGGGCCGGCCGCTCGTGCTGTCGCACGCGTCCGCGGCAAGCACGAGCTTTCTCGTGAGCGTCGCCATGATCGACCATGCCCTGCAGCTTCGACCGCTGGGATTGGGCGACCGCGTTCGCGGCGCGCCTCAGGGCGAGCGACACGCCGACAGGGTTTCCACAGGCTCGAGTTCTGCCCCTGCGCTGCCTGTGGATAACTTTGCCGCATTCCGCGTGATTCGGCTCGACTCGCATCCGTGGGGCTGTGCACAACCGGTGGAATGTCGGTGGATAACTACATACTTGTAACTACTGTATGTAGTGGCCATTCCCTTCGAGCATCACTAGATGTAGTATTGAAGTTCAACACACAGCACGCCTTGAACTTCAGATTTCACATGAAAACCGATTTTGAGCACTGATGTTTGAACCGATTTTGAATACTGATCCCTGAACGACGAGAAAGGCCCTCCATGGCAATCACGGTCTACACCAAGCCCTCCTGCGTGCAGTGCACTGCGACCTACCGCGCCCTGGACAACAAGGGCATCGAATACGAAATCCTCGACCTCTCGCTCGACGAGAACGCCCTGGAAGCCGTCAAGGCCCTGGGCTACCTGCAGGCTCCCGTCGTTATCACCGACGAAGATCACTGGTCGGGCTTCCGCCCCGACAAGATCAACGAACTCGCGCAGCGCCTCGCGTAGCACCGCGGCGCCAGGGGGTGGCGTCGCAACAGTCCGTAAAAAAGCGTCGTTTGGCGTGCCGACTTCTCAGCAACAGGAGGTGTTCCATGACCGATATCGTGTATTTCTCCAGCACCTCGGGCAACACGCACCGCTTCATTGAGAAGTTGGGTCGCCCGGCCGCTCGCATCCCGATCTACGCGCGCGATGAGCCGCTCCAGGTCAGCGAACCTTACGTGCTGGTCGTGCCGACGTATGGCGGCGGCGACAGCAAGGGAGCGGTGCCCAAACAGGTCATCACGTTCCTGAACGACGAGCAGAACCGCTCGCTCATCCGCGGCGTCATCGGCGCGGGCAACACGAACTTCGGCACCGGCTACTGCCTCGCCGGGGACATCATCGCCCAGAAGTGCAAGGTGCCCCACATGTTTCGCTTTGAAGTATTTGGAACTCCGGATGATGTGCGCATCGTCCACGACGGATTGGAATCATTTTGGAAGCAACAGCCGTGAAGACCATGGCTCACCCGGCTCCCGGCCTGGCGATGGATTATCACTCCCTCAACGCCATGCTCAACCTGTACGGCCCGAACGGGGAAATCCAGTTCGAGAAGGACCGCGAGGCTGCGCGGGAGTTCTTCCTGCAGCACGTCAACCAGAACACGGTGTTCTTCCACACGTTGCGCGAACGCCTCGACTACCTCGTCGAGAAGGAATACTACGAGCAGGCCGTGCTCGACCAGTACTCGTTCGAGTTCATCACCGACCTCAACAAGCTGGCGTACTCGAAGAAATTCCGCTTCCAGACCTTTCTCGGCGCGTTCAAGTACTACACCTCGTACACGCTGAAGACGTTTGACGGAAAACGGTACCTCGAGCGTTTCGAAGACCGAGTCGTGATGACCGCGCTGGGCCTCGCTCAGGGTGACGAGCAGCTCGCGATCTCCCTCGTCGAGGAGATCATCGCGGGGCGTTTCCAACCCGCCACCCCCACCTTCCTGAACTCCGGGAAGGCGCAGCGCGGGGAGCTCGTCTCCTGCTTCCTGCTCCGTATCGAAGACAACATGGAGTCGATCTCCCGCGGCATCAACTCGTCGCTGCAGCTGTCGAAGCGCGGCGGCGGCGTCGCGTTGCTGCTCAGCAACATCCGTGAGTCCGGTGCACCGATCAAGCAGATCGAGAACCAGTCCAGCGGCATCATCCCGGTGATGAAGCTGCTCGAAGACTCCTTCAGCTACGCCAACCAGCTCGGTGCCCGTCAGGGTGCCGGCGCGGTCTACCTGCACGCGCACCACCCCGACATCATGCGCTTCCTCGATACCAAGCGTGAGAACGCCGACGAGAAGGTGCGCATCAAGACGCTGTCCCTCGGCGTGGTCGTGCCCGACATCACGTTCGAGCTGGCGAAGAAAGACGAGGACATGTACTTGTTCTCGCCTTACGACGTCGAGCGCGTCTACGGGGTGCCGTTCGCCGACATCTCCGTCAGCGAGAAGTACCACGAGATGGTTGACGACCCGCGCATCAAGAAGTCCAAGATGAAAGCCCGCGACTTCTTCCAGACGCTCGCCGAGATCCAGTTCGAGTCCGGCTACCCGTACATCATGTTCGAGGACACCGTCAACGCGGCGAACCCGATCAAGGGTCGCGTCAACATGTCGAATCTCTGCTCGGAGATCCTCCAGGTCAATACCCCGACCACCTACAACGAGGACCTGTCGTACGACCAGATCGGCAAGGACATCTCCTGCAACCTCGGGTCGATGAACATCGCCCTGTCCATGGACTCGCCCGACTTCGGCAAGACCGTCGAGACCGCCATCCGCGGCCTCAGCTCGGTGTCGGAGCAGAGCCACATCTCCTCCGTGCGCTCGATCGAAGACGGCAACGACAAGTCGCACGCCATCGGCCTGGGCCAGATGAACCTGCACGGTTACCTCGCCCGGGAGCGTATCTACTACGGCAGCGAGGAGGGCATCGACTTCACCAACATCTACTTCTACACGGTGCTGTTCCACGCCCTCCGCGCCTCGAACAAGTTGGCCATCGAGCGCGGCAATGCGTTCGTCGGCTTCGAAGACTCCACCTACGCCTCCGGCACGTTCTTCGACAAGTACACCGACCAGATCTGGGAGCCGGCCACCGCGCGCGGCGCCGAGCTGTTCGCGCAGGCCGACGTGCACATTCCCACGCAGGCAGAGTGGGCCGAGCTCAAGGCATCCGTTGTGGAGCACGGCATCTACAACCAGAACCTGCAGGCCGTGCCGCCGACCGGGTCGATCTCCTACATCAACAACTCGACCGCATCGATCCACCCGATCGCGTCGAAGATCGAGATCCGCAAGGAAGGCAAGCTCGGCCGCGTCTACTACCCGGCGCCGTTCATGACGAACGACAACACCGGGTTCTACCAGGATGCCTACGAGATCGGCTACGAGAAGGTCATCGACACCTACGCCGCTGCCACGCAGCACGTCGACCAGGGCCTGTCGCTGACGCTGTTCTTCAAGGACACCGCCACCACCCGCGACATCAACCGCGCGCAGATCTACGCGTGGAAAAAGGGCATCAAGACCATCTACTACATCCGTCTGCGCCAGATGGCCCTCGAGGGCACCGAGGTCGAGGGTTGTGTTTCCTGCGCTCTCTGAGTGAGTTTGCCCCGAGCTCCCCGAACCCGAGCTCTCCGAACGCTGAATCGCCTATGCACCGCCGACTAAGGAACAACCAATGATTGACAAGCTCAAGCTCGTCTCCCACGTTGACGCGATCAACTGGAACAAGATCGAAGACGAAAAAGACGTCGAGGTCTGGAACCGCCTCACGAACAACTTCTGGCTGCCGGAGAAGGTCCCGCTGTCAAACGACGTGCAGTCCTGGGCCACGCTCACCCCGGCGGAGCAGCAGCTCACCCTGCGCGTGTTCACGGGGCTGACCCTGCTCGACACGATCCAGGGCACTGTGGGTGCCGTGTCGCTGATTCCGGATGCGATCACGCCCCATGAAGAGGCCGTCTACACGAACATCGCGTTCATGGAGTCCGTGCACGCCAAGAGCTACTCCTCGATCTTCTCGACCCTCGCGTCGACGAAGGAGATCGACGAGGCGTTCCGCTGGTCGACGGAGAACGTCAACCTGCAGCGCAAGGCCGAGATCGTGATGAAGTACTACCAGGGCGACGACCCGCTCAAGCGCAAGGTCGCCTCGGTTCTGCTCGAGTCGTTCCTGTTCTACTCGGGCTTCTACCTGCCGATGTACTTCTCGAGCCGCGCCCGCCTCACCAACACGGCCGACCTCATCCGTTTGATCATCCGGGACGAAGCCGTACACGGTTACTACATCGGTTACAAGTTCCAGAAGGGGCTCGAGGCGTCGTCGCAGGAGCGCCGCGATGAGATCAAGGATTACACCTTCAATCTCATGTTCGAGCTTTACGAGAACGAGATCCAGTACACGCAGGACCTCTACGACGAGCACGGCCTGACCGAGGACGTCAAGAAATTCCTGCACTACAACGCCAACAAGGCGCTGATGAACCTCGGCTACGAGGCCATGTTCCCGAAGACCGTCACCGACGTGAACCCGGCCATCCTGGCCGCGCTCTCGCCGAACGCCGACGAGAACCACGACTTCTTCTCCGGGTCGGGCTCCTCCTACGTCATCGGCAAGGCCGTCAACACGGAAGACGCCGACTGGGACTTCTAGTCCCGATCGTGTGACCGCACCGCCGACGTCGACAGTTCCGGTCGAGGTCGCCCGCTATGCCGGGCGAACTCGACCGGAACTGTCTGTTTCGACGGGGTGCGGGCCGGCCACCTACTCCGTGGCCGCCGCCGGCGCGGGGTCGTCGCCCCGGGACCAGGCGATCGCGACCAGCCGACGCAGAACACCGAGGTCGATGTCGTCGAGCTTCTTCACGTAGACGCACCCCGCCCCCTCCGTGTACGCGCCGAGCCGCGGGAGGAGCGCGGCGCCCTCGGGGAGGTCTTTGAGCCCGTAGATCGACAGTTGCGCCTTGCGCGGAGAGAACCCCGTCTTCGGCCAGTCTCCGCGGGTGCGCGGGTTCGCGGGCGACACGTAGCGGTAGCTGCCGTAGCCCACGATCGATGGACCCCACAGGACAGGGTCGGCGCCCGTCACCTCGCGGAAGAGCGCGTCGAGGGCCTTGCCGTCCGCGCGGCGGCGGGCGGGCGTCGCGGCATCCAGGAAGTCCTCGACGGAGGCATCCGTCGGCTGCGTCTTGATTTCGGCCATGGCGCCATTATGGCGCGGGCACCCCTGACCGGGCATGTGTGCCGAGGTTCTGACGCGTTTAGGGATTCAAACGGTCCTGGGACCATGCGTTTAGCTGTTTGAACGCCCCCGCCGTTCCCGAGGATCCGGCGCAGACATACCTTCGTGGGAGGGATGGCCCACCCGAGGGTTTTCCCGCCGAGCGCAGGGGCAGCCACCATGAAACGAATATTGAAGCGAACGGGTATCGCAACGACGATCACCGCCATCACGGCGGTGAGCGTCCTGGCCTTCGGTGGGGTTGCCTACGCGGACATCATTCAGGACAGCATCGAGGGTTCGGCCAGTGTCACCCTCGTTGCGGGATCGGAAACGGCCGGAAGCGCCACGATGAGGCTCAACGCCAACGGCAAGAGTGACGGCGACATCGGATGCAACATCGATGCGGGTGATAGCCCGCTGAAACTCACCGTGGTCGCACCCTCCGGCGTCACGGCCAGCCCCAACCCCATGGTCATCACGAACTGCACCGACGATTTCCCGGTCAGTTTCACAGCGGGCACCGCTGCCCAGAGCGGTACCGTGACGGTCCTCATCCTGGCGCAGCCGGCCGGCGGCGGAGAATTCAAGAACCAGGTCGGTATCCCCATTAGCATCACCCAGCCGGTTCCGACGAACACCGCGCCTTCGGTCTCGGTCAACGGGGTGAGCAACGGGGCCAGCTATGAAATCGGTACCGTGCCGACCGCCACCTGCCTGGTGGTCGACGCCGAAGACGTCAACCCCACGGCCGCCTCCGTGACCACCGGGGCGCTGCTGAATGGCCTCGGCACCCAGACCACGACCTGCGACTACACCGACGCCGGCGGGCTCAACGCCCCAACGGCGACGGTGACCTACACGGTCGTCGACACGGTCGACCCGACCATCGGGTACACGCTCAACCCGGTAGACCCCGACGGTACCAATGGCTGGTACACGACGGACTCGGGCGTCCTGGTCCACTTCGCGTGTGAAGACGTCGGAGGATCCGGCATCGCCACGTGCCCGGCCGACGTGATCCTGATGGACGGTGCGGACCAGTCGGTGACGGGTACCGCGACCGATAATGCCGGTAATACCGCGTCCGTGACAGTGTCCGGGATCACCGTCGACACCGTCGACCCGACGATTTCGTACACGCTCGACCCGGCCGACGCGAACGCCAACGGCTGGTACACGAGCTTCGTCACAGTCGACTTCACCTGCACGGATGTCGGCGGGTCCGGCATCGCCGCCTGCCCGGCCGACATCACCCTGACCGACGGTGTGAACAACGTGACCGGCACCGCGACGGACAACGCCGGCAACACCGCTGACGCGACCGCAGCGGTGGTCAACATCGACACCGTCGACCCGACCATTTCGTACACGCTCGACCCGGTCGACGCGAACGCCAACGGCTGGTACACGAGCTTCGTCACAGTCGACTTCACCTGCACGGATGTCGGCGGGTCCGGCATCGCCGCCTGCCCGGCCGACATCACCCTGACCGACGGTGTGAACAACGTGACCGGCACCGCGACGGACAACGCCGGCAACACCGCTGACGCGACCGCAGCGGTGGTCAACATCGACACCGTCGACCCGACCATTTCGTACACTCTCAACCCGGTCGCCCCCGAGGGCAACGACGGCTGGTACACAACGGACGCGGGCGTCATCGTCCACTTCACGTGTGAGGATGTGGGAGGGTCCGGAATCGCCACGTGCCCGGGCGACACAACCCTGCCGGACGGCGCGAACCGGTCGGTGACGGGTACCGTGACCGACAAGGCCGGCAACACGACGACCGTGACGACGACCGGGATCAACATCGACTCCGTCGACCCGACCATCTCGTCCACCCTCGACCCGGCCGCCCCCAACGCCGCCGGCTGGTACGCGGCGGACGTCGTCGTCGGCTTCACCTGCCGTGATGCGGGATCCGGCATCGCCACCTGTGCGGGCGACGTGACCCTGGTCGAGGGGGCGGGCCAGTCAGTGACGGGCGCCGCGACCGACCGGGCCGGCAACACCGCGACCGCGAGCGTGTCGGGGATCGACATCGACACGACCGCACCCACCGTTGCTCTCCTGGGCGGCCCCACCGGTAGTTACCAGTACGGAAGCAACCCGGCCGCGCCCAGCTGTTACGCGACCGACGCCCTGTCCGGAATTGCCTCCTGCGTCGTGACCGGCGGCGGCACCAGAGTCGGGGATCACTCGTACCTGGCGACCGCCACCGACACGGCCGGCAATACGAGCACGTCGAGGGTCGCGTACACGGTGCTGGCCTGGTCCCTGAAGGGCTTCTACGCCCCGGTCGATATGGGAGCCAACGTCTGGAACACGGTGAAGGGCGGCAGCTCCGTCCCGCTGAAGTTCGAGATCTTCTCCGGTGCCGAACTCACCAGCGTCTCGGCCGTCAAGAGCTTCACCGCCACGGCCGTGACCTGCCCGGGTTCGTCCGCGGTGACGGATGCGATCGAACTCACCACCACGGGTGGCACGAGCCTGCGGTATGACTCGACGTCGGGGCAGTTCATCCAGAACTGGCAGACCCCCAAGAAGCCGGGTACCTGCGCCGTGGTCACCATGACCGCCCAGGACGGTTCCACGATCAGTGCCAACTTCATGCTGAAGTAGGCACCGAGCGCAAGCGGAACACGGAAGGCCCCGAGCGGAACTCGGGGCCTTCCGTCCTGCGCCCCCAGACGCGGGAATCGTGCCGGCCGCCGCGGCCCGCCAGGCTCTACGACCGAGGTGAGCCCCGCTCGCCGCGTTCGTCACGGAGCCGCTCGAAAGCGCTCTCGCGGTCCGTGAGGGCGAGCTTGCGGAGCACAGCCGAGACGTGCACCCGCACCGTCGTCGGCGACACGAACAACCGGGCGGCTACCGCCTTGGTGGAGTTTCCCTCCGCAAGCAACTCCATCACCTCCCACTCCCGCGCGCTGAGCTTGCTCGCGGCCACGGAGCGGCGCAGGAAGCGGCGCCGCGCGGGCGCCCGGAACTCGCCGAGCACCCGCAGCATGAGCTCCGGCGCCATGGCCGCCTCGCCCGCCAGAACAGCCCGCAGCGCACCCGGCAGAGCGCCGGGATCGGTATCCTTGAGCAGGTAGCCTGAGGCACCCGCGCGCAGGGAATCGAAGAGGTCGTCGTCGTCCTTCGACATCGTGAGCATCACGATGGGCGTCTCCGGCAGGCTCCGGCCGATCTCCCGGGCGGCGTGGATCCCATTCCCCGGCATGTTGATATCGAGCAGCACCACGTCGGGGCGGTGATCGAGGGCGAGCCGGATCGCATCCGCTGCGCTTGCTCCCTCGCCGCAGATTTCGCAGCCACCGGCCTCGAGGGCCTGGCGGATCAGCGATCGTATCGGGGCATGGTCGTCGGCGATGACGACGCGGATGCCGGTGCCGTCTACCACTGGACCGTCACCACGCTTCCGCCCGCGGGTCGTGCCTCCACGTTGAACGTGCCCGGAAGCGCCCGCGCCCGAGCCTGCATGCTGACCAGGCCGTAACCGGTTGTGTCGGTGCCGGCCGGCACATCGAACCCCACCCCGTCGTCCGCAATCGCGAGGCGCCGACGGCCTCCGGCCTCGCTGAGCCGGATGTGCACCCCCATGGCTTTGCCGTGGTGCACCGCGTTGGACACCGCCTCCCGGGTGATGCGCATCAGCGCGTGTTGCTGCTCCGAATCGACGGTGATGGCCTCATCGAGGTCGACCCGCAGGTCGATTCCGTACCTCGCGGCCAGCTCCGTGGCCGCCCGGTGAACGGTGAAACTCAGCGGCTCATCGCTCGTGCGTCCGAGCGCCTGCACGGCCGCCCGCGCCTCGTCGAGGGCGCGATCACAGGCGTTGACGATACGGATGCCGGATGCGACATCCACGGGAATGGCGTGGCTTTCCGCGCGGATATAGGCGAGCTCCTGAATCACTCCGTCGTGCAGCTCGCGGGCGAGCCGCCGCCGATCATCGAGCACCGCCGCGGTGACCTGCGCCCGCCAGTAGGTCCGGATCTCCCGCGCCGCGCCGACCAGCAGCAGCAGGTAGCAGCCGGTGCGGAGAAGATCCCCGGTGTAGAGCCAGTCCGTGTACAGGGATGGGAAGAGCACGTAGTTCAGGCGGGCGAACGCCCCGAGCGCACAGGCCGGGCCGAGCCAGCGGAGCAGTTCGTCGTCCCGTTTGGCCGACTGTGACGCAAAGGCCACCGAGGCGATGAAGAAACTCACGGCCGCCGCGCCCTGGGCGAGGAGCAGCACGGGATGGCCCGTCAGGAGCGCGTTCTCCGCGGAAACCGGGGCGGAACCCGGGTCGAACGCCACGGGGAGCCGGTCCCGGCCGGTCCAGAGGGCGAGGTAGACCGCGGCCACCAGGGGGAGGGGAACCAGCGCCAGCAGCCGGCGCCGGAGCATCCGTTTCGCGGGTCGCGTGTGCGCCAGGGCAGCGGCCAGGATCAGCAGGGCGCCCACGACCCGGATGGCCAGCGGAAGCCAGATGTCGAGCGTTTCCGCGCGGATTCCGCCGAGCACCTCGGTCAGGTAGGTCAGGCCCAGGCCCGCCGCGGCAAGCAGCACGAGACCCTGGAAGAGCAGCAGATCCTGCAGCCGGCCGTGCCGCAGGAACCGACCGAACACGAGGGACGCCACCAGCAACGCCACGCAGGCGTCGACCGAGTCGAGAACGAGGTGAGCCGAGGGATTGCGGACCCCGAAGACCACGGCGGGGCTCCACAACAGGGCGCTGGTGACGGCCAGCCCGACGAGCCAGGCGGCGATGGTGAGTCGTGAGCGACCCGCCCACGCCCCGAGCGCGTGCACTCGCCGGTCAGGCTCTGCGCCGCGGGAGTCGTCCTGCGGATGCCCGGCCGGGGACAGCGGCGGGGCAGCGAAAACCGCGGGGGAGCGAAAACTTCGGGGTCCTGTGGTGCCCATGAGAATCGCCTTGGGAACGCGTTGCCGGAGCTGTCGGGTCAGCCGCTCGGGTGAGGCGATCCTAGCCGCGCCGCCTCCGGGCGGTCAGTCCCCGAATGGGGGACAAGGCAGACGGATGCCCGAACGCGCACTGCGCGTCCGGGCATCCGTTCTAATGCGGGTGCTAGTTTCCGGCGTGAATGTCCGCGTCGGCACCGGCCCCCGCGTCGGCACGGGCACCGGCGTCAGCCTCGGCAGCCACGTGTGCCTGGACCCGCTCGGCGATCTTCTGGACCACGCTGCCGTAGTCGCCGCTGAGGGCGGATTCTTCGAGCTTCTGCGCGGCGGCCTCCTGCTCGGCGGCGGGCGCGTTCTTCAGCTCGGCCAGGTCGGCCTGCAGGTCGGCCGGCAGGTTGTCGAGGAGCGCGGGGTTGTCCGCCAGCTTGAGGGCCAGTTCCGTCACCGAGGATCCGGCGTCCGCGGTCGGGTCGGTGTCCGCGGTGCCCGGCGCGGTGCCGAGGTCACTGCCCAGGGCGGCCTCCATGGCGGCGGTCAACGGGTGCTCCGGGTTGTCCCGCACGGCCTCGGCGATCTTCGTGATCTCCTCGCCGTAGCCGCCGGCCAGCGCGGTGGTGCGCACGGTGTCGACGGCGGCGGCCCGGTCGGTCGCCCCGGAGGCGTCCGTGAGCGCGGTCAGGTCATCCTGCAGGTTCGCCGGCAGGGTGTCGAACAGCTCGGCGTGCTCGGAGAGGGTGGTGGCCACCTTCTGGGCCTTCACATTGCCGCTCTGCCCGTGGGAAAGGTCTGCGCGAAGTTCGGCCGAAAGCGACGCCAGGAATTCGCCGTTCGCCGTGGCGCCGGCATCCCCGCGCGTGCCGGCACTCGAGCTGAAACTCGTTGTGGGCTCGGCGCTCTGAGGGGCGGCGGTGGCGCCCTGCGCGCCGACGCCGAGAAGGGCTCCGGCGGTCAGCACGGAGGCGGCGCCGAGGGCGACGCGCTTGGTGCGGGAGGTGTCGGCTGCCGGGGAGATCGTGTGCTTGTTCAAAGTGGATCCTTTCGATTGCGGCGGCCGGTCGGCGAAAAACCCGATCGACCGTTCGTAGTCATCGGAGGAGTTTAGGTACCGGGAGTGGGGGGCCGGTCCGTGCGGGCTGGGAATCGGGTTGGCTGCCCAGCTGTTCCGGTCGGGTGTGTCACCGGGCCCCGTCACCGTCCGGTGCGCGCACATTCGGGCCAGGAATACCGCCTGATCAGGGATTGAGAGTGCCAGGTCACGGGTGTTCGCCCGGCCGGGCGACCGGACCCGGCGGAGCCCCAGGACCTCGGGGCGATTACGCTCTGCGCGGAGAAACCGGCGGAGAAACCAGCGCGGAAACGCGAACCGTCGGGACCGCTCAGGGCGTCGGCAACAGCCCGTGCTTGCGGCAGGGCTGGCCGCCGACGAGGTTCAGGCACGAGTTGAACGCCGTGGGATAGCCCACGGCCTCCGACGCCCCGAACCACTGGTTGTAGAACCGCCAGAAGTTCAGGTTGCCGTGCGTCGAGCATCCGTCGCCGTCGGTGCCCGGGCGTGCCAGCGCGGCGGAATTGGGCTGGTACGGCGTGTAGTTGTAGAGGTTCGCGGTGGCCTGGTTCTCGATGGTGACGGAGGACACCCCGCAACTCGCATCCGGATTGAAGCCCACGCGCACGGTTCCGATCTTGTAGGCGCGCTCGGGCTCCTGGGTGTACTGCCGGAACTGCCAGGCGGCACGGTAGACCTGGTTGAAGAAGCCGAAGTACGCCGTGTCGCAGTCGGCCGTGTCGGGGCAGCCGTAGCCGGTGGCGCGCAGATAACCGGATGCGCTCGGCCGGGTAAGCAGGGACTGCTCCTTCTGCAGCAGCACGAGCAGCACCTTCGGGCTGATGGAGCAGGCCGCGGACACCTTCGCGATGATGCGGGCGGCCGACTCGTTGCGGCCCCCGGGGTAGGCGGTGCAGTGCCCCTCGCCGTGGGCCGGCTGGGAGATCGTGTTCTCCTCGTAGTCGGCCAGGCACGGTGAGCCGTCACGGGGGATGCAGGAGCGCTCCCCCAGGAACGACTGGATCTCGCCCTCGTTCAGGGAGTCGGCGTTGTAGAAGTTGTAGTCGCTGATGATCGCACCGGGGGCGAAACCGGTAGGCGCGGCTGCTTCGTCGGTGGTGTGCACCGACGCGGCCAGCGCCAGACCAGCGCCCAGCACGGCCAGAGTGACGACCATCGCCAGTGCGGTCTGTCGTCGACGCGGCGTGCCCAGGTACGTCATAGGGGAGACCTTACCGGGGCACTGCGGGAAGGGGCTGGGAGCAGGCGGCCGACACGCAGCAGCGCGCGCGTCGCGACCCGGGCCCCCGGAGTAGCTTGGGGTCATGCCTGACACACAGCCAGAACAGACTCCCGTTTCCAGCGACAGCATCGTCGTCGGACACGACGGATCGGGTCACGCCGATCACGCCGTGACCGTGGCGCTCGACCTCGCCGAGCAGCTGCACGCACCGGTCGTGCTGGTGCGCGCGTGGTCCATCGACACGGCGCCGCGCCCGGCCAACTGGGAATTCGGCTATGTCGCGTCGATCGAGGACTATGCCGACGCGGTGCGCATTGAGCTCGGCGAGGCCGTGATGGCCGAGGTGGCCAAGCACCCCGACGTGAAGGTCACCTACCGGGCTGTCTACGCCAGTCCGTTGAAGTCCCTGATCGACGTGTCCCGAGGCGCACGGATGCTCGTGGTCGGCTCCCGCGGCCGCGGCGGCCTCAGCGGCATGCTGCTGGGTTCCGTGAGCGAACAGTGCGTGCGGCACGCCAAGTGCCCGGTGCTGGTCGTGCGCCCGAACACCTGAGCCGACCGCCGGCGGCGGTCGGCTCCAGTCAGCTCTGGTCGGCGTCGATCCGGTTGCCGACCGCGAACCAGGCGACCGCCCCGAAGACCGGCGCGCAGACGACGGCCAGCACCCAGCTCGCCCGCGCCGCCTGCCGCAGGTGGATGGCCCGGCTGATCTGTGTCAGGGCGGCGGCGATCAGCGCCGCGCTGCCCAGAACGGCGAGGCCGCCGAGTCCGAGTGCTGCCATCTGCACCATGCCTGCACTATCGATCATTACGACCTCCCCTGTTGAACCCCCTGAGACGCCCGTTTTCCCCAGTCACAGCGTCCCGTGCCTAAACCATACCAAACGGTATCTTCTGTGGGGTCGATTGAGGCAGATTGGTGCCGATTGAGGCAGAGACGATACAACGGATGCGCGGGGCCGTGTGCGACCCCGGTTCGGGCAGTCGCTACGCTGGAAACCGGAATAACCGAGGAGTGGAATGGCGCAGCAACAACGGGCGATCGGAACGCGGGCGGCGATCATCCGAGGTGCGGCGGTCGCCTTCCGGGAGCACGGGTACGGCAGCACGACTCTGGCCGGACTGGAAGTCGCCGCCGGAGTGAGCAAGGGCGCACTCTATTTTCATTTCGCGTCCAAGGAGGCGCTCGCGCTCGCCGTGATCGAGGCGCAGCACGAGGCCTCGATCGGCTTGGGCCAGAGGCTGCTGGACGGCACGGTGCCCGGGTTGCAAGCCCTCATCCTGATGACTTTTGAGCTGGCGGCGCAGGTGCGGGACGAGCCGGTGGTGAGTGCCGGCATCCGTCTCACCATGGAGGCCTCCAATTTCTCGGTGCCGGTGGTCGGTCCGTTCCATGACTGGATCGATGTCTGCGGGAAGGTGCTGCGACGCGCGATCGATGAAGGCGACGTTTCGGCCGATCTGAATGTAGAGGCCGCCGCGCACTTCATCAGCCCCGCCTTCACGGGCGTGCAGACCGTCTCCCAGGTGCTCACCGGGCGGGCGGACCTCTTCCAGCGGGTGGAGGAGATGTGGGCGCTGCTGCTGCCGGGCCTGCTCCCGGCCGGGCTTCCGGACGAGCGGCGGGCGAATCTGACCGCCCTGCCGGCCCAGGTACGGGCGAGCTGCGCCGCGGGCCCGGGCGCTGCGGGCGGGGTGGCGGATCGGGCCTAGGACCCAGCCGAAGCGCTCGACCCTCCGGCGGACGCGCGCGCCCGGCGGGAGCGCCACCACGCCCAGACCGTAGTCAGGATGCGCTTGAGGGCCACCGCGATGCGGTGCGCGGTGGGGAATTCCGTGCCCAGGATCGCGATTCCGAGGAAGACGACCAGCCAGCCGGGCCCCGGCAGGGGCACCAGGAGGAGCCCGATGACGGCCACCGTGGAGCCGAGCACGCCGACCACAGTGCGGTAGAGCCAGCGCAGCCGCGGATGCTGGTCCACCCAGGCGCGGCTCCGGCGCAGGAAGCGCCGGATCGGGTGCGCGGAAGTGCGTTCGCTGGCGATATCGCGCTGCAGGATGACGGTCATTCGCTCAGGTTAAGCGGGGTCGCTGGGAACCTGCTGCGCGGGCATCCGTCGCCGCTGTCGCCCCCATCGCCGCGGCGTGGCACGGGCCTCGGGGGTACTGTGTGTGGCATCTGGAGCAACATCCGGGTGACCACATCCAAGTGACTACATTCGGGCAACACGGAGGAGACGAATCATGGCTGCACTTGCAAAACGCGAGCGTTTCGAAATGCCGGAGCCGGTGCGGCGCTTTTTCGAGGGCGACTGGGACACTCCGGCCCTGCGGGTGGAGGAATTCCGCGACGGCGGCAGCCTGGTTGTGAGGGCGGAATTGCCTGGAATCGACCCGGAAAGAGATGTCGATGTGTCGGTCAGCGACGGCGTGCTGCACATCCAGGCCGAGCGGCAGGAAAAGACCGAGCACAAGGACAAGGACGGTTACCGGACCGAGTTCCGGTACGGCTCGTTCACGCGCGACATTGCGCTGCCCCGCGGAGCCAAGGAAGAGGATGTGACGGCGTCCTACCGGGACGGCGTGCTCGAGGTGCGCGTGCCGGTGCCCGAGGGTGCCGAGGAGCCGAAGAAGGTGCCGATCGCGCGAAGCTGAGCCGGTCGGGCGCCCGCGCGCTCGGCGGGAGTCGCCGATTGTGCCGAGAGTCCCCGTTGCACGGGCGATTCTCGGCACACGAGGCGACTCTCGACGATGCGGGGACCCTCCAGCCCCGAATGGGGGACGCAATGCGCCACTTCTCTTGACTCGCGTCGCCTTAACCGGTTTAGTTAGCTGTACCAAACCGGTTCAGGCTGAACCAGGAGAGAAGAAATGACGTACAACGCTGTTCGCTCACAGTCCCCCCGCCCGCGATCTCTGAAAGCCGTGGCCCTCACCGCCGCGGTCTCGCTGCTCCTGCTCGGAGCCGGCACCGCCGCGGCCGCCGCGGCACCGCCATCCGGTGCAGCCGGCGCATCCGGTGCACCGGCCGGAGTCGTCGCCACCCGGCCCGCCGCCGCGGCGTCCGCGCCGCTGACCAACCTGTCCCACCTCACGTTCCTGCTCGACACCGTGCCGCTGGCCACGGTGGAGGGGCACACCACCTACGAAATCGACGCGCAGCCCACCGCCCAGGCGCCGTGGACCTACGCCGATAAGCAGGCCGACGGCAGTTACGGCAGGGTCGGCGGCGGGTCGCTCGACCCCTCGACCGGGCACTGGAGCCAGGGCGCATACAACGCCGACGACATCGCCCGCACCGCGGTCGTCTACTTACGCCACTGGCAGCAGACCGGTGACGAGACCAGCCGCGAGCACGCTGTGCAGACGCTGCGCTCCCTCACCTACCTGCAGACCACGACCGGTCCGAACGCCGGAAACGTCGTGCTCTGGCAGCAGCCCGACGGCACCCTCACCCCCAGCGCCAGCCCGGTGGAACTGCCCGACCCGAGCGACTCGGCCGAGTCCTACTGGGTGGCCCGCGCCGTCTGGGCCCTCGGCGAGGGCTTCGCCGCCTTCCAGGATGCCGACCCCGAGTTTGCCGCGTTCCTGCAGGACCGCCTGCGCCTGTCGCTCGACTCCCTCGAGCGCCAGTCGCTCGGCAAGTACGGCACCTTCGATGTGGCCGACGGCGTCAACGTGCCGGCCTGGCTCATCGCGGGCGGGGCGGATGCCTCCGCCGAGGCCGCGCTCGGCCTCGCCGCCTACGTCACGGCCGTCCCGGACGACGACACCGCCCGCACCGCGCTGACCCGGCTCACCGAGGGGGTCGCCGGGATGTCCTCCGGCTCCGCCACCGAGTGGCCGTTCGGCGCGATCATGCCGTGGAACAAGTCGCAGACCCTGTGGCACGCCTGGGGCGGACTGGCCCCGGCTGCCATCGCCACCGCGTCCACGGCGCTCGGACGCACGGACTTGCTCGGCGCCGCCGTGCAGGATGCTGCCCGCTTCACCCCTCAGCTGTTGGCCGCCGGCGGACCGGACAACGCCTGGAGCCCCACCCCGGGTGAGGCGCAGATCGCCTACGGCGTCGACTCTCGCGTGCAGGGGCTCGTCACCACCGCCGCGGCCGCGAACGCCCCGGGGCTGCTCGACCTCGCCGCAGTGACCGCCGCCTGGTTCTTCGGCGCCAACCCGAACGGCGCTCCGGCCTACAACCCGGCAACCGGTACGGCCATCGACGGCATCGAAACCGACGGCCGGATCAACCCCAATTCGGGTGCCGAATCCACCATCCATGCCCTGATGACCATGCTCACCCTGGACGCGAATCCGTCGCTGAAGGTCAAGGCCCTCGGCATCGACGAAACCGTCTCCACCGTCGGGCTCAGTGTCGTCGAGGCCGAGTCCGGCACCATCACGGGCGGCGGGTCAGTGGTCACGCCGCCGTCGTCCTGGACCGGCGAGGCCAACCTCTCCGGCGGCGCCTACGTGGCGCTGGGCGCGGGCGACTCGCTGAGCATCCCGGTTCCCGCTGCCGACCAGGCTCGCAATGTCTTCCCGATCGTGAATCAGGCCGAGGCGGACTCCGGGGCCACAACCTGGGCGTCGGCGACGTCGACGCTGGGCAGCACGAGCAACGGCGGCGCGGGTGCTCAGGGCATCACGGATGCCCCCGGACGCCTGTTCCCGCTCACGCTCGAGCTGGCTCTGCCGGGGGCGGACACCGCGGTCGTCGGCATGGCCGACGGGGCGGCATCCGTTGACGCGCTGCTGATCCAGCCGCTGATCTCGACGATCACGGTGACCGGGTCGGCGGGGGAGTCCACGGTGTACGTCAGCGCGGCGACCGAGACCAGCGTGCGCACGGTCGGCGTGCCACGTGGCTACCGGCTGGCGCAGGAGGCGTTCGATGCGACCGGCCAGCTCGTCGCATCCGTCGACAAGAAGGCGCCGAAGAAGGGAACCGTGACGGTCGCCGCCGGCGGGTTCACGGTGGCGAAGCTGGTGCGCAAGTAGGGGCCGGCGCCCTCGGGCGTGCCTGCGCGCGCCCGTGCCCGCGCGACGAGAGTCGCCGTTGATGCCGAGAGTCCCCGTTGCAGGGGCGACTGTCGGCAGAAACGGCGACTCTCGGCGGTGGCGGTGGCGGTGGTGGGGTGGCAGGGGCAGGGGCAGTGGCAGGGGCAGGGGCTAGGGGAGCGGCAGTGGCTCGGGGTCGACACCGAGGGTCGTGAGCATGGCCTCGACCTGATGCCGGATCTGGTCCCGGATGCGACGCACCTCTGGGGTCGGCTGATCGGCCGGGTCGGCCAGCTTCCAGTCCTGGTAGAGCTTGCCCGGATAGACCGGGCAGGCGTCGCCGCAGCCCATGGTGACGACGACGTCGGCGGCCTGCACGACGTCATCCGTCAGCGGTTTCGGGAACTCCTCGTCCAGGTTGAGGCCGAGTTCGGTCATCACCGCCATCACCGTGGGGTTCAGTCCCTTTGCCGGCGCTGAACCGGCCGAACGCACGTGCACCCGACCGCCAGACAGGGCCTGGGTCATCACCGCCGCCATCTGGGACCGCCCCGCGTTCTGCTCGCAGACGAACAGGACCTCGGGGACGTCCTTCGCGATCGCGCCCTTTGCCTGGGCCAGAGCGGTCAGGCGGTCGGTGGCGTAGCGCCCCGTGTTGGTCACGAGGAACGCCGTGACCGTCGACGTGCGCAGGAGCGACGTGTACGACTCGAGCACGTACCGTTCGATCGTTTCGGCGCCGAACACGCCCGAGAACCGGTCGGTGAGGTGCGCGGCCAGCCGTCGCAACGACTCCTCGGAGAAGGCTAGTCCGGGCAGTGACCGACGCGCGCTCAGATCGCTCATGGCGGGTCGGACCTAGACCTGGGCGGGGAGGATTTCGGCGAGCAGGCCCTGGATGCGGGCCTTGATCTCGTCGCGGATCGGACGCACGGACTCGATGCCCTGGCCGGCCGGGTCGGCGAGTTCCCAGTCCTCGTAGCGCTTGCCGGGGAAGATCGGGCAGGTGTCGCCGCAGCCCATGGTGATGACGACGTCCGACTCCTTCACGGCCTCGGTGGTGAGGACCTTCGGCACATTGTTGGCGATGTCGATGCCTTCCTCGGCCATGGCCTCGATCGCGACGGGGTTGATCTGGTCCTTGGGCGCGGAGCCGGCAGAGAGCACCTCGACACGGCCCTCGGACAGGGCGGTCATGTAGCCGGCGGCCATCTGAGAGCGGCCCGCGTTGTGCACACAGACGAAGAGAACGGTGGGCTTAGCGGTCATGATCGGTGGTTCCTTCTTGATTTTCGGGGGGTGGACGGCGGGGCGGTGTACAGAGATCAGACCCGGTCGGGAAGCGGGTCGGCGGTGACGTCGGTGACGGCGGTGACGTCGGTGTCGGTTACGGCGGTGTCGGCTGCGGCGGATGCCTGCGCCGCGGCCCCTGAGAACAGCCGTGGCCGCAGCCACAGCGCCACATAGACGAGGGCGACGAGCGCCGGCACCTCGATCAGAGGGCCCACGATGCCCGCCAGGGCCTGGCCGCTGGTGGCGCCGAAGGTGCCGATGGCCACCGCGATCGCCAGCTCGAAATTGTTGCCCGCGGCGGTGAACGCCAAGGTCGTGGTGCGCTCGTAGGAGAGCCCGGTGAGCTTGCCGGTGGCGAATCCGGCGGCGAACATGACAGCGAAGTAGACCAGCAGCGGCAGGGCGATCAGGGCCACGTCGAACGGGCGGTCGATCACCTGGCGGCCCTGCAGGGCGAAGAGCAGCGCGATCGTGAACAGCAGCCCGTAGAGGGCGAACGGGCTGATTTTCGGCAGGAACCGGCTCTCGTACCAGTCGCGGCCGCGGGTGGCCTCGCCGACCCGGCGGGACAGGTAGCCGGCCAGCAGGGGAATGCCGAGGAAGACGAGCACGCTGACGGTGATCGCCCAGATCGAGAACTCCGCGCTCGTGGTAGACAGGCCGAGCCAGGCGGGGAGCACCTGGAGGTAGAACCAGCCCAGCGCGGCGAACGCGATGACCTGGAAGACGGAGTTGAGGGCCACCAGGAAGGCGGCGGCCTCGCGGTCGCCGCAGGCCAGATCGTTCCAGATCAGCACCATGGCGATGCAGCGGGCAAGGCCCACGATAATGAGGCCGGTGCGGTATTCGGGCAGGTCCGGCAGGAAGATCCAGGCAAGGGCGAACATCAGGGCGGGCCCCAGCAGCCAGTTCAGCACCAGCGAGGAGACCAGGAGGCGGCGGTCGCGGGCGACTGCGCGGGCATCCGTGTAGCGAACCTTGGCCAGCACCGGGTACATCATCACGAGCAGCCCGATCGCGATGGGCACGCTGACCGAGCCGATCGTGAACGCAGCGAGCAGGTCGCCGACGCCGGGTGCGACGACCGCCAGTAGCAGGCCCAGGGCCATTGCCGCGAGGATCCAGACCGGCAGGAGACGGTCGACGGCCCCGAGCCGCGCCGGGGCGATGGCGTTTTGCGCGGCAGCCGGCTGCACGTTGGGCGGGGCGGTGGGGCGGGAGGTGGTCGATTCGGGGAAGGGCATGTGGCTCCGTGAGCAGGTAAGACAAAAATCGGCGGGTGGGACATAAAATCAGAGGTGTCGATAGGGAGTCTTCCCCAATGCATCGATGGATGTCAATTTATGGGAGATACTGTTCAGATGTCGTTCACCGAGACCCGTGCCGTGCCTGAGGCGTCGACCGCTGCGGTCGCCGTGGATCTCGTGACGGATGGCGCGGTTGCTTCGGATGTCGCAGATGGCACGACGGATGCCGCTGGCGCGGCCGCTGCCTGCTGCGCCCCTGCCGCGCGCGAAGCGATCGGCGCCGATGAGGCGGAGCGGCTCGCCCGGTTGCTGAAGGCCGTGGCCGACCCGGCCCGATTGCGTCTGGTCTCGCTGGTGGCCGCGCACGACGATATGGAGGCCTGCGTCTGCGACCTCACCGAACCCCTCGGGCTCAGTCAGCCCACCGTGTCACACCACCTCAAAGTGCTGGTGGATGCCGGTATCCTGACCCGCGACAAGCGTGGCACCTGGGCGTACTACCGGCTCGTGCCGGGCGCGCTCGGCACGCTGGCGGATCGGGTGCTCGGGCTCTGAATTTGTGGCTCTGCGTTTGTGGCTCTGCGTTTGTGGCTCTGCGGGTGCTGCTCTGCGGTTGCGGAGCAGAGTTTGCGGCTCCGAGGTTGCTGTGCTGAGTTTGCGGTGCTGCGCGTGCGGGCTAGACTGAAGGGTTGAGCTTTCGGGCGATCGCGCGTGGCGTCGATCCTGGGCCGCCGGCCGGAACATCCGTGACCGAACTGCGCAAGCCCATTGCTTTATCAGGATACCGAGATATCCTCAATACTTGTGCGCGAAGCCCCACGTCGTGCGGCGCACTTGGACACTTCCTCCGAGGGAGCGTCGTTCCCCGTGGGACTGCTCTGCGCTGTGAGCGCATTCTCCGTCTGAGTGAGGTTCCGGCCCCCCTCACCCGAACCGCGTAACCGCGCCGACGAGAGCTCTCACCATGCCCATTTTTCTCCTGTTCCCTGCCCGCCGCGTTTCGGCGGAAGGTGCCTATGCAGACGCCTAGGCTCAACAGGTTGCCCAGGCTCACCAGATTCACCCTGATCCCGCGTCAGGCCGCCGCCGGCGGATTCGCGATGCTTTTCGCCGGACTGCTCACGGTGGTCCTCGGCATTCCCGCACAGGCCTCGGAACTCGATGTCTACGGCTGGCTGCCGCCGGCCGCCGTGGAAGATTCGGTGCGGGCCTTCGCGGATGGCTCAGCGCATGCCGCCGAGTCCGATCCCGCCGCGCGTGCTGCCGCCGCCCCTGATGCCTCCGCCGCCGAAGCGTCGCTACAGAGCCTGATGCCGAGTGCGGCGGCCACCGCCACCGTGCAGCGCGACGGTTTCACGGTCACTGATGCGCCGAAGCCCGAACCCATACCTGCCGCCCCTGCTGCGGTTCCGAGTGCCGACGATGCGGCCGCTCCGGCCGCCGCTGGTGCAGCCGTGCAGTGGCCCTTCCCGGGCTCGATTCGCCTCTCCGATCCCTATGGTGCGCGCGATGCACCCTGCGGGGGCTGCTCGACGTTCCATAAGGGGCTCGATATGCTTCCCGGCGAGGGTGCACCTGCCCAGGCGGTTGCGGACGGCGTCGTGCGTGAAGTCTCCGCCACGGACAACGGCGGCTTCGGCGTCTACGCGATCGTCGACCACACCGTCGATGGACAGCTCGTCAGCAGCGTCTATGCGCACTTCCAGGCCGGCTCGCTGCAGGTCTCCGCGGGACAGTCCGTGGGCGTGGGCACGCACCTGGGCAACGTGGGCAGCACCGGCGAGAGCACCGGCCCGCACCTGCATTTCGAGATCCTGATCGACGGGATCACCCCGACGGATCCGTACGCCTGGCTGTCGGAGCGCGCCGGCCCGATGTAGTCGCGAGGGGCGCGCAAGTTCCTCGGAATGCTCGGGTTGCGCCGGTTGCGCGGTTCGCGCGGTCTGCGCGGGGGTCGCTGCGTGCCGGCTGGAGCCCGTGCGGGGGTGGAAGGCCTGGCTCAGGCCGGCCAGTGCCCGGCTCAGGCCGGCCAGTGCCCGGCTCAGGCCGGCCAGTGCCCGGCTCAGGCCGCCTCGCCGGTTCAGTTCTGCGGCATTGTCCTGCTTGGCCCGCAGTATCCGCCCTGAACGAATTCGACGGAGATTTTGCCGATTCACCCCCGAAATCGTCGAAACCGGCCTTCGGGGAGCAAAATCTCCGTCGAATTGGTTCCCACCCGGGATCCTGGGTGCCGAAGTGGGTGGCGGTAGCGGTGGCGGTGGCGGTTGCGATGGTGGGGGTTGCCGTGGGTTGTGGGCTCGTGCGGCAGCGGCTCAGGCCGGCGTTGCCGGGAGGTCGAAGTAGAGATGGGCGTGAGCGCGGCATCCGTCGTTGAAGGCGGCGCCGCACGCAGGGCACGCGGTAGTTGCCCGGTAGTCGGCGATCGAGAGTGTGCCGCGGCAGACTCCGCAGAGGATGGCGTGCTCGGCCCAGAGGTCGGCCGGCCAGAGCCGGGCGACATGGGTTTCACCGGCGGAGTGGCACTGGTAGCACGGGTAGAAGCGCCCGCAGCAGAAGAATCTGATCGCCACGACGTCGAGCGCGGAACGGTAGTGCACGCAGCGGGTCTGGGCGTCGACGGTCTGTCCGTGGATCTGCATGGTAGTCCTTCGTGCGAGAGACGATCGCGACTGCACGTGGGGGCGGGGCGGCGCCGGGGGTGAGGCCGGGGCGTCGGGAGTGAGGCTGGGGCACCTCGCGGTGCCCCGAACCCCAGGCGCTACTCGGCGGTGGCCTGCGCTGTGACGAAGGCCTCGAAGGCGGCCGGGTCGTCGAGGGCGCCGGGGTAGGAGACGCCGTTGACGAGCACGGTGGGCGTGCCCTTGACCTGCTCGATGTCGGCGTTGGGGAGAGGGCCGTCGAGGGCGCGTTTAGTGGCGGTGCCGACCCAGGCGGCGAAGGTGTTCTCCGTGATGCAGGTGGCGACCTTCTCGTCGGTGACGCCCGCACTCGTGGCCAGGCTGACCAGGTCTTCGTCGGTCAGGCCCTCGGTGTTCTCCGCGGGCTGGTTCGCGAACAGGGCCGCGTTCAGGGCGAGCACGTTCTCGGGCTCATAGTTGGCGACGCACGCGACGGCGGCCGCGGCGCGGGTCGGGTACTTGCTACCGGCCGAAACCGGATCGAGGATTGAGATCGGGTGCAGCTCGAGCGTGGCGGTGCCCGCGGCGACCCAGCCGGCGATCTGCTCGCCGTTCGTGGTTTCGAACTGGCCGCAGAAGGGGCAGAGATAGTCCGCGTAGACCACGATGTTGGCGGTGTCGCCGAGGGTTGTCGGGTCGGTTGCGATGGGGTTCTCGTCGGCGGCCACGGAGACGGTCTCGACCGGGACGATGTTGGTGCCGTCGCCGCCGAGCAGCACGCCGTCGCTGGCCATGTTGAGCGGGCCCGGCGCCGCAGGTCCCTGGCTGCCGACCACGACGAGGGCCACGACCACGGCAGCCGCGATCAGGCCGGCGCTGATGCCGCCGCGCAGAAGCCAGCGGTTGCGCTTCTCCTTTTTCTGCTGCTCCTCGCGGAGCTGGCGGGCGCTTTCACGCGCCATCTCGCGGCGATCCTTCTTGGGGGGGACAGGTTTGCCGTAGACATTACTCATGAACTAATGCACCGTTTCGTTGCGACTGGCAGGTAGCTCCAAGGTTAGAGGGTCCGTCTCCGGGGGAGGTGCAGCGGGGCTGTGAGGGGGCTGTGAGCGCCGTGCGGAGAACCGAGTCGTCGCCCGCGCGGTCGATCCGCGGTGGTTGGGGCTAATTCAGGAGAAAACGGATGCCGGCGGCTGGGCGCCGCGGGAATCCGGGGCCCGGATCGCGGCATCCGTCGATTCTCCTGAGTTAGCCACACCGCTGCGCCCGGTTCCCGTGGCCGGCCACCCCGAGTACGCGGGTGACCTGGCTGACACGCCGATCCCCGTTTTCCTGGGCGGCCCGGCTGTGCGTACGATCGAGGTCGCGAACCCGGTGGACGGTCCGGCCGAGACCGTCACGGTCCCCGACCGGTCGAGTCCGGCGGCCGGGCGGAGCCCCTCACGGTGCACAACGGTTCGCCGACACCGTTCCGAGCTCGGCGGCCGGGCGCCGGCACCGCGGCATCCGTTTTCGGAACGGCGACACTCACCCTGATGACCAGTGGAAATGCTGACTACCGCGACCCCGGACTCGTTTTCCCCGAGGGGTTCCTTTTCGGTTTGCCACCGCGAGCAGCCAGATCGAGGGTGCCTTCAACGAGGACGGCCGCGGCCCGTCGATCTGGGACACCCTCAGCCGCACCCCCGGCAAGGATCTGAACGGCGACACCGGCGACGTAGCCTCCGACCACTGCCACTGCCACTGCCACTGCCACTGCCTCGACGAAGACCTCGATCTGATGGTGTCGCTCGGTCTGCACGCCTACCGGTCCTCGATTGCGTGGTCCCGCATCCAGCCGACCGGCCGCGGTCCGGCGAACGAGAAGGGGCTGGCGTTCTCTGGGCGTCTCGTCGACGGGCTGCCGGCCCGGGGCATCCGCCCGATCGCGACTCTGTATCACCGGGACCTGCCGCAGGCGCTCGAGGACGAGGGCCCGGAGTAGGTCCCAGCTTCCGGCAGTGGACCGGTGCACGATCGGGCGGATTTCTGCAACTTCCGCGGCGTTCTGTGAATGGGGGAATAGGTGCCGGTGTGGTTGCCTTGTCAGTGAGGGCGGTTCCGTGTTCCGCTGCTGGTGCTGACGCCCGTGATGCGGTGCCGCTAACGAAATCAGACCAGCACGCAGAGCCCCATCGATACCGAGGATCAACACTTTCGTGAGCACCGCCGCCATCACCGTCATTACCGCTGCCGACCTGAGGTCGGCCGCGAAGCATCCCGGGGACGCCCTCTCCCGCGGCCAGCGCCTCGTCTACATCATCGTGCTCGGCGCCCTCACGGCGCTCGGCCCGTTCACGATCGACCTGTACCTGCCGGCGTTCCCGACCCTGGAGCGTGAGTTCGGCGTATCGGCGGCCGCCATCCAGCTGACCCTCACCGGCACCATGATCGGGTTCGGGTTCGGCCAGCTTGTGGTCGGCCCGTGGAGTGACAAGGTCGGGCGTCGCCTGCCGCTGATGCTCGCGACCGGCTTCCACATTCTGGCGAGTGTCGGCGCCGCCCTCTCCCAGGACATCGTCTGGCTCGGGGTCTTCCGTCTGCTGCAGGGCTTCGGCGCCGCGGCCGGCGCGGTCGTCGCCCTGGCGATGGTGCGCGACCTGTTCGGCGGCAAGCCGCTCGTGAAGATGCTTTCCCGCCTCGCGCTGATCAGCGGCCTGGCCCCCGTGCTGGCCCCGGTCATCGGCTCGCAGCTGCTGCTGGTGATGAGCTGGCGCGGCATCTTCTGGGTGCTCGCCGCCTACGGTGCGGTCGTGATCCTGGCCGTCGCGTTCTGGATCGTCGAGACTCTGCCGGATGCTGAGCGCCACACCAAGGGGCACAGTTCCCTCGGTCAGCGCTACCGTGCGGTGCTCAGCGACCGGATCTTCGTCGGCGTCGCGATCATCGGGGCGATGACCTTTACGGGTCTTTTCTCCTACCTCTCGGCGTCGTCGTTCCTGTTCCAGCAGGTCTACGATTTCAGCCCGCAGCAGTACGGCGTGCTCTTCGCCGTCAACTCGCTCGGCATCGTGATGGGTGTGCAGCTCAGCTCCCGACTCATGCACCGCTTCAACATCGGCCCGCAGTGGATCATCTCGGTGTCCACCGTGGTGCTCCTGATCACGGCCGCGGCCATCGTGCTGCTCGACCTCGCCGGCGCGGGACTCTGGGGCACCCTGGTGCCGCTGTGGTTCTTCATCGCGGCTTGCGGTTTCACCCTCCCCAGCGTGCAGGTCATCGCCCTGAACGCGCACGCGCATGAGGCCGGAACCGCCGCGTCGCTGCTCGGCGCCGCGAACTTCGGCGTCGCCGGACTGATCTCCCCGATCGTCGGCGTGCTCGGCGTCGGGACAGCGGTTCCGATGGGCGCCGTGATGGGCGTCACCGCCATCGTGTCGATCTTCGCCCTGTGGCTCATCGTGCGCCCCCGGTCGGTGCCCGCGCTGGAGCACTGAGGCCAGATGGGCGCCGGGTAACGGCATCCTTCAGCCTCCGGTCAGTGGTCAGTGGTCAGTCGTCAGTCGTCAGTCGTCAGTTGCCGCCGGTGGCTAACTCAGGAGATTTCCGATGGTGTGGCCGAGGTGACGACGGATGCCGCGTGATTCCGGCATCCGTCGCCACCGGCTTCGCAGATCTCCTGAGTAAGCCCCCGGAGATGCGCGGCAAATGGCCAGGGCGGGAAGCCGCACGCCCGCACCGATCTAGCATGGACAGATGATGAGCGAGCGCGCCCCCGAGACCGCAGCCACCTCCGCCACCCGACGCATCGCCCGCCGGTGGCCTCTGGTCAGCGGGTCCGCAGCGCTGTTGCTGGCCGTGGGGCTCGGCGCCCTGATCGTGCTGCGCGGCAACGGCCGCCCGCTGGAGATCGACGCCGAGTGGATGGATGAGATCCTCGAGCACCGGGCGCCCGTCTGGGAGTATCTCTCGCTCACGATGAACTACCTCGGTGCCGGAATCGCCGGCGTGATCGTGATCCCGGTGCTGATTCTGGTGGCGCTGCTGCTGCTCAAACGGCCGTGGGCGGCCGGCTACTTCGTGGTTGCCACGATCGTGAGCTCGGGACTGGTGCAGGTACTCAAATCACTGTTCGGTCGGGATAGGCCGGAAGACATGCTGGTCATGTCAGATTTCGGATCCTTTCCGTCCGGCCATGTCGCCAATGCGGCGACCATGGCGGTTTGTCTCGGCATCCTCTTCCCGCGCGTCTGGGTTTGGCTGGCCGGCACCCTCTACACGGTTCTGATGATGGTCAGCCGCACCTATCTGGGCGCACACTGGCTCACGGATACGATCGGCGGGCTGCTGCTCGGTGCGTCCGTCGCCGTGCTGCTCTGGGCCCCGGTCGCCGCGAAGCTCCAGGGAGAGCGCGAGTTGGCGGCGCAGCATCCGTCGCCCTTGCGAATTCGACGGAGAAATTCCGCGTAGAGCCCTTAATCGGGGCAAAATCGCGCGTTTTGGGCAAAATCTCCGTCGAATTGGTTCGGGCGGAGCGCACGGGCGCACGGACGCGCGAGCGCACGGGCGCACGGACGCGCGTGCGCACGGGCGCGTCGGCAGCCGCATCGGCAGCCGCATCGGTAACGGATGCCCCGGGGTAGCGTCGACGCATGAGAATCCTCCTTGTCGGGGCGGGCGGCGTAGGAGACGCGTTCGCGAAGATCATCGCCGGGCGCACGTTCTTCGAGCACGTCATCGTGTGCGACTACGACCTGGCCCGGGCGGAACGCACCATCGTCGCAATCGGCCTGAAGCACGGGCACGCGGCGGCAGCCCGGTTCTCCGCCGAGCAGATCGACGCCGGCGACCCGGACATGGTCGCCGCCGTCGCGCTCAGGCACGGCGCCACCCACGTGATGAACGCGGTCGAGCCGAAGTTCGTGCCCACGGTGTTCGCCGGGGCGCTCGCTGCCGGCTGTGACTACCTCGACATGGCCGTGAGCCTGTCCGAACCGCACCCCACGGACCCCTACCGCCAGACCGGGGTCATGCTCGGCGACGACCAGTTCGCGCAGGCCGCCGACTGGGAGACCGCCGGCCGCCTTGCCCTGGTGGGCATGGGCGTCGAGCCGGGGCTCTCGGATGTCTTCGCCCGCTACGCCTCGGACCACCTGTTTCGGCAGATCGAGGAGCTCGGCACGCGCGACGGTGCCAACCTGGTCGTGCACGACGACGCCGGTAACGAGATCTTCGCGCCATCATTCAGCATCTGGACCACGATCGAGGAGTGCCTGAACCCGCCGCTGAACTTCGAGAAGGACCGCGGCTGGTTCACCACCGAGCCGTTCAGTGAACCGGAGATGTTCGACTTTCCGGAGGGCATCGGCCGGGTCGAATGCGTGAACGTGGAGCACGAGGAGGTGGTGCTGATGCCGCGCTGGCTCGACGCGAATCGGGTCACCTTCAAGTACGGCCTCGGTGAGGAATTCATCGGCGTGTTGAAGACCCTGCACCTGCTCGGCCTCGACCGGGTCGACCCGGTGCGGGTGCGCAGCGCGTCCGGCCCGGCGCTGGTCGCCCCACGCGATGTGGTGGCCGCCTGCCTGCCTGACCCGGCCACGATCGGCCCGCGGATGACCGGCAAAACCTGCGCGGGAGTGTGGGTCACCGGCACGGGTCCGGGCGGCCTGCCGCGCGAGGTCTACCTCTACCACGTCGCCGAAAACGAGTGGACGATGCGCGAATACGACACCCAGTGCGTGGTTTGGCAGACCGCCCTGAACCCGGTGATCGCCCTGGAACTGCTGGCACCTGGACCGGCATCGGCGTGCTCGGCCCGGAGGCCTTCGATGCGAAGGTGTTCCTCGACCTGATGAGCGCGCCCGAAACCGAGGGCGGCTACGGCCAGCCCTGGGGGATGGAGGACCGGCTGGCGTCCTGAGACGCACTCGACCTTCCGACGTGCCAGGCGGATGCCCGTGCGCATAGCTGCGGCCGCGGCGCGGGTGGTGCGCCGCTACGCGCGTGGCGTGCCATCCGCGCAACGGCGTACCATCCTCGCGACGCGAATCCCGGCAGGGGGGATCGGGATTGCCGCCCGATCGAGCCGGATGCGAGATGATGCTGTGACTGAGCGCGAAACATCCGTCGGAACGAAAGCGGTGCGGGAATGATCAATGGTGATGTCTCCTTCTGGTGGAACCAGCTCGGCCGGCCGGCCAACCGCGACCCGCTGCCCGGGCCGACGACGGCCGATGTGTGCATCGTGGGTGCCGGCTATACCGGGCTGTGGACGGCCTATTACCTGAAGAAGGCGGCCCCGGCGCTTCGGATCGTGATTGTGGAGCAGCGCTTCGCCGGCTACGGAGCGTCAGGGCGGAACGGCGGCTGGCTGACCAACTCGGTCACCGGCGGCCGCGAGCAGTACGTGAAGTCGCACGGCCGGGACGCGGCGGCCCGGTTCCAGACCGGCATGAACGAGACCGTGGACGAGGTGATTCGGGTCGCCGAGGCCGAGGGCGTCGATGCCGACATCGTCAAGGGCGGCGAGTTCACCGTGGCCTACGACCAGCCGCAGCAACGAAGGCTGGAGGCATCCGCTCGGTCGGAGCAGGCCTGGGACATGACGGATGTCGAACTCCTCTCCCCGGCGGCTGCGCGCGCCCGTATCGACGTGGCCGGTGCCACCGGGGCGATGTGGCACCCGCACTGCGCGCGCATCAACCCCGCCAAACTCGCGGCCGGGCTTGCCCGGGTGGTGGAGGGCCTCGGCGTGGAGATCTTCGAGAATACCCGGGTCAGCGAGATCATGCCGCACCGGGCGATCACCGACCGCGGCGCCGTGGAGGCGGAGTTCGTGGTGCGCGCGACGGAGGGGTTCACGGCGGGCCTGAAGGGACTGCACCGGGCGTGGCTGCCGATGAACTCGTCGCTGATCGCGACCGCGCCGCTCAGCTCGGACGTCTGGCAGAGCATCGGCTGGGCGGGCCGGGAGACCCTCGGTGACATGGCGCACGCCTATATGTACGCGCAGCGCACCATTGACGACCGCATCGCGATCGGCGGTAGGGGCGTGCCGTACCGGTTCGGGTCGCAGACGGATTCCGACGGGCGGACTCCGGCGAGCACGGTGGAGGCGCTGCGAGGCATCCTGACCCGGTTCTTCCCAGTGACGGCTGGCGCGCAGATCGACCACGCCTGGTCGGGGGTGCTCGGCGTGCCGCGCGACTGGGCGGCGACCGTGGGGCTGGACCCGGCGACCGGGCTGGCCTGGGCCGGTGGCTATGTGGGCACCGGGGTGGCGACGACGAACCTCGCCGGGCGCACGCTGACCGACCTGATCCTCGGCAACGACACAGGCCGCACCCGGCTGCCGTGGGTGAACCACCGGGTGCGTAACTGGGAGCCGGAGCCGCTGCGCTGGCTCGCCGTGCACGCGCTCTACCGCGCCTACTCGCTGGCCGACCATGCCGAGCTGACCCGGCGGCGGACGACATCGCCGATCGCGTCGGTCGCGGACGTGGTCTCGGGTCGAGGACACTAGCGCGGGCGCTCGTGCCGCGCGGCTGTCTCGGTGCGGCCCGGTGCGTGCCCGGTGCGTGAACCGATTCGACGGAGATTTTGCCGATAACAGCTGGTTTGGGGCCGAAAACCTGTCTTCCGGGCAAAATCTCGGCTCTCCTGCTTCATCTGTGGGTGTTTCGGAGCGCCTTAACGGCCGCACGCCGCTTCCTGTCTAGGTTTCTGACTGTCTAGGAACAGAAACTCAAGGGGCAGGAAAAC
>NZ_SOGC01000049.1:0-183767 GCF_004402765.1 Cryobacterium sp. TMT2-17-1
CTCTTCCGCGGTACCCCCTAGAAAGGAGCCCTACGGCCGAGGTTTTTGGCATTTGACATTGTGCACGCTGTTGAGTTCTCAAGGATCGGACGCACTCGACTTCAAACCCACCAAGGGCTGTCGCTTCGAGGCAACTTGTATAACTTAGCTGCCCGGCCACACCCTGTCAAATCACGGAAAGCAGCCGATTCCAAGTGCGCCAAAGCGACTCGAACAACCACCCACCAGACCAAACACGCAGCCGGAGAGAGTTACCATCTTAGGCCTCCCCCACACCCACCTGAAACAGGAACAAGCATGAGACGAAGCGAAAAACTGTGGTTCCACATGAGGCCGGGAAGCTCTGCGGCTTTCCGCACCTGTGGGGTACGTTTGAATACATTACGGCCGACACACCGGACCGTCAAAACCAGCAACCGCCCGGGCGTGTCACGCCCCAACGGGGCGGAACGACCAGGCGACATCCGTCTCTGAATCAGACGACGAAAACGCCGGCCAAGGTCTTCTTCCCCCGGCGGAGCACGGCCACTCCCCCGGGAAGCACGGCACCCTCGATGGTCTGGTCATCGCTCAGCACCTTCACGTTGTTGAGATAGACCCCACCCTGGCTGATGGCACGGCGGGCTTCGCTCAGACTCATGCTGAGTCCGGTGTCGACCAGCAGCTGCACCACGGGGGCGTGCGGGGCGGTCGTCGTGTTCGGGAGTTCTCGCAGCGCGGCTTCGAGGGTGGCCTCGTCGAGATCGGACAGCTCACCCTGGCCGAAGAGGGCATGCGCGGCCTGGATGGCGGCATCCGTCGCGGCACGGCCGTGAACAAGGCTCGTCACGGACACGGCGAGCGTGCGCTGGGCGAGGCGTTTGAACGGTTCCGCCGCCACGGCACCCGCGAGCTCCTCGATGTCGGACCGGGTGAGGAAGGTGAACACCTTCAGCCGGTTGAGGACATCGGCATCGTCAGTGTTGAGCCAGAACTGGTAGAACGCGTACGGGCTGGTGAGGGTGGGGTCGAGCCAGACCGCGTTGCCCTCGCTCTTGCCGAACTTGGTGCCGTCGCTGTTCGTAATCAGCGGGGTGCCGATGGCGTGGGCGCTCTCCCCCTCCGCCTTGCGGATGAGGTCGATACCGCTGGTGAGGTTGCCCCACTGGTCGCTGCCTCCGGTCTGCAGCACGCAGCCGTGCGTGCGGAAGAGCTCGAGGAAGTCCATCCCCTGCAGAACCTGGTAACTGAACTCGGTGTAGCTGATGCCGGCGTCGGAATTCAGCCGGGCGCTCACGGCATCCTTCTTGAGCATGCTGCCGACCCGGAAGTACTTGCCGATGTCGCGCAGGAAGTCGATGGCACTGAGCGGGGCGGTCCAGTCCAGGTTGTTCACCAGGGTGACGGCGTTGTCGCCCTCCGAGCTCAGAAAGCGCGAGACCTGGGCCTGGAGGTAGCCCACCCACTCGCCGACGACATCCCGAGAGTTCAGGGTGCGCTCGGCCGTGGGGCGCGGGTCACCGATCAGTCCGGTGGACCCGCCGACCAGGCCGAGGGGCTTATGTCCGGCCAGCTGCAGCCGGCGCATGAGCAGCAGCTGCACGAGGTTGCCGAGGTGCAGGCTCGGGGCGGTCGGGTCGAAGCCGCAGTAGAACGTGACCGGCGGGCCGGCGAGCAGCTCACGCAGTTCGGTGGTGTCGGTGGACACCTGTACCAGGCCTCGCCAGGAGATCTCCTCCCAGACGTCGTCGAAGGTCGGGTCGTTGGCTTGCAGGGCGAGGATGGCTGGATCTGACACGAGCCAAGGATATCAGCGCCCGACTCGCTGCCCGGGAATTCAGGACCACACCTTGATCGGCAAATATTAAGCCTATAGGCTGAATTAGTGTAGATTCATCGTGGAAGCTTCATATCAGCCCGCCAACTCCGTCGGAGGTCCCGCCCATGTTCGTCATCACGGCCGACCAGGTCGACAGCCGCAACGATCGCGATCGGGCCGGCGAGATGATCGCCGAGCTCGTGGCCGCGTACGGCCCGGCGTTCACGCTGCCGCCCGACCAGACGTCCGGCGATGAGATCCAGCTACTGCTGCCCGACGCCGGCACGGCCCTTGCCGCCGTTCTCGCGCTGCATCGCGCGGGCCATTGGAGCATCGGGCTCGGCATCGGCGAGGTGCGCACCCCTCTTCCAGAAACAACCCGGCAGGCCTCCGGCGGTGCGTTCGTCGCGGCGCGGGCGGCCGTGACGCGGGCAAAGAAGGCCGAGGCCCGGTTCAGTCTCGAGGTTGATCCGGCCGCTGGCCGTACTGCTGGCCGTACTGCTGGCCGTACTGCTCCGCTGCTCGACGCCGACGGGGTGGAAGCGCTCATCACCAATCTGCTGCTCCTTCGCCAGCGTCGCTCGCAGGAGGGCTGGGCGGCCATCGACCTGCTGGCGAGCGGGATGTCCCAGGTGGAGATCGCCGCCGAGCTCGGCATTTCCCCCGCCGCCGTCAGCCAGCGCATCCGAATCGCCCTCTGGAGGGTCGACCAGTCCGCCCAGCCCGCACTCGTTAGGCTGCTGGAGAACCTCGAGCACGCCACGACCGAAACGGACCCTGCCGCATGATCTCCTCGTCCTTCCCGATCGTTGCCTACCTCTACTGGATGTCCCTCCTGGTCGTCACCACCGGCTCGCTGGTCTTCGCCATCCTCGCGTTCCGGCGCCAGAAGCCGCAGTTCGCCGCGGTCTCCGGCGGCGCCCTCGCTGCGGCCCTGATGATCGCCGCCCTCCCCTCGCCCGGAGGCGCGACCGTGTCGGGCGTGCTCCTCGGCATGGTGGCCCTCGGTCTCGCCGTGGTCGGCGGCGGCCCGGCGGCGCTGCTTGCGCTGAGGCTGGCCACGAACAACTCCGTGCCCCAAGGCCAGCACGGCGGGATCCTGGTCGACAACGGCGGCGCTCCCGTGACACCGGAGCCGGGCCGCGCGTCCGGGGTTGATGCCGGCGCACCGGATGCACCCGATGCACCGGATGCACCGGATGCCACCGGTGTACCCGATGGTGAGGGGACGACCGGAACGCACGGCACTTTCGTGCACGAGGTGCTGCGCGGTGGATTGATGATCGGAATCCTGGAGCGCCTCGCCGTGGCCGGCGCGATCCTGGCGGGCTTCCCGGAGGCCATCGCGGTCGTCGTGGCGATCAAGGGCGTCGGCCGCTTCACCGAGCTGGCCACGGCCGAGGCCCGGGAGCGGTTCATCATCGGCACGCTGGCGAGCCTGATCTGGGCGTGCGCGTGCGCCGCCCTGGTGCAGATCGCCCTGACGTAGGCGCCGGTCGGCGGTCGAGCTTACCGGGATCCGGTAACCCGAACCTGCCGCGCGACCCGGGACATCCGTGCCGATCGCGCTGACGTAACCTCGGAGATTTTCGCGACACGCCGGTCGGCCCCCGAACCGGCGTTTCCCGAAAATCTCCGCTTTTATGTGACGCCGGATGCCCCAGCGCGGGTCCCGGTGATGGCGCGAGCCCGGCGACGGCCCGAGCCTGTCGACGGTGCTCGCCTGTCGACGACGCGCGCCTAGCGAGAGTCGGGCTCAGCGCCCAGCTTCGGATGTCGCCGGTACGGCGACACCGACGCGTCGCCCGGGATCCAGAATCGCCACGGATACTCCGCTCCCCCGCCGACGCCGCCGACTCCGGTGCGGGGTCCGCTGCGGAAAGCGACCGGTTCGGGAGGCAGGGTCAGCGTGAACGGCGCCTCACCGAGGTCCGCACCGTCGTCTCCCAGCCCGATGCCGAGCGCCAGCGTGAGCCGGGCCGGGCCGCGCGCCAGGTCGCGGTCGCTGCGTGAGGTGGGGCGGCGCATCCGTGCCTCGGCGACACCGTCGACGATCTCGCCGGCGCGCAGCAGCACGGCGGACGCTTCGCCGCGCGGCGAGCAGACGATGTTCGCACAGACGTGCATGCCGTAGCTGAAGTACGCGTAGAGGTGGCCGCTCGGGCCGAACATCGACGCGTTCCGCCGGGTCTGGCCACGGAAGGCGTGCGAGCCGGGGTCGAGCCCTTGCCCGAGGTAGGCCTCCACCTCGGTGATGCGCAGCCGCACCCCGGCGCGGTCGAGCAGCGCGCCCAACAACTGTGGCGCGACCTCAACCGCCGGTCGCGCCAGAATGCCGTCGGCGAGTGTCACATGCCGAGCGCAGCCGCCAGCGCGCGCACCCGGGTGACGAGCGCCGCGCGCTGCTCCGCCACGCGCATCGGGGCGGTCCCGCCCTGGCCGTCGCGGCGGGACACCGAACCGGTGATGGTGAGTACCTCGCGCACGTCCGGCGTGAGGTGCGGCGACAGCGCGAGCAGCGCGGCGTCGTCCACCTCGTGCAGGTCGAGCCCGTTCCGCTCCGCGAACTTCACCAGCGAACCGGTGATTTCGTGCGCGTCCCGGAACGTGACCTGCTGCTTGACGAGCCACTCGGCGACGTCGGTGGCCAGGGAGAATCCCTGGGGGGCGAGCTCGGCCATCCGTTCAGTGTGGAAGGTCAGGGTCGCGATCATTCCGCTGAAGGCCGGCAGGAGCACCTCGAGCGTCTCGATCGAGTCGAAGACTGGCTCCTTGTCTTCCTGCAGGTCGCGGTTGTAGGCGAGCGGCAACCCCTTGAGAGTGGTCAGCAGACCGGTCAGGTTGCCGATCAGGCGCCCCGCCTTGCCGCGGGCCAGCTCGGCGATGTCCGGGTTCTTCTTCTGCGGCATGATCGACGACCCGGTGGAGTAGGAGTCGTCGAGGGTGACGAAACCGAACTCGCGGGTGTTCCAGAGGATGATCTCCTCGGCCAGACGGGACAGGTCGATACCGATCTGGGCGGTGATGTACGCGAACTCGGCGACCAGGTCGCGGCTCGCGGTGCCGTCGATCGAGTTCTCGACCACGGCGCTGAAGCCGAGGTCGGCCGCCACCAGGTTGGCGTCGAGGCCGAGCGTGTTGCCGGCCAGGGCACCAGACCCATAGGGCGAGTAGTCGGCGCGCGTGTTCCAGTCGGTGAACCGCTCGAGGTCGCGCACGAGCGGCCAGCAGTGCGCGAACAGGTGGTGGGCGAGCAGCACCGGCTGGGCGTGCTGCAGATGCGTGCGGCCCGGCATGATGGCCTCGTCGTTCGCTTCGGCCTGCGACGCCAGGGCGTCGATCAGGTCGATGACGTGGGCGGAGATGCCCTTCGCCTTGTCGCGCAGCAGCATCCGCACCAGGGTGGCGACCTGGTCGTTGCGGCTGCGGCCGGCGCGCAGCTTGCCGCCCAGTTCGACGCCGACGATGTCGATCAGGCCGCGTTCCAAGGCCGAATGCACATCCTCGTCGGATTCTGCGGGAAGGAAGCTCTCGTCGACCACGGCCTGCATCAGGGTGTCGAGGCCGGCGATCATGGCGACGAGTTCCGGGGCGGTCAGGTAACCGGCCGCGGCCAGGGCCCGCGCGTGGGCCTGGGAACCACGGATGTCGTAGGGAGCCAGCGGCCAGTCGAACTGGGTCGACTTGCTCAGCTTCGCCAGTTCCGGCGACGGTCCCCCGGCGAAGCGGCCACCCCAGAGGGCGCCCGCCTTGCCCGCGCGGTTCTCGTGTGTGTCCGTGTCGCCAGCCACGTCAGCCCTACTTGCCGGCGAGGTCGCGGCGGGCCGAGATCTTGCTCGGCAGCGACCACAGCTCGATGAAACCCTTGGCCATGGACTGGTCGAAAGTGTCCCCGGTGTCGTAGGTGGCGAGGTTGAAGTCGTAGAGGCTCTGCGTGGACTTGCGGCCGGTGACGACGGCGGTGCCGGCATGCATCTTCAGACGGATGTCACCGGTCACGTGCTTCTGCGTCTCGTCGATGAACACGTCGAGTGCGCGCTTCAGGCCGGAGAACCAGAGGCCGTCGTAGACGAGTTCGGCCCACTTGGACTCGACCGTGCGCTTGTAGCGGGCCAGGTCACGTTCCACGGTCATGTTCTCGAGCTCTTCGTGCGCGGCGATCAGGGCGATGCCGGCGGGGGCCTCGTAGACCTCGCGGCTCTTGATGCCGACGAGGCGGTCCTCGACGATGTCGATCCGTCCGACGCCCTGGTTGCCGGCGAGCAGGTTCATCATTTCGATGGCCTGCAGCGGGGTGACGGCGACGCCGTCAATCGCGACGGGAACACCCTGGTCGAAGCTGATGACGACCTCGGTGGGCTCGCGAGTCACGGCCGGGTCCTGCGTGTACGTGTAGAGGTCTTCGATCGGGGCATTCCACGGGTCTTCGAGGAAGCCGGTTTCGACCGCACGGCCGTAGACGTTCTGGTCGATCGAGTAGGGGCTCTTCTTCGACTGTGCGATGGGCAGGTCGTGCAGCGCCGCGTATTCGATGGCTTTGTCCCGGGTGAGGGCGAAATCGCGCACCGGGGCGAGCGAGGTGAGCTCGGGCGCGAGGGCGGCGACGGCGGCCTCGAAGCGCACCTGGTCGTTGCCCTTGCCGGTGCAGCCGTGCGCGACGCTGTTCGCTCCGAGCTCCTTGGCCGTGGAGGCGAGGTACTTGGCGATCAGCGGGCGGCTGAGCGCGGAGACGAGCGGGTAACGCTTCTGGTAGAGCGCGTTGGCCTTGAGGGCCGGCACGACGTAGTCGCTGGCGAACTCGTCCTTCGCGTCGACGACGATGGACTCGACGGCGCCGCAGTCCAGGGCGCGCTGGCGGATGACGTCCATATCCTCGCCGCTCTGTCCCACGTCGATGGCGAGGGCCACGACCTCTTTGCCGGTTGCATCCTTCAGCCAGCCGATGCCAACCGAGGTATCGAGTCCGCCCGAATATGCCAGCACAACGCGTTCAGCCATGGTTCTCCCTAAAAATTCGATCTGATCAAGTTTACGGTCATGCTGTGACGCCCGCCGGGGCGTTAGGCGCTGTTCTGGGTGAGCAGCCAGACGAGCAGCGCCTTCTGGGCGTGCAGGCGGTTTTCGGCCTCGTCCCAGATGATGCTCTGCGCGCCGTCGATGACGTCGGCGGTCACCTCGTAACCGCGGTCAGCCGGCAGACAGTGCAGGAAGTGCGCGTCGGGCTTCGCGAGCGCCATCAGGGCGGCGTCCACACGGTAGCGTCCGAGGTCGCCCAGGCGGGTGGCCTTCTCCTCTTCCTTGCCCATCGACACCCAGGTGTCGGTGACGACCACGTCGACGCCGGTGACGGCCGCGACCGGGTCGGTGAAGAGCTCCACGGAGCCGCCGGTGCGCAGGGCGATCGCCGCGGCATCCGCGACGACCTCGTCGGTGGGCGTGTACCCGACCGGGGAGGCGATGCGCACGTGCATGCCCGCGGTCGCGCCGGCGAGCAGGTAGGACTGGCCCATGTTGCAGGCTCCGTCGCCGAGGAACGCGAGGGTCTGACCGGCCAGGTCGCCGCGGTGCTCACGGATGGTGAGCAGGTCGGCGAGCAACTGGCAGGGGTGGAAGTCGTCGGACAGCGCATTGACGACGGGCACCGTGGTGCCGAGGGCCATCTCCTCGAGTCCGGCCTGGCCGTAGGTGCGCCAGACGATCGCGGCCACCTGGCGTTCGAGCACGCGGGCCGTGTCGGAGGCGGTTTCCTTGCCACCGAGCTGGCTGTTCGCGGTGCTGATGATCAGCGGGCTGCCGCCGAGGTCGGCGATCCCCACGGCGAAGGAGACCCGGGTGCGGGTCGATGACTTGTCGAAGATGACAGCCACGGTCTGCGGGCCGGCCAGAGGTTTGACCGCGAATCGGTCACGCTTGAGGTCCAGGGCAAGGTCGAGGATCTCGGCCTGTTCGGCCGGTGAGATGTCGTCGTCGCGCAGGAAATGGCGGGTCACGGTGTCACTTTCGCTTCTGGGGAATAGATCGTTCAACTCTAGAGGCTGGCCAGAGCGAGCCCGAATCGGCACTCGAAATCGGCCAGTTCGTCGTCGCCGACGATGAGGGGCGGGGCCAGACGGATGGTGGACTCGTTTGCGGCGTTCACGATCAAGCCGTTACTCTGGGCCGCGGCCGCCAGGCGGGTGGCGACCGGTTCGGTCAGCCCGACACCGAGTAGGAGCCCCCGGCCGCGCACCTCGCCGATGAGGGGGGAACCGAACCCGGCGAGGATCCCCCGCACCTGCTCGCCGCGCCGCGCGGCGTTGGCGACCAGGCCGTCGGCTTCGATGGCGCCGAGCACGGCGTTGGCGGCGGCCGTGACGAGCGGGTTGCCGGCATAGGTCGAGCCGTGCTGGCCGCGCTGGAACAGCTCCGACGCCGCCCCGAAGGTGACGAGGGCGCCGATGGGCAGGCCGCCGCCGATCCCCTTCGCCAGCGTGAGCGCATCCGGCTGGATACCGTCGTGCTGGTAGGCGAACCACTCGCCGGTGCGGCCGGCGCCGGTCTGCACCTCGTCGAGGATGAGCAGCACGCCGTTTCGGGTGCACAGTTCGCGGGCGTGGCGCAGGAACCCTGCGGGCAGGTCGACCACCCCGGCCTCGCCCTGCACGGGCTCGAGGAAGAGGGCGACGACGGTCTCGTCGATCGCGGCGTCCAGCCCCTCGAGCGTGGCGTGGATGTGCTCGACCCCCTCGGGGACCGGCAGGAACGGCTCGCGCATGGCCGGCTTGCCGGAGAGGGCGAGCGCCCCCATCGTGCGGCCGTGGAACGAGTCGTGCAGGGAGAGGATGCGGGTTCGGTTGCCACCGTCGGTGTTCAGCCGGGCCAGCTTGAATGCGGCCTCGTTGGCCTCGGCGCCGGAATTGCAGAAGTAGACCCGGCCGGCCTGTCCCGCACCGGTGAGGCGCTTGAGCCGTTCGGCCAGTTCCAGCTGCGGTGGCGACGCGAAGTAGTTCGAGACGTGGGCAAGCCGGCCGACCTGGTCGGTGACCGCGGCGACGAGAGCCGGATGCGCGTGGCCGAGCGAGTTCACGGCGATTCCGGCGAGGAAGTCGAGGTACTTCGTGCCCTCGTCGTCCCAGACGTAGCACCCCTTCCCGCGCACGAGCATGGCCAGCGGCGGTGCGATCGTGTGCATCATGGCGGCGCTGAAACGCTCGCGCCAGTCGGGGGGGCCGGAATCGGCCATCTGTGCGGTACTCGATTCTGGGTGCGTATTGCTCATGCCGGGACCACTTCGGTTCCGATCCCGCTGCCGGTGAAGACCTCGAGCAGGATCGAGTGTGGTACCCGGCCGTCGATGATGGCCGCCTTCGCGACGCCACCCTCGACCGCGTCGAGGCAGGCCGTCATCTTGGGGATCATTCCCGACTCGAGGCCCGGCAGCAGGGAGCGAAGCGAGTCCACGTCGATGACCGACACCAGCGAGTCGCGGTTGGGCCAGTCGCTGTACAGCCCCGCGACATCGGTCAGGATGACCAGTTTGGCGGCGCCGAGCGCGACCGCGAGGGCCGCGGCGGCGGCGTCGGCGTTGATGTTCAGGGACTGGCCCGGGACATCCGTGTCGGGTGCGATCGAGGAGACGACCGGTATGCGGCCGCCGGCGAGCTGGGCGAGCACGGCCTCGGGGTCGACGCCGATCACGTCGCCAACGAGGCCGAGGTCGACCTCGCCGCCGTCGATGACGGTGCCGCGGCGACGGCCCTGGAACAGCCCGGCGTCCTCGCCGGAGAGCCCGGCCGACAGCGGACCGTGCTGGTTGATGCGGCTGACCAGCTCGCGGTTGATCTGGCCGGTGAGCACCATCCGCACGACGTCCATCGCCTCAGGCGTGGTCACCCGGTAGCCACCGCGGAACTCGCTCGCGATGCCGAGGCGGTCGAGCATCGCGGAGATCTGCGGGCCGCCGCCGTGCACGACGACGGGGCGGATGCCGGCATAACGCAGGTACACCATGTCTTCGGCGAACGCTCGCTGCAGTTCCTCGCTGACCATGGCGTTGCCGCCGAACTTGACCACGATGATCTGGTCGTGGAACCGCTTGAGCCAGGGTAGCGACTCAATCAGCGTGGCGGCCTTGACGGCTGCCTCCGCCCGGCTGTTCGTCTCGTCGCCTGGGGTCGTCTCGTCGCCGGGGGTTTCGTGGACCGGGTTCAACTCGAGTACGCGCTGTTCTCTTCGACGTAGGCGTGGGTGAGGTCGTTGGTCCAGATGGTGGCCGTCTCGTCGCCCTCGTGCAGGTCGATCAGCACGGAGACCGAGCGGGGGGTGAGGTCGACGAGCTCACGCGGCTGGTCGGGTTCCCCCGCGGTGCAGACCTGCACGCCATTGATGGCGACGTCGATGCCGTAGGGGTCGAAGGCGGCATCCGTCGTACCGACCGCCGCGAGCACGCGGCCCCAATTCGGGTCGTTGCCGAAGATCGCAGTCTTGAACAGGTTGCTGCGGGAGACCGCGCGGGCGACCGTGACGGCGTCGGCCTCGGTGCCGGCGTGCCGCACCGTGATGGCGACGTCGTGGGCGGACCCCTCGGCGTCGGCCTGCAGCTGCAGGGTGAGGTCCTGGCAGATGGCGATCAGGGCATCCGTGAATTCGGCCAGGTCGGCGGTGACCCCGCTCGCCCCGGAGCCGAGGAGGGTGACAGTGTCGTTGGTGGACATGCAGCCGTCGGAGTCGAGGCGGTCGAACGTGACCCGGGTGGCCTGGCGGAGGGCCACGTCCAGCTGCTCGGAGTCGAGCACGGCGTCGGTGGTCAGCACCACGAGCATGGTGGCCAGGCCAGGCGCGAGCATGCCGGCGCCCTTGGCCATGCCGCCGATGGTCCAGCCGGTGTCGGAAACGAGCATGGTCTGCTTGGGTGTGGTGTCGGTGGTCATGATCGCCTGCGCCGCGGCCAGGCCGGCGGCGTCGGAGGTGGCCTTCTCACCCTGCAGCGCGAGGGTCGCGTCCCACACGCCGGCGGTGATCTTGCCGAGGTCGAGCTGTTCGCCGATCAGGCCGGTGGAACAGACCAGCACCTCGCCGGCGGAGATCTCCAAGCGGTCGGCGATGGCCTCGGCGGTGGCGTGCGTGGTCTGGAAGCCGATGCTGCCGGTGTAGCAGTTCGCGCCGCCCGAGTTGAGCACGATGGCCTTGACTCGGCCGCCCTTCATGACCTGCTCGCTCCAAAGCACCGGGTTCGCCTTGCACCGGTTACTGGTGAAAACGCTGGCCGCGCTGGTGAGCGGGCCGAGGTTCTGCACGACGGCGAGGTCGAGCCCGCCGGACTGTTTCAGGCCGGCCGTGACTCCGGCGGCGGCGAACCCGGCGGGGGCGGTGACACTCATGGGGCAACTCCATTCGTGCTCAGGCCCGTGGTCTCGGGCAGTCCCAACGCCAGGTTGGCGGACTGGATGGCGGCACCGGCGGTGCCCTTGGTGAGATTGTCGACGGCGGTGATCGTCACGACGCGGCCCACGGCCTCGTCGACGGCGAGGCCGATCAGCGCGGTGTTGGCGCCGAGCACATCGCCCGTGCGCGGGAATCGGCCCTCCGGCAGCACATGCACGAACGGTTCGTCGGCGTAGGTCGCCTCCCAGGCGGCGCGCACCGCGGCGCCGGCTGTGCCGGGCACGAGACGGGCCGTCGCGGTGCAGAGGATTCCCCGCGACATCGGCACGATCACCGGGGTGAATGAGATGGTCGGGTTCGAGGCCCCTGCCCAGCGCAGGCTCTGCTGGATTTCGGGGATGTGGCGGTGCACGCCGCCGACCGCGTAGGGGTTCGCGGAGCCGAGGATCTCGCTTGCGAGGTTCGGCAGCGTCAGACTCTTGCCGGCGCCGGAGGGTCCGACCGCGAGCACCGCGGCCAAGTCTTCGGGCTCGATCACCCCGGCACGGATGCCCGGCGCCAGCGCCAACGCCACCGTGCTCGCGTTGCAGCCGGGGGCGGCGACGCGGCGGGAGCCGGCCAACCGGGAGCGCTGCGTGCCGCCGACCACCGGGAGCTCGGGCACGCCGTAGGTCCAGGCGCCGAAGTAGTCGCCCCCGTAGAACGCCGCCCAGTCGCTCTCACTTTCGAGCCGATGGTCGGCACCGCAGTCCACGACAAGCGTGTCGGCGGAAAGGTGCGCGGTGAGGGCACCGGATGCTCCGTGGGGCAGGGCGAGAAACACCACATCGTGCCCGGCGAGGGTTTCGGGCGTCGTGTCGACCAGGCTGAGGTGCGCGAGCGAGCGCAGGTGCGGCTGCGCGTCGATCAGACGCTGCCCGGCAGTGCTGTGCGCCGTGACCGTGCGCACCTCGAAGTCGGGGTGCCCGGCCAACAGACGCAACAATTCACCGCCCGCGTAGCCACTCGCACCTGCCACCGCCACCGAAAAAGACATGTTCCCAACCTAGCGCGCCGCCCCGCGCGCCGAGAATCGCCGTTCGCGCCGATAATCGCCGCCCGGGCGGTGACTCTCGGCAGAACGGGCGACACTCGGCGCGCGGAGCGGGCGCCAGCTCGCGCTACTCGCGCTACTCGCGGAGAGTGGCCCCGAAGCGGGCGGCGGCCACCGCGACGCCGGCGAGTTTGGCGTCGCTGGCCTCCTTGGCAGTTAGGGTGCGCTCCGGCGCCCGGAACCGCAGCGCGAACGTCAGTGACTTGCGCCCGGACGGCACGCCCGTGCCGCGGTAATCGTCGACGAGTTCGGCGTGGTCGAGCAGCGGCCCGCAGCCCTCGAGCAGCGTGCGGAGCACATCGCCGGCCGGCACGCCGGCGTCGACCACGAGGGACAGGTCCTGTGTGGCGGCCGGCATCGTGGCGATCGGTGTGGCGCGCAGCTCGGCGCCGGCCTCCGCGAACACGGCGGTCAGGTCGATCTCGGCAACCGCGACGACCGCGGGCAGGTCCGCGTCGCGGGCGATGCTGGGCAGCAGTTCGCCGGCGTAGCCGACCGAGGTCGTGCCGGCATCCGTCGTCACGAACAGCTCGGCGGTGCGGCCGGGATGCATGGCCTGGTGCGAACCCTGGCGAACCGTGATCGGAACGCCGGCGGCCAGCGCGACCTGCTGCACCGCGGCGAGGGCGTGCTGCCAGCTTGCGGCCACGGCGGGCTGCCCCGGCTGGTGCCGCACGACGGAGCCGGTCAGCACGACCGCCACCGACAGAGGCTGCGGCGGGATGCCCGCGTTGAGCTCGGCCTCCAGCTGCGCGCTCGGGCGCACCGCGCCGGGCGGCACGACGGAGCCGCCGTAACGGATGCCCGCCACCGGCCGGAACACCAAGCCCAGTTCGAAGACGGCCAGGTCGGTGAGGCCGCGCGAGCGGTTGCGGTGTGCGATCTGCAGCAGCCCGGGCAGGATCGACGTGCGCAGGAACGGCGCCTCTCCGTCGAGCGGGTTGGCAACCCGGATCTGCGGAACAGCAGGGCCGATGGGCAGCCCGAACAGGTTGTTCGACTTCTCCGCCACGAACGGGTACGCGAGCACCTCGGTGTGGCCGGTGGCCGCCAGGGTCTGCGCCACCTGGCGGCGCAGGGTCTGCGCGTGGGTGAGGCTGCGCCCGGGCGGGGCGACGGGCAGCACCGAGGGGATGCGGTTGTAACCGACGATGCGGGCGACTTCCTCGGCCAGGGTCCACTTGTCCGTCAGGTCGGGGCGCCAGCTCGGGGCGGTGACGTTCAGCCCGATCTCGGTCTCCTCGATCGAGGCGCCGATCTCGGCCAGCGAGGTGCGCACCTCCTCGCGGGTGTAGTCGAGTCCGATCAGGCCGGAGATGAAGCCGGTCGGCAGGAAGATCGGCTCGGCGTCGGGCGTGGCGTCGTGCAGGGAGCCGAGGCCGTCGGCTTCTCCCCCGGAGAGCTCGACCAGCAACTGAACGACGCGGGCGGCGGCGACCGCGGCCACGGCCGGGTCCACCCCGCGCTCGAACCTGCGGGATGCCTCGCTGGGAAGCTTGTGCCGACGGGCCGTGCGCGCGATCGATACCGGGTCGAAGTTCGCGGCCTCGATCAGCACATTCGTGGTCGCGGAACCGATCTCGGTGCTCTGACCGCCCATTACGCCGGCCAGACCGATCGGTCCGGACTCGTCGGTGATCAGCAAGTCTTCGGCGTTGAGAATGCGGGTGACGTCGTCGAGGGTGACGAGCTTCTCGCCCGGTTCTGCGCGACGCACGGTGATACCGCCGGCCAGCTTGTCAAGGTCGTAGCCGTGGATCGGCTGGCCGAGCTCGATCATCACGTAGTTGGTGACGTCGACGATCAGCGAGATCGAACGGATGCCGGCCAGCTTCAGGCGGGCGATCAACCAGGCCGGAGACGGCCGGGTGGGGTCCACGCCGCGCACCGCGCGGGTGACGAACACGCTCGCGCCGACGCGACCGCGGATCGGGGCCTGATCGGCGATGGTGACCGGGAAGGCGACCGTGGACGCGTCCGCGGTGACGGAGAGCGCCGGGTCGCGGAAGGCAGCCCCGGTGGCGTGCGCGTACTCGCGGGCGACGCCACGGATCGAGAAGGCGTAGCCCCGGTCGGGCGTGACGTTGATCTCGACGGCGGTGTCGTCCAGGCCCAGCAGGCTGATCGCATCCGTGCCGATCTCGGGGTCGAGGCCGAGGCTGCCGAGCACCAGGATGCCGTCGTGCTCGTCGCCGAGGCCGAGTTCGCGGGCCGAGGCGATCATGCCGTCGGACACGTGGCCGTAGGTCTTGCGGGGCGCGATCGGGAACGGACCGGGCAGCACGGCGCCGGGCAGGGTCACGACAACCTTGTCGCCGACGACGAAGTTGTGGGCGCCGCAGACAATGCCGTGCACGGCCGGGCCGCCGTCGGCCGCGAGCTCGCCGTCAGCGGCGACGCGCACCTGGCACCAGTTGATGGTCTTGCCGTTGGTCTGCTCCTCGCCGACGAACTCGAGCACCTGGCCGACCACGATCGGCCCGGTCAGCTCGAAGCGGTGGATCTCCTCCTCTTCGAGGCCCACGCTCACCAGGGCGGCGTGCACGTCCTCGGGCGTGATGCCCGGGGCCAGGTCGACGAACTCAGCCAGCCAGCTCAGTGGTACACGCATCAGACGGTCATCCCGTACTGCTGGCTGAACCGGACGTCGCCTTCGACCATGTCGTGCATATCCTTCACATCATTTCGGAACATCAATGCCCGTTCGACGCCGACGCCGAACGCGAATCCGGAGTAGACCTCCGGGTCGATCCCGGCGGAACGCAACACATTGGCGTTGACCATGCCGCAGCCGCCCCACTCGATCCAGCGGGCGCCGTCCTTGAAGGTCGGGTGCCACAGGTCGAGTTCGGCGCTCGGCTCGGTGAACGGGAAGTAGTTGGGGCGCAGGCGCACCTTCGCCTCGGGGCCGAACATGGCCTGCACGAAATGGTCGAGAGTGCCGCGCAGGTGCGCCATGGTCAGGCCCTTGTCGACGGCGATGCCCTCGATCTGGTGGAACACGGGCGTGTGCGTGGCGTCAAGTTCGTCGGTGCGGAACACCCGGCCGGGCGCGACGACATAAACGGGAAGTTCGCGCGACAACAGGGCACGCAGCTGTACCGGCGAGGTGTGGGTGCGCAGTACCAGGTGTGCCTCGGGTGGGTCGATGAAGAACGTGTCCTGCATGGCACGGGCCGGGTGGTCCTCGTCGAAATTGAGGGCGTCGAAGTTGAACCACTCGCTCTCGAGCTCGGGGCCCTCGGCGACCTCCCAGCCCATGCCGACGAAGACATCCGCGACGCGCTCCTGCAACAGGGTGAGCGGATGCCGCGCGCCGGGCTTCCAGGTGGAGGCCGCCGCCGTCACGTCGACCGTTTCGGCCGCGAGCTGAGCGGTTGCCTCAGCCTCGGTGATCGCGGCCTCGCGGGCGGAGAACGCCTGGGCGACGGCACCTCGGGCCTGGCCGAGAAGCTTGCCGGCGGCGGCCTTCTGGTTGCCCGGCACGCTGCGCATCAGCGCGTTGAGTCGGGCCAGCGGGGAGGCCTCGCCGGTGTGCTCGGTGCGCACGGTTTTCAGGGCCGCGGAGTCGTTCGCGGCGTCAATGGCGGCGAGTGCGGCGTCGACGGCCGCGCTCACGACTGGTTCAGAGATCTCAGTGGGGTCAGACACAAGGCACAAGTTTAGTGCCGCTAAAGCCCCCGGGCGCCCATCTGGTTGCCGAGCGCAGCGGGGTAGACCACCTCGGGATCGAGGGGCTTCTCAGGCGGCGCCTTCGTGTCCGTGGTGACGCCGCCGGACTTGGAGCCGGTGCGGCGGGCGATGACGCGGGCCAGCCAGGAGAGCAGTAGGTTCATCGTCAGGTAGATCGCGAGCACGACGAGGAAGAAGGAGAAGGAGTACCGGCTGCCGAAAAAGTTCGTCAGGTTGTACAGCCCGCTGCGGAGGAGCTCCTCGTAGCCGACCACGAACGCCAGGGACGTGTCCTTGAGGAGCACGACGAGCTGCGCGATGATGATCGGCAGCATCTGCCGGAACGCCTGCGGGAACTCGATCCGGAACCGGGTTGCCACGGGCGTGAGCCCGATGGCCAGCCCAGCCTCGCGCTGGCCGCGAGGCAGGCTTTTGATGCCGGCCCGCAGCGCCTCGCCGATGATCGCGCCGTTATAGACGGAGAGGGCGGCGACACCGGCCCAGAAGGAGCCGGTGGAGAAGACGAGGAGGATGAAAAGCATCATCAGCAGTACGGGCATGCCGCGCACGAATTCGAGCACGACCGTGGTCGGGATCCGAATCCATTTAGTATCGGAGACGCGCCCGAAGGAGAACAGTACACCGAGCACCAGGGCGAACGCAGCGGCGACGCCGGCCATTCGGAGGGTGTTCAGTGCTCCGCGGCCGAGCGTGCGCCAGACCTCGCGGTCGGCGAAGACGTCCCACCGGGAGACGTCCCAGAGGCCCGGCTGAACGGCGCCGTTGGCGCTGGTCTTGGGCGCACCCAGCGCCAAGATCAGCCAGACCAGGCCGGCGGCGATGACGAGGCCGGCCACCACGGAGAACAGCCGGGAACGGAAGATGGCCTTGGGGCCCGGAGCGTCGTAAAGCACGGAAGTCATCGGAGAACCGCCACCTTCTTCTCGACCCGACCGGCGATCAGGCCGAGCGAGATGGTGACCAGGAGGTAGAAGACTGCCACGGCGAGCAAGATCGCGAGCACCTCATCGCCGCGATCGTTGGTGATCTTGCGGGCGGCGCCGAAGAGTTCGAAGACGAAGAAGGCGCCGGCGACCGAGGTGTTCTTCGTCAGGGCGATGAACACATTGATGAGCGGCGGGATGACCATGCGCACCGCCTGGGGCATGACGACGAACGAGAGGGTCTGCGTGAAGGTCAGACCCACGCTGCGGGCGGCCTCGGCCTGACCCACGTGCACACCGTTGACGCCCGAGCGCAGGGCTTCGGCGACGAACGGCGAGGTGTAGACGGTGAGTCCGATCGTGGCGAGCACGAAGTAGCCTGGGCTGAACTGGAGGTAGGGCAGGATGTAGGCGCAGAAGAACAGCACCAGCGTGAGCGGGGTGTTGCGCACGATCTCGGTGTAGACGGTGGCGAATCCGCGCAGGGATGCGACGGGCGAGATGCGCATGGCAGCGATGATGATGCCGAACACGAGCGCCCCCGTGCCGGCCAGAAGCAGAAGGCCCAATGTATTTCTGAAGCCCTCCAGAAACAGGGGCAGGTTTTCGATGACTGCGTCCACAACTCACCTCCTCTTCTGTAGTGACTATCTGGATGTCGTGCGGGTGGGTCGTGCGGGTTCCAGGAAAAAGGTGCTGGTCGAGGCGGCCGCCTGTGCGGCGCGGCCGCCCCGATCAGCAGGTGCTGCTTTCGGCGACTAGTACCGGTCGACTGCCGGCGGGGTCGGGGTCTCGAGCACGGTACCGGCGGTCGCTTCCCAGGCTTCGGCCCACGTGCCATCCTCGTACGCCTCATCGAGCACATCGTTGATGAAGGTGCGGAACTCGGTGTCGTCCTTCTTCAGGCCGATGCCGTAGGGCTCCTTGGTGAAGGGGTTGTCGACAACCTCGAACTCACCGGCGTTCTGGTCGGCGAGGCCGGCCAGGATAACGTTGTCCGTGGTCACGGCGACAACCTCGCCGCTGCGGAGCGGGCCCAAGCAGTTGGAGTAGGTGTCGGTCGCGATCACGTTGTCGGAGTACGCGGCGATGTTCTTCTCCGACGTCGAGCCGCTCACGGTGCAGACGGGCTTGCCGGCGAGGTCCTCCGGGCCGGTGATCTTGTCGGGGTTGCCGGCGAGCACAAGCAGGTCCTGGCCGGCCTGGTAGTACGGTCCGGCGAAGTCGACGACCTCCTTGCGGGTGTCGTTGATCGTGTAGGTCGCGACGACAAGGTCAACCTGGCCGTTCTGGAGGAAGGGCTCGCGGTTGGCCGAGACGGTCTCGGTCCACTTGATCTTGTCGGCGGAGATGCCGAGTTTCGCGGCGATGAGCTTGCCGATCTCGACGTCGAAGCCGACCGGGTTGTTGTCCGGGCCCTTGAGGCCGAACAGCGGCTGGTCGAACTTGGTGCCGATGGTGATCGCCCCGGCCTCGTTCAACGCGGCCATGGAGGTGCCGGCTTCGAACTCAACCGTTTCCTCGACCGGTGCGGCCTCGGGCGTCTGGGCGGAATCGGTACATCCGCTCAACGTGAGAACGCTCGCGAGGGCAATGGCCGAAATCATTAGACCTTTAGTGAGTCTCATGGGTATCTCCTGATTGCTGTGTCGTCCTGCACACCGGTTAGTGGGCAAGTATTTTGGAGAGGAAGTCCTTCGCTCTCGAGCTCTGGGGGTTGGTGAAGAACTGCTCGGGCGTGGTCTCCTCGACGATCTCGCCCTCGGCCATGAAGATGACCCGGTCGGCGGCGCGGCGGGCGAAGCCCATCTCATGCGTGACGACGATCATGGTCATGCCGTCGTTAGCCAGGTTGATCATGACCTCGAGCACCTCGTTGATCATCTCGGGGTCGAGCGCACTGGTCGGCTCGTCGAGCAGGATGACCTTCGGGTCCATGGCGAGAGCCCGTGCGATCGCGACCCGCTGCTGCTGTCCACCGGAGAGCTGGGCGGGCATCTTCTTGGCCTGGTTGGCCACGCCGACACGCTCGAGGAGGACCATGGCCTTTTTCTCGGCCTCGGCCTTCGACAGGCCGCGCACCTTGATCGGCCCGAGGGTGACGTTCTCGAGGACGGTCTTGTGGGCAAAGAGGTTGAACGCCTGGAACACCATTCCGACGTCCGCGCGCAGCTTGGCCAGCGCCTTGCCCTCGGCCGGCAGCTTGACGCCGTCGATCGTGATGACGCCCGCGTCGATGGTCTCGAGCCGGTTGATGGCCCGGCAGAGGGTGGACTTGCCGGAGCCACTCGGCCCGATCACCACCACGACCTCGCCGCGGTTGACCACGGCGTTGATCTTCTTCAGCACGTGAAGGTCACCGTAGTGCTTGTCCACGTCACTGATCACGACGAGAGGCTCACCGCGCAACACCGTGATGTTGGACGTCGCCGGCGCAGATTCTGTAGGCTCCATGTCCCAAACCTAGGCTAGAACAGGGTTTCTCAGAACCACCAAGCCGGTGGTTACCGAGCTGTGATAATCAGCTGCGCTGAGCAAATGCGCTTTCATACAGGCAAACACTGGCGGCCGTCGCCAAGTTCATCGATTCGGCGTGACCGTAGATGGGAACAGAAATGGACCGGTCGACCACGGCGAGATCTTCGTCGGTCAGTCCGCGGGCTTCGTTGCCGAACAGCCACGCCGTCGGAGCGACCAGAAGCCCCTCGGTGCGGGCAGCGAGCAAATCGGTGCCCTTGACGTCGGCGGCGAAGATCTGCAGGCCGGCGGACCGGGCCCGTTCGCGCACGTCGGAGAGCGTCGCGCTGACGGCGACGGGGAGGTGGAAGATCGAGCCGGTCGAGGAGCGCACGACCTTCGGGTTGTACAGGTCCACGCTGCGGCCGGTGAGGATCACGGCGTCGGCGCCGGCGGCATCCGCGGCACGGATGATGGTGCCGGCGTTTCCGGGGTCGCGCACCTCTTCGAGGATGGCGATGAGCTTGGGCTCGTTGGCGAAGATGTCCTTGACCGAGGTGGGAAACTGACGGCACACCGCGATGAAACCCTGCGGCGTGACCGTGTCGGCCATCGTTTCGAGCACCTGCTCGGTGACGAATTCGAGCTCGGCGCCCACCTCTTGGGCGACCTGGGCGATCTCGGGGTGCCGCTCGAGGGCGGTGGGGGTCACGAAGAGCTCCACAACAAGGTCGGGCCGGAAGTTGAGGGCCTCGGAGACCGACTGGGGGCCTTCCAGGAGGAACAGCCCCGCCTCGGAGCGAGCGGCTCGATTCGCCAGTTTCGCGACAGCCCGCACGCGCGGAGAACGGGGATTATCTAACATGCCTCCAGCTTACTTGCCGGGGCGGGGCGGCTGTGTTCCCGCTCGGGGCACACGCGGCGACCCGGCGAACCGGCCCCGGGCACGCAAAACGGGAGCGGGCGCGGGGCCCGCTCCCGTGGAGAGTGCGTGTTAGTGCTGGTGCCGGCTGACAGCTACGCGGCGACCCGGGGTGCTGACGTGTCGGCGGGCAGTGCTGCCTTGGCGCTCTCGACGATGGCCGCGAACGTGGCGGGCTCGTTGACGGCCAGCTCGGCCAGGATGCGACGGTCGACCTGAATGCCGGCCAGGGCGAGACCCTGGATCAGACGGTTGTAGGTCAGGCCGTTCGCGCGGGACGCAGCGTTGATCCGCTGGATCCACAGGCGACGGAAGTCACCCTTGCGTGCACGACGGTCACGGTAGCTATAGGTAAAGGAGTGAGTGAGCTGCTCCTTGGCTTTGGTGACCAGACGCGAGCGCTGACCGCGGTAACCCTTGGCGCGCTCGAGAATAACGCGACGGCTCTTATGGGCGTTTACGGCCCTCTTGACTCTTGCCATTTTCTTAGTTCCTTACGGGGTACGGGTCTAGCGACCGAGAAGCTTCTTGATGACCTTGGTGTCGGCCTTGGCCAGCACCTGGTCGTGGTTCAGGCGGGACTTGCGCTGGGTGCTCTTGACCTCGAGGTTGTGGCGCAGGCCGGCCTGCTGCTTCATGATCTTGCCGGAACCGGTGACCTTGAAGCGTTTCTTCGTCCCGGAGTGGGTCTTCATCTTAGGCATCTTTTTCCTCCAGTTTCGCTGCCTTATCAGCAACTTTGTCAGCCTTGTCGGCAACCTTTTCTGCCCGATCGGCAGCCTTGTGTGCATTGATCTCGGCCTTGGCTTCCGCTTTGTTCTTCAGCGGGCCAACGACCATGACCATGTTTCGACCGTCAATGGTCGGGCTCGATTCCACGGAACCGAACTCGGCGACATCCTCGGCAAATTTTTGGAGCAGACGTACGCCCTGGTCGGGACGGGACTGTTCGCGGCCACGGAACAGAATCATGGCCTTGACCTTGTCACCGGCCTTCAGGAAGCCCTCGGCGCGCTTGCGCTTGGTCTCGTAGTCGTGCTTATCAATCTTGAGACGGAAACGAACCTCTTTCAGGATCGTGTTCGCCTGGTTGCGCCGGGCCTCCTTGGCCTTCTGCGCAGCCTCGTACTTGAACTTGCCGTAGTCCATGATCTTGGCAACGGGCGGCTTCGAGGTCGGTGCAACCTCGACGAGGTCAAGATCGGCCTCCTGTGCAAGGCGCAGCGCAACATCGATGGCCACGACCCCAACCTGCTCGCCGTTAGGACCAACGAGACGGACTTCGGGGACGCGGATACGGTCATTTGTACGGGGATCGCTGATGCGTCTCTCCTCTTCTCATGCATCGTGGCTACAGCCAGGAGACGGATGTCGCCCGGAGACGAAGAGAGGAAAAACGCGTCTGGATTGTCGGAGAAAACTGCCCGAATACCACAGACGACACCCTGTCTACCCACGCGGAGCGGATTCCTGTTGGAGTCCAGCGCCGCGAAGGCGGAGTGCAACTACCCGGTAACCTATATGAAGCGGTATGCGCGGGTGGGAGATTATCCACTTTCGTACCGAGACTTGCATCTCGGAGCCCGGTCGAGTCTAACAGAGGAATGCAGTGACCAACAGCAACGAGCAGGATGCAGCCCAGGCAACACGCGATATCGCCGACGTGCCGGCCGTGGAGATCATCACGACGGCATCCGTTCACCTGATGAGCGCCGCCGCGGTCAAGGTCGGCCTGGCCGACGACCCGGAGAACCAGACCGACCTCGACGAGGCGCGCAAGCTGATCACGGCCCTCGCCGGCCTGATCACCGCCGCGGCCCCCGACATCGCCGACATGCACGCGCGCAGCCTGCGCGACGGTCTGCGATCGCTGCAGCTGGCCTTCCGGGAGGCCTCGGCCATCCCCGACGCGATCGGCCAGGGTCCGGGAGAAAAGTTCACCGGGCCGGTCAACTAGGGACGAACAGCCGGCTCGGATGGGTCGCGGTGCGGCTCCCTAAAGTGACCTAGCACCGTGGAAAACCCCGTCGACTCCGGCGGGGGTTTCTGTGGTCGAATTGGTTCGGGCCAGAGCCGCTACGGGGCCACGACCTCAGGTCTGGCAGCGCGGGCACCAGTAGGTGACCCGCAATTCGAGCTCGGTGCGGCCGAGCCGGCCCTGCTCGACCGCGGTACCGCAGCGCCTGCAGGGCTGGCCGGCGCGGCCGTAGACCCAGCTCTGCATGCTGCGCCGGGCATTGCCGGTCGTGATCCGCTCCGTGCGGTCACGGTTCGCCAGGATCAGGCGGCGGGCGAGGGCGACGAGGCCCAGGACATCCGTCACCTCGGCCACCGGCCGGGACGGCAGCAGGCCGCGAAGAAAACCCAGCTCGTTCACGTAAACGTTGCCGAGCCCGGCGAGGTTGCCCTGGTCGGCGAGCGCCACCGCGATGGGTTGCGCGGGACGTGATTCGAGGCGACGCACGGCTTCGGCCGCATCCCAGTCGGGGCCGAGGAGGTCAGGTCCGAGGTAGTCGAGGAGCGCGGCCTCCTGATTGAGCGGCACCACCTCGAGCAGCCCGAGTTCGAAGCCCACAGCCACCCACTCCACCGTCTCGAGAACGATGCGCGCCTGGAACGCGGGGCGGCGCCAGGCGCTCCCATGACGGTAGAGGTGCCACGACCCCTCCATTTTCAGGTGAGAGTGGATGCTGGCCTCCCCTACGCGCATCAGCAGGTGCTTCCCGCGACTGAGAACCTCGTGCACGGTCTGCCCGGTCAGGTCGACGGTGGCGAACGCCGGCACCCGCACGTCGCAGCGGGTGAGCCGGGCTCCGTGCAGGGCCTGGTCGAGGTTCCACGCGGTGCGGTAGACGGTGTCACCCTCAGGCATGCAGCTTCACTCCCCGCGGGGTTACGCCGAATCCGGCCGCGAGCAGGGCGGTGCCCACCGCTGTTCCGATCACGAACACGCCGTTGACGGTCTCCACGCCGAGCTTCGGAACCCGCCCAGCGGTGACCGTGCCGGCAAGGGTCGCCGCGGCGAGGGTCAGGACCGCAGTCGGTCCGCCATTTTCGACGGCGGGTTCACGGTTCCCGTCGGCACGGTTCCCGTCGGCACCGTTCCCGTCGGCACCATTCCCGGCCGCTTTGTTCCCGGCCGCTCCGTTTCCGGCCGCTCCGTCGAACGCGAGCACGGTCTTGCCGCCGCGTTCGACGTAGAGCACCAGGGCCCCGTCGACGAGCACGACCAGCGCGCCGGCCTTCCGTCCGGGGCGGTGCCCGGTGCCCTCGGGCAGCGGAGGCCAGGGCAGCACCGAGCCGTAGGGGTTCGCCGGGTCGGTGGCGGCGAGGGTGATCGCCACCGGTTCCGGATGCTGTGCCTCGGCGACGTAGGAGCGCAGCCGGTCGATCGTGCCGACCGTGGCGAACTGGGCGGCCCCGAGACCCTCGATGAAGTAGCCGCGCCGGCACCGCCCCATCTCCTCGAAGCCGCTGAGGGTGCGGTAGACGAGGGCGAAGCCGCCCGTCACGCCCTCCCCCATCACCGAACCCCGGGTGACGACGCCGTAGCGTTCGAGCAGGGTCTCGCCAAGGGCGTGCGCCCGACGGGTGGGCGAGTCATCGGCGACCGGAACGATCGACCAGCGCCCGGATACGGTCGGTGGCCCGGTGCGGGACGGGAGGGTGCCACGCGCGGGGATGCGGCCGCCGTGCAGCCGGGCTCGCGGGGCGGCCCGGCGGGTGCTGTGCGCCGCGCGCCCGCCGGAGAGCAGGGCGCGTACGGGGGCGAAGGTGTCGTTGCCCACCAGTCCCGCCCAGACCAGGTCCCAGAGGGCGGCGGCGAGGCCGGCGTCGTCCTGGCTGCCGACGGCATCCGCGAGTTGACGGAAGAAGAAGGCCCCGCCGCCGGCCAGGGTGGTCAGAATCTCCTGCTGGAGCGCAGTGGTCTCCAGCGGGGTGGGCAGCGGCAGGGTGAGCGGCGCCGTGTCGCGCAGGTGCATGCTGATCCAGCCGTCGTTGCCGGCCAGCGTGCCGGCGCCGGCCCAGAGCACCTCGCCCGTGTTGGTGAGCTCGTCGAGCATGCCCGGCCGGTAGTCTGCGACGCGGGAGGGCAGCACAAGCGTCTCCCAGGCGGATGCCGGGATGCGCGCCCCCTCCAACTGTTCGATCACGGATGCGACCCCGTCGATCCCGCGCAGGCGCCCGCCCACATGCTGCCAGGCCGGCAGGAACCGGCCCATTGTGACCTGGTCGACCGGCTCGACCTCGTGCCGGAGCGCGGCCAGGGAGCGGCGGCGGAGGCGCCTCAGCACCTCGGCGTCGCACCACTCGCTGCCGGTGCCGTGCGGCCGGAACTCGCCCTCGAGGAGGCGGCGGGCCCCGGCCAGCCGCCGGAGGGCGACGAGCGCCACGGCCGGACCGAGCCCGAAGCGCGCGGCCACGTCGGTGAGAGTGAACGGGCCGTGGGTGCGGGCGTACCGGCTGACCAGGTCGCCGAGCGGGTCCGGCACCGGCTCGGTGAACACGGCCGGGACCCCCTGCGGCAGGGGGACGCCGAGGGCGTCGCGAAGCCGGGCGGCGTCTTCGATGGCCGCCCACCACTGCTGCCCGGCGAAACCGACCGGGATGATGCGCCGGGCGTCGAAAAGCACCTGCAGGCCCTCGGCGGCGCCCGGTGACACGGCGGGGTCGAGGCGGGCGGCCACCTCCGCCGTGGTGAGCGGTCCGAGGCCGCGGAGCAGGTCGGCGATGCCCTCGACTCCGCGCGCCTTCCGGTCGGCCGGCAGCCGCTGCAGTTCCAGGTCGGTCTGCTCGATCACGGCCGGGTCGAGCAGCTCGCGCAGCTCCACCCGACCGAGCAACTCGGCCAGCAGGCTGGAATCGAGCGAGAGGGCGGTGGCGCGCCGCTCGGCGAGCGGGGAATCTCCCTCGTACATGAACGCGGCCACGTAGCCGAAGAGGAGGGTGCTCGCGAACGGGCTCGCGGCATCCGTCTGGGTCTCGACCAGGCGCAGGGCGCGACTGTCGATGCGGCGGGTGAGGGCCAAGAGGGCGGGCAGGTCGTAGACGTCCTGCAGGCACTCGCGCACGGTTTCGAGGATGATCGGGAAGGTCGGGAAGGTGCGGGCCACGTCGAGCAGCTGCGCGGCCTTCTGGCGCTGCTGCCAGAGCGGTGACCGCCGGCCCGGGTTGTAGCGCGGGAGCAGCAGTGCCCGCGCGGCGCACTCGCGGAACCGGGCGGCGAACAGGGCCGACCCGCCGACTTCGTCGGTGACCATCTGTTCGAGCTCGGTCGGGTCGAAGACGAAGAGGGAGCTTCCGGGTGGGTCGGACTCGGTGTCGGGGATGCGCACGACGATGCCGTCGTCACTGGCCACGCAGGCCCCGTCGAGACCGTAGCGCTCCCGCACCCGGGCGCCCACGGCGAGGGCCCAGGGCGCGTGCACCTGCAGGCCGAACGGGGAGTGCAGCACCACCCGCCAGTCGCCGAGCTCGTCTCGGAACCGCTCGACGAGGAGGGTGCGGTCGGTCGGGACCTGACCGGTCGCGGCGCGCTGCTCGGCGAGGAAGGTCAGGAGGTTGTCAACGGCCCGCTCGTCGAGGCCGCTGGCCCGGCAGCGTACCCGGGCCTCCGCGTCGGGGAGCGCCGAGACCTCGCGCAGGAACGCGCCGATCGCCTCACCGAGCTCGGCCGGCCGGCCGAGGCCGTCGCCCTTCCAGAACGGCAGCCGCCCCGGTTCACCGAAGGCGGGCAGCACGAGCACCCGGTCGTGGGTGATCTCCTGGATACGCCAGCTCGTCGTGCCGAGGGCGAAAACGTCGCCGACCCGGGACTCGTAGACCATCTCCTCGTCGAGCTCCCCCACCCGGCGGCCGGTGGCCTGGTCGCCGCCGACCATGAAGACGCCGAATAGGCCGCGGTCGGGGATCGTGCCGCCGCTGGTCACCGCGAGCCGTTGCGCGCCCGGGCGCCCGGTGAGGATGCCCGTCTCCCGGTCCCAGACGATGCGGGGGCGCAGCTCGGCGAACTGGTCGGAGGGATACCGACCGGCAAGCAGGTCGAGGGTGGCCTCGTAGGCCGACCGCGGGAGGGCGTGGAAGGGGGCGCTGCGGCGCACGGTGTCGAACCACTCCTCCGCGTGGATGGGTTCGAGGGCGGTTGCCGCCACGGTCTGCTGGGCGAGGATGTCGAGTGGGTTGGACGGCACCTGCAGGGATTCGATCAGGCCGGCGGCCATGCGCTCGGCGGCGACGGCCGCGTGGATGAGATCGGCCCGGTGCTTGGGGAAGATCACGCCCCGGGAGACCTCGCCCACCTGGTGCCCGGCCCGGCCGATTCGCTGCAGCCCGCTGGCCACGGACGGCGGCGACTCCACCTGCACGACCAGGTCGACGGCGCCCATGTCGATGCCGAGTTCGAGGCTGGACGTCGCCACCACGCAGCGCAGCCGCCCGGCTTTCAGGTCGTCTTCGATCAGTGCGCGCTGCTCCTTGCTGACGGACCCGTGGTGGGCGCGGGCAAGCAGCGGCTCGGCCCCGGCGCTCTGGCCGCTGGCGCCCATGAGCGCGGCCGGCGGGCCGGGTGCCGCAGTGCCGACGGGCGCGAGGGCAGGCATCCGCTCGGTCATCACGGCCGGCATCGCGGCGGGCACGAGCTCGTCCTCGAGGCGTTGGGCATAGATCTCGTTGAAGCGCGCGGTCAGCCGTTCGGCCAGACGGCGGGAGTTGGCGAACACGATCGAGGAGGTGTGCGCCAGCACCTCGTCGACGATTGCCTCTTCCACATGCGGCCAGATGGACCCGGTCTGTGGGGCGGCGGCGGCCGTCGAACCCTCCCGCACCGGTGCCGGGCCGACCTGGCTCATGTCGTCGACGGGAACGACCACGCTGAGGTCGAATCGTTTGGTCGACACCGGTGCGACGATCTCCACCGGTGCGGACCCTCCGAGGAACCGGGCGACCTCGGCGGCCGGTCGCACGGTAGCCGACAGTCCGATGCGCTGGGCCGGGCGGGTGAGCAGGTCGTCGAGCCGTTCCAGTGAGACGGCCAGGTGCGCGCCGCGCTTGCTCGCCGCGACCGCGTGCACCTCGTCGATGATGACCGTGTCCACGGCGCGCAACGATTCCCGCGCCGCCGAGGTGAGCATGAGGAACAGCGATTCTGGCGTGGTGATCAGGATGTCCGGCGGCGTTTTGACCAAGCTTCGGCGTTCCGTGGCCGGGGTATCCCCCGACCGCACGCCGACGGTCACCCGGGGCGGGGCGAACCCGAGACGCTCGGCAGCCTGGACGATGCCCACCAGCGGGGCCCGCAGATTGCGTTCCACGTCGACGCCGAGCGCCTTGAGCGGCGAGATGTAGAGCACGCGGGTTCCCGGCGCGGTGACCCGGTCAGGACGCGCCGAGGCTTCCGAGACATCTGCGGCCTCTGCAGTATCCGCGGCCAGGCGGTCGATGGCCCAGAGGAACGCGGCGAGAGTCTTACCTGACCCGGTGGGGGCCACCACCAGCGCGTGCGAGCCCCGAGAGATGGCGTCCCACGCCCCGAGCTGGGCCTCGGTGGGTGCGGCGAAGGCCTGCGCGAACCAGGCGCGGGTGGCCGGGGTGAATCGGTGCAGAACCTCGTTCATACGACTATCCTCGCCGATCCGCCTGAGCCGGGCCACTCGAACCAATTCGACGGAGATTCTGAGCTAAAACGGGCTTTCCCGGACATCCAGGACCGATTTTGCCACAATCTCCGTCGAATTCGTTCGTGGCGGGGGCGGGGGCGCGGGCGGATCGCGGAGCGCGGGGCCCGGAATCCGGAGCCCGGAACCCGGAGCCCGGAACCGCCGACGATGGAAGAGGCCGCCTAGGCGGAGGGCAGCAGCTGCACGGTGAGGGAGTCCACCTGGGTGGCGATGACGTCGCTCGATGACCAGCGAGCCGCGAGCCGGGCGAGGGTCGCGTCGAGCTCGATGCGGGTCAGGCCGTCCACGAGCTCGAGACGCACAATTAGTTCCGGTCCGGCGAGGCGGGCGGCCGGGTCGCCGGGGGCCAGCTCAACCCCGAGCACACTCAGTTCGGTGGACACGGAGTCGGCAAAGGCATCCGCGACGTCGCGACTGGCATAGCTGGGGGTCCAGGGCAGGGACTGGGCGATGGCCCACAGGGCCGGGCGCCGCACCACGAACTCGGTGGGCGCGGTCGGATCGAGCACGACCAGATCGGTGTTCTCCTGAGCCGCGGCCAGCGCGACGCGCACGCCGTCGGCCGGGACCGGCCGGGCCCGCGTGTTCCACGCCGTCATCGCCGCGACCGAGGAGAACACGGGAAGCACCGTGCGGCCGTCGGGCCCGGCCACGGTGATGATCGACAGTTCCTGGGTCTTGTCGACGCGGAGGCCGGCCTCGGTGGTGCCCGATTGGCCGAGTTCGGTCACCAGGGGAACGAGCAGCCGTGAGCCACGGATGGCGTCGACCACCGTCTCTTCGCCGGCCTCCCGAGCCTGGAAGCGGCGCACGGCCGCCAGCAGCGGCTCGGGCGCGAGCCCGTCGTCGTCGCTGTGCATGTTGGGCTCAAACTGTCGTCCCTCCCACGGTTGCCCGGCGGAGTCGCCCCCTCCGGGTCCGCCGGGAAGGCCGGTGGAGCCGAGGTTACGCGCCCGCGACATCCAGTGCCTCGCTCAGGGTGAACGCCCCCGCGTAGAGGGCTTTTCCGACGATCGCTCCCTCGAGTCCGAGCGGTACAAGTTCGCGCAATGCGCGGAGGTCGTCGAGGCTGGAGATGCCGCCGGAGGCGACGACCGGTCGGTCAGTGCGCTCCATCATCTGGCGGAGCAGGTCGATGTTGGGGCCTTGCAGCGTGCCGTCCTTGGTCACATCGGTGACGACGTAGCGCGAGCAGCCAGCCTCCTCGAGACGGGCGAGCACCTCCCAGAGGTCCCCTCCCTCCCTGGTCCAGCCGCGGGCGGCGAGGGTGGTTCCGCGCACGTCGAGCCCGACGGCGACGGCGTCCCCGTGCCGGGCGATGACCTGCGCCGCCCACTCCGGGTTCTCCAGTGCCGCGGTGCCCAGGTTGATCCGGCTGACGCCCGCGTTCAGGGCCGCGTCCAGCGACGCGTCGTCGCGGATCCCGCCGGAGAGCTCGATCTTCACGCCCGTGACCTCGCGGATCACAGTGCGGATGACATCCGTGTTGTTGCCGCGACCGAAGGCCGCGTCGAGGTCGACGAGGTGGATCCACTCGGCGCCCTGGCGGGCCCAGTCAAGTGCCGCGTCGACGGGGTCGCCGTAGTTGGTCTCGGTGCCGGCTTCGCCCTGGGTCAAGCGAACGGCCTTGCCGTCGGCCACATCCACGGCGGGCAGCAGAACGAGACGGAGGGAAGGGGTATGCACAGTCATGGGTGTCCTCGGTTGGGAATGGTCGCGGCGACCGGGTCAGTCAGGGAAAAGTCAAGGTCAGTTCTTGACTGTGCCGAGCCAGTTATGGAGCAGACGGATGCCTGCCTCACCGGATTTCTCCGGGTGGAACTGGGTGGCGGTAAGCGGTCCGTTCTCGATGGCGGCCAGGAAAGGTTGTCCGTGCTCGGACCAGGTGAGAATCGGTTTCGGGAACGGCGGCATGACGTCGAGGGACCATTCCTGGGCGGCGTAGGAGTGCACGAAGTAGAAGCGCTCCTGCTCGAGGCCATGGAACAGCGTCGAGCCCTCCCCCGGCGTGACCGTGTCCCAGCCCATGTGCGGCAGCACCGGCGCCGTCAGCTGCGTCACGGTGCCGGGCCATTCGCCCAGCCCCTCCGTGTCCACGCCGCGTTCGACGCCGTGCTCGAACATGATCTGCATGCCCACGCAGATGCCCAGCACCGGGCGTCCGCCCGCGATCCGGCGGTCGATGATCTCGTCGCCGTGCACCGCCTTCAGAGCCTGCATGACGGCGCTGAACGCGCCCACGCCGGGCACGACGAGCCCGTCGGCCTCAAGCGCCTGACGGCGGTCGCCGGTCAGCGTCACCTCGGCCCCGGCGAGTTCGAGTGCCTTGACGGCGGAGTGCACGTTTCCGGTGCCGTAGTCGAAGACAACGACGCTGGTCACAGCGCACCCTTGGTCGAGGGGACGCCGGACACCAGCGGGTCGAGCGCCTTCGCCTGGCGGAACGCGCGGGCGAACGCCTTGAATTCGGCTTCGGCGATGTGGTGCGGGTCGCGGCCGCCCTGCACGGTGACGTGCACCGTGAGGCCGCCGTTGAAGGCGATAGCCTCAAACACGTGGCGCACCATGGAGCCGGTGAAGTGGCCGCCGATCAGGTGGAACTCGAAACCGGCCGGCTCGCCCTGGTGCACGAGGTAGGGGCGCCCGGAAATGTCGACGACGGCCTGTACGAGGGCCTCGTCGAGCGGCACGACGGCGTCACCGTAGCGGGAGATGCCGGATTTGTCCCCGAGAGCCTGCTTGATCGCCTGGCCGAGCAAGATGCCGACGTCCTCGACCGTGTGGTGCACATCGATCTCGATATCGCCGCGGGCGCGCACGGTGAGGTCGGTCAACGAGTGTTTCGCGAAGGCCGTGAGCAGGTGATCGAAGAACGGGACCGACGTCTGGATGTCCGACTCACCGGTGCCGTCGAGATTGAGCGACAGGTCGATGCTCGACTCGCTGGTCTCGCGCTGCAGGTGGGCGAAACGGGGCGAGGTGGTCGCGAAAGAGAAGCTCATACGACTAGTTTATTGGCCCGCGCCGTTCACGGCCGCCCAAGCGCCTCGAGGGCGTCGAGGAACGCCGTGGTCTCGGCCTCGGTGCCGGCGCTGACCCGCAGGTGGCCCGGGATGCCGACGTCGCGCACAAGGATGCCTTCCGCCAGCAGCGCCTCGAAGGTGGCCCGAGGGTCCTCAACGCCGCCGAACAGCACGAAGTTGCTCGCACTGCGCAGCGGAGTGTAGCCAAGCCGGGCCAGTTCGCTCACGATGCGGTCCCGCTGCCCGCGGATGTCGTCGACCATGGCAAGCATCGCGGGCGTGTGGACGAGCGCGGCGACCGCGGCAGCCTGGGTGAGCGCGGACAGGTGGTAGGGCAGACGAACCAGGCGGAGGGCATCCGTCACGGCGGGATCGGCGGCCAGATAGCCGACGCGCACACCGGCGAAGGCGAACGCCTTGCTCATGGTGCGGGACACCAGCAGGCGCTCCCGGCCGGGAAGCAGGCTCAGGGCCGTTGGCGCGTCATCCGTCCCGAACTCGGCGTACGCCTCGTCGACGACAACGATGCCGTCGCTCGCATCGTAGACGGCCGCGATCGTTTCCAGGGACAGGGGCGTGCCGGTGGGGTTGTTCGGCGAGCAGAGGAAGACGAGGTCAGGGGCAACCCGGTCGACCCACTCGAGCGCCGTGGCCGGGGAGAGTTCGAACTTTGCGTCACGACCGCCCGCGATCCAGCGGGTGCCGGTGCCGGAGGCCAGCAGAGGGTACATGGAGTAGGTCGGCGCGAAGCCGAGCACGGACCGACCCGGGCCGCCGAAGGCCTGCAGCACCTGCTGAAGAACCTCGTTGGAACCGTTGGCGGCCCAGATGTTCTTTCGGGTGAGGCCGTGACCGAGATAACGGGCGAGGGAATCCCGCAGCTCGGTGAACTCCCGATCGGGGTATCGGTTCACGGTTGTGACCGCCACGGCCAACGCCGCCACGATGTCCTGCGCCACCTCAGCCGGGATGCCGTGGGTGTTCTCGTTCACGTTGAGAGCCACCGGCACGTGCAACTGCGGCGCCCCATAGGGAGTGAGTCCGCGCAGATTATCGCGAAGGGGCAGATCGTTGAGACTGGTCACTCCCCCAATATTACCGGGGTGAGACCGGCGGGGGCTCGCCGCGGGTAGTTCACAGGTCGTTCGGAAGCGCCAGCCGCTGACCGGGCTGCACGCTGTCGGACGGCAGCTGATTGAGGCTCACAATCTCGGCGATCACCTCGCGCGGATCTGACGTGGGCGCGATTGTCTCGGCAAGTTGCCAGAGCGACTGCCCCGACTTGATGGTGACGTAGTCGAAGGCCGAGGCCACGTGAGCGACGGTCGAGTTCTCGGCGGCGGCGATGCCTCCGTTGAGGGCGACGGCCAGGGCCACGGCCACGAGCGGAAAGGCAGCCAGGGACGTGAAAACGACGCGACCGCGCCGGGTGAGTCGGAGCCGGGTGCGTCCGGTCGCGATGGGGGCGCCTCGTTCAAGTGCAGTGCTCATGTGATACCTCCTGTGAGAAGACGCATCCGACTCTCGGCCGGGAGAGCCGGATGCGAACTTATGTTCCGAATGTATATTCGATTATTCGAACAATCAAGCTTTATTCGGTAGTTTCTGAAATATTTGTTCCGACCCACTCGAATACATGTTTGTCTAATGAGCTCAACGCGGATACAGTTTCGATTGTTGATTGACACTCAATCAGGCACCCCCGACATTCGCGTGAATCGGCGGCATTCGCTGCTTGCTGCCAGCGCATCAATCAAAACGAGGAGCGACGAACGTGGCACAGAACACCAGCGGTCCCCGCGACAAGGGCGGCACCAGACGGCGCAAGAGCCTCAGCGAGAAGCAGCTCGCCATCCTCGACGTCATCCAGCGCTCGGTCAGCCAACGCGGCTATCCGCCGAGCATGCGCGAGATCGGCGACGCCGTCGGCCTGTCGTCACTGTCGAGCGTCACCCACCAGCTCAACCAGCTGGAACTGAGCGGTTACCTCCGCCGAGACCCGAACCGTCCCCGAGCACTGGAGGTGCTCATCGAGATTCCGCAGTCGCCCGAAGACACGACGGCCGGAGCCTCGGAAAGTTTCCACACCGGAGTGCAGGTCGGCGACGCCGCCATGGTTCCGCTCGTCGGTCGCATCGCCGCCGGCATCCCGATCACCGCCGAACAGCAGATCGACGAGATTTTCCCGCTACCCCGCCAGCTGGTGGGCAAGGGCGATCTGTTCATGCTCAAGGTGTCGGGCGAATCGATGATCGACGCCGCCATAATGGACGGCGACTGGGTCGTCGTGCGGCAGCAGAAGACCGCCGAAAACGGTGAAATCGTTGCAGCCATGCTCGACAACGAGGCAACCGTCAAGGTCTTCCGCCAGCGCGACGGGCACACCTGGCTACTGCCCCGCAACACCAACTTCGAACCCATCGTCGGCGATCACGCCGAGATTCTGGGGAAGGTTGTGGCAGTGCTGCGGTCGGTTTAGGGCATCAGCACTCAAGCACATCAGCATTTCAGGCCGACTCTTGGTCTCGACGGTTCCGACCAGCGTCGTGGAGACGCGCGCGTGTTGAGTCACCATGGTTATTTCGGTCGGGTCTTGTGAGCCGGGTCTTGTGGGCCGGGCACGAACACTGTTCTTGGTGTCGTGCCCGGCTTTTGTGTGGGTGGAGGCGGGGTCAGGCGGAGACGGAGGAGGTCAGGCGGGCGCGGAGGATGCGGGTGGCGGCGAGCATGTTGTGTAGGGACTGGACAGTTTCGGTGTAGCCGCGGGTTTTGAGGCCGCAGTCGGGGTTCACCCAGAGCCGGGTGGCCGGGATGGCCGCCGCGGCGCGCTCGAGCAGGTCGGTGAGTTCGGACACGCTCGGCACACGCGGCGAGTGGATGTCCCACACTCCCGGGCCGATACCGTGGTCGAAGCCCTGGGACCGGATATCGCCCACCACCTCCATGCGAGAGCGTGCCGCCTCGATGCTGGTCACATCGGCGTCCAGGTTGCGGATCGCGTCGATGACCACCCCGAACTCCGAGTAGCAGAGGTGGGTGTGGATCTGGGTGGCCGCGGCCGCACCGGCCGTCGCCAGGCGGAAGGACCCCACCGACCAGTCGAGGTATTCCGCCTGGTCCTTCTGCTTCAACGGCAGCAGCTCCCGCAGCGCGGGCTCGTCGACCTGGACGATCTGAATGCCGGCCGACTCCAGGTCGGCGATCTCGTCCCGGAGGGCCAGGGCCACCTGCCTGGCCGTCTCGCCCAGCGGCTGGTCGTCGCGCACGAACGACCACGCGAGGATCGTGACCGGACCGGTGAGCATCCCCTTGACGGGCTTGGGCGTCAGCCCCTGCGTGAACGCCGACCACTCGACCGTGATGGGCCGCGGCCGGGACACGTCACCCCAGAGGATCGACGGGCGCACGCACCGGCTGCCATAGGACTGCACCCAGCCGTTCTCGGTGACCGCGAAGCCGTCCAGGTTCTCGGCGAAGTACTGCACCATGTCGTTGCGTTCCGGCTCCCCGTGCACGATCACGTCGAGGCCGATGTCTTCCTGCAGCGAGACGACCCGACGGATTTCGGCGCGCATCAGGTCCCGGTAGTCCGCGGTGCTCAGCACCCCCCGTACCAGCTGCGCCCTGGCCCGACGGATGTCCCCGGTCTGCGGGAAGGATCCGATCGTGGTCGTCGGCAGGAACGGCAGCCCGAGGGCCATCTCCTGGGCTGCCACTCGGGCTGCGTAGGCGCCCCGGGTGAAGTCGCCCGGAGCGAGCGCGTCGGCGCGCACCCGAACGGCGCCATCGTGGACTCCGGGAGCCACCCCCCGCGCGTCGAGGGCCGCGGAGGCCGCAGAGAGGTCGATCTCGATGGCACGGCGACCCAGACTGAGGCCGCGGGCGAGTGTGGCAACCTGCGCGACCTTCTGATCCGCAAAGGCCAGCCAGGTCTTCAGGTCGTCGTCCAGCGCCGATTCGTCGTCGACGTCGTGGGGAACGTGCAGCAGCGAGGTAGAGGTGGAAACCGAGATCCGCGGCGAGAGGCGGACCAGGCCGGCCGCCGTGTCGAAGGCGGCGGCCAGGTCGCCGCGCCAGATATTGTGGCCGTCAATGACGCCGGCCACGAGAGTGGTCGTGTCGAGTCCGGGGGTCTCCGCCGGCACGCTTCCCCGCACGAGGTCAAGCCCGATGGCTTCCACCGGGGTGATGGCAAGAACGGGTAGGGCGTCGTCGAGGCTGCCGTACGGCGCGGCGACAAACAGGGCGGGACGCTCGGCGAGGGCGCCGAGGGTGTTGTAGGCGAAGCGGAGGCCGGCGAGGGCATCCGTTCTCGGGATGTCGATGCTCTCGCTGACCAGGGCAGGCTCGTCGAGCTGCACCCATTCGGCTCCAGCGGCGCGCAGCCGCTGCAGGAGGGCGGCGTAGACCGGCACAAGGTCGTCGAGGCGGTCAAGCGGACTGAATCCGGCCGGGGCCTCGTCGCTGGGCTTGCTCAGCAGCAGGAAGGTGACCGGGCCGACGATGACGGGCCGGGTCAGGAATCCGGCCGCCTTCGCCTCCTCGAACTCGCGCACCAGGCGGGTGCCGGCGAGGGTGAACTCGGTCTCGGGGCCGATCTCCGGCACCAGGTAGTGGTAGTTGGTGTCGAACCATTTGGTCATCTCCAGCGGCGGATTCTCCCCTTCGCCGCGGGCGAGGGTGAAGTAGCCGGCCAGGTCGAGGTGGCCGTCCGCGCCCCGCAGATGCGCGAACCGGGCGGGGACGGCGCCCACCGTGCTCAGGGCATCCAACATCTGGTCGTAGTAGGAGAAGGATTCCGGGATGGACGAGTCGTCCCGGCCGAGTCCCAGCTGCACGAGGCGCTTCCTGGTGCTCTGGCGCAGGGCGGCCGCGGTCGCTTCGAGCTCGTCGGCGCTGACCGATCCGGCCCAGAACGCTTCGACGGCCTTCTTCAGTTGGCGGCGCGGCCCGATGCGCGGGTAGCCCAGGATGGTGCCGGCGGGAAAGGCGGGAAAGGCGGAAGTGTGGGTCATGAGTTCTCCTTGACGGGGTGAGGGGCAGGCAGTGCGGAAGCAGGCAGGGTGGGGGTGAGCAGACCGCAGCCGTCGAGCACGGCGAGCACGGTCTCGTGCTGGTTGAAGGCGTAGAGGTGCAGCCCGGGGGCACCGCCGGCGATGAGTTGCCGGGCCAGTTCGGTGGCCTGACGGATGCCGATCTCACGCTGGCCTTCCTTCGTCGGCTCCACCTCGAGCGCGATCGCCAGCTCGGACGGCAGTTCCTCGCCGGACAACTCGAGGATGCGGCGCAGGCGGGCCGGGCTCGTGACCGGCATGATCCCGGGCAGGATCGGGAATTCGACCCCGGCGGCACGGGCTCGCAGGATGAAGCTGAGGTAGTGGTCGGCGTGAAAGAAGAGTTGCGTGATCGCCAGGTTGGCGCCGGCGGCCTGCTTGGCCAGGAGCGCGTCGATGTCCTGGGTGGCCGACCGGGAGCGCGGGTGGCCGTTCGGGAAGGCGGCCACGGCGATGCGTACCTTCTCCCGTTCCCGCTTGATCGTGCGGGCGGCAGGGAGTCCCGGGATCACGGCCTCGCGGTACGGCACCCGCTCGGCCTGCACCCGGTGGATCAGCTGCACCAGTTCCGCGGCGCTGCCCAGGTCGCCGAGGAAGGCCTCACCCTCCCGAATGCCTTCCGGCGGGTCGCCACGCAGGGCCAGGAAGCTCCGCACCCCGGCGTCCAGAAACTCCCGGATCAGCTGGCTCGATTCCGCGTTGGACGAGCCCACGCAGGTGAGGTGGGCCAGCGGGTCCACGGTGGTGGTGCGCAGGATGTGGGTGAGCACGTCCAGGGAGGAGCGCCGGGAGGAGCCGTTCGCACCGTAGGTGACCGAGATGAATTCCGGGCCGGCCGCGGCCAGCCGCTCGATAGTGGCGTGCAGCACGGAGGTGGCAGCATCCGATGTGGGCGGATACAACTCGAATGAGAACGGGATTTTCCGGCATGCAGGATCCGAGGTGTGGGGCATTGCTCCTCATTCGACAGTTGCCAGTGTCAGTCACCGGGGGCCGGGCGACCGCGGACCGCCCGGCAAGCCAGGCGGGCGTTCGCGGGCGGGTGCCGGGCTCGGCTGTCGCTCCATGCCGCCGGTCAGGAGACCGGCGGCAACGATTGAGAAGACTCTAACAAGCACGCCCGGTGCCCGGCAGGTCTGTGACCGAATATGTCATCAGCTGGCGCCGGAGCGGCTCAGACAGGCCGGAGGAGTGCGGACATCGGCAGGCGAAGGCCTGCCGAGGTACGCGGAGCGAAGCCGGCGGGTCAGCCGGTGACGGCCGGCGGCACGGCGAACGGCTCGAACAGCGCCCGAATCTCATCAGTCACCAGAGCCGTAACCCGGGTGCCGGTCTCGGCGTACTCGGTGGACAGCACCGTGCCCTGATCGTGCAGCACCGCGATCAGGTCGCCCCGCTCGTAGGGGATGAGCAACTCGAGCCTGATCGACGGCCGCGGCAGCAGGTCCGAGATGGTCGCGAGCAGTTCCTCGATGCCCTCGCCGGTGCGGGCCGAGACGAAAATGCCCTTCGGCCAGAGTCCGCGCAGCACGAGCCCGTCATCATCGCTGATCAGGTCGCTCTTGTTGAAGACGACGACCTCCGGGATCTCCCGGGCGCCGACCTCGGCGATGACCTCGCGCACTGTGGCAAGCTGGCTCGCCGGGTCAGGATGCGAGCCGTCGACGACGTGCACGATGACGTTGGCGTCGGCGACCTCCTCGAGGGTGGACCGGAACGCCTCCACCAGCTGATGGGGCAGGTTCCGCACGAACCCGACGGTGTCCGTCAGCGTGTAGAGCAGCCCGTCGGCCGTCGTCGACTTGCGCACCGTGGCGTCCAGGGTGGCGAACAGGGAGTTATCGACGAGCACGCCGGCCCGGGTGATGCGGTTGAGCAGGCTCGACTTGCCGGCGTTGGTGTAACCGACGATGGCGACGGATGGCACGGCGTTGCGCTTGCGGTTGGCCCGCTTGGCCTCGCGAGCGGGTTTCATCTCGAGGATCTGCTTGCGGAGGCGGGACATCCGGGTGTGGATGCGCCGGCGGTCCAGCTCGATCTTGGTCTCGCCGGGGCCGCGCGAACCCATGCCCGCACCGGCGCCGCCCACCTGGCCTCCGGCCTGGCGGGACATCGAGTCCCCCCAGCCGCGCAGGCGGGGAAGCAGGTATTCGAGCTGGGCGAGTTCGACCTGGGCCTTCCCCTCGCGGCTCTTGGCGTGCTGACTGAAGATGTCGAGGATCACGGCGGTGCGGTCGATGACCTTCACCTTGACGACGTCCTCGAGGGCGCGCCGCTGGCTGGGCGCCAGCTCGGTGTCGGCGATGACGGTGTCGGCGCCCATCGCCTTGACGATGCCGGCCACCTCTTCGGCCTTGCCCTTGCCGAGGTAGGTGCTGGCGTCGGGCTTCGCTCGGCGCTGCATGAGGCCGTCGAGAACGGTGGCGCCGGCGGTCTCGGCCAGCGCGGCGAGTTCGCGCATGGAGTTCTCGGCGTCCGCGACGGTCCCGTGCGTGTACAGGCCGATCAGAACGACGTTCTCCAGCCGGAGCTGGCGGTACTCGACCTCGGTGACGTCCTCGAGTTCGGTGGAGAGGCTGGGCACGCGGCGCAGCGCGTTGCGGTCCTCGCGGTCCTGCTGCACGCCGTCGTGACCCTCGTCGTCGTGCGACGGGCCGGATTCGGCCTGCAGAGCCTGCGCGGAGCCGCTGCGGAACAGCGAATAGCCGGCAGCCTTGCTATCAGCGCTGGCGAGAACGCGGGCGACCACGTCGTCGGTGTCGTCGGGCAGATGTGACTCAGTCATTCCTTTAACAATACTTCCTCGATGCACGGTAAGTTCCCTCTATGCCTTCCGACCACTACTTCACCCCGGCACCCGACAGCACCCTGAAACTCCGCCAGGTGACCGTTCGATTGGGAGGCCAAGAGCGCGAGCTGACCACAGCCAATTCGGTCTTCAGCCCGGAGCACATCGACACCGGCACCCAGGTGCTCTTGAACAGCGCGCCGACCCCGCCGCCCGGCGGCGATTTCCTCGACCTGGGCTGCGGCTGGGGTCCGATCAGCCTGCACTTGGCCCTCGCCTCACCCCGCGCCACGATCTGGGCCGTCGACGTCAACGAGCGGGCGCTCGACCTGGTGCGGCTGAACGCGGAGGAGCTCGGCCTCACCAACATCACCGCAGTGCGGCCCGATCAGATGCCCGCCCACGTGGCGTTCCGCACCATCTGGTCGAATCCCCCGATCCGGGTCGGCAAAACCGAACTGCACACCATGCTGCGTACCTGGCTGCCGCGCCTGGAGCCGGGTTCGGATGCCTGGCTCGTCGTGCAGCGCAACCTCGGCTCCGACTCCCTGCAGCGCTGGCTCGACGGCGACCTGCCCGCCGAATTCAGCACCTCACGGCACTCCATCAGCAAGGGCTTCCGGGTCCTGCGGGTGAAACGCCAGGACTAGACCGCGTCGCGGCCCATCGCCCCGAGCTAGTTCTCAGCCGAGGCGGAAGACCCCGTCGAACACGAGTTCCGCCGGACCCGACAGTGAGACGTGCTCGCCGTCCTCGGTCGGAAACATGCGCACGCCGAGCGTGCCGCCGGTGACCTCGACCTGCCACTGGTTCGGGGCACCCGCGCCTGCCCAGTGCCGGGTGGCGAGGGCCGCCGCGGCCGCCCCCGTTCCGCAGGAGAGTGTTTCGCCGCTGCCGCGCTCGTGCACGCGCATCCGGATGCGGCCGACACCGTTCACGACGAGCGGATCGCCCGGAAGCACGAACTCGATGTTCGCCCCGGCCGCCGGGTCAGGGTCGAGCTGCGGCACGAAGGTGAGGTCGACGCCTGCGAGCTCGTCGTCGTCGGCCAGTGCCACGACCACGTGCGGGTTGCCCACGTTGATGCCGAGACCGGGGCGGGCCACGGGCAGGTCCTTCGCCCGAACGAGCGGTTCGATACCGTCGAGGCGCCACCGGCCGAGGTCGACCTGGTAGCCGGTTGCGCCGCGCTGCACGTCGCGCACTCCCCCGCGGGTGCCGATGCAGAGCGTGTCGCCGCGGTCGAGCGAGGTCAGGCCCTGCTCTACCAGGAAGCGGGTGTAGACGCGGATGCCGTTGCCGCACATCTCGGACACCGTGCCGTCGGCGTTCCAGTAGTCCATGAACCATTCGGCCGCGTCGTCCTCGGCGAGGGCGATCGCACCGGCGGCCAGGCTCGTGGAGCGCACCGCGCGGATGATGCCGTCGGCACCGATGCCGAATCGGCGGTCGCAGATGGCCCGGATCTGGCTCGGGGTAAGGTCGATCTGCCCGTCGGGATCAGAGAAAAGCACGAAGTCGTTCCCGGTGCCGTGGCCCTTGGTGAAGTTCAGATCAATACCCATGCCGTCCAGTTTAGGAGGCCGGGTCGGCCGCCCAGTGCTCGGCCGGCTGCTCCGGGTCGGCCAGGCGGGTCAGCGCCCGGTCAACCCGATCCGGCGCGTCGAAGTCGATCCAATGGGTGTGCGGGGAACGCTTGAACCAGCTCACCTGCCGTCTCGCGTACCGGCGGGTGAGCTGCTGCGTCTCCTGGATAGCCTCCGCCCGGCTGAGGCTGCCCGTCAGCTGCCCAAGGGCCTGGGCGTAGCCGATGGCCCGGCTGGCCGTGACACCGGTTTCGAGTCCGCTCGGGATCAGCCCGCGCACCTCCTCGACGAGCCCGCGGGCCCACATACCCTCCACCCGGGCGTCGAGGCGGGGGGTGAGCTCCGCGCGCTGGGCGCGGAGGCCCACTGTGACCGCGGGCATCCAGTAGACCGGCTCGTCGGGCAGGGCGGCGGTGTGCGGCCCCCCGGTCAGCTCCACGACCTCGAGGGCGCGCACGAGGCGCCGACCGTTGCCGGCGCCGATGCGGGCGGCGGCGACCGGGTCCACGGCCTTCAACCGGGTGTACAGGGCACCAGGCCCCTGCTCGATCAGGTCGGCTTCGAGTCGGGCGCGCAGCACGGCATCCGTGCCGGGGAACTGGAAGTCGTAGACCACGGCGGACACGTAGAGCCCGGAGCCGCCGACCAGGATGGGCACGCTGCCGCGCGCCACGATGTCGGTGATCGCGGCGCGGGCCTCCGTCTGGTAGCGGGCGACGGTGGCCTCGTCGGTGACCGACAGCACGTCGAGCAGGTGGTGCGGGACGCCGCGGCGCTCCAGCACGGTGAGCTTGGCGGTGCCGATGTCCATGCCGCGGTACAGCTGCATGGCGTCGGCGTTGACGATCTCCGCCCCCCGACCGGCCTCGGCCAGGCGTTCGGCGAGGTCGAGCGAGAGGTCGGACTTGCCGGTGCCGGTGGGTCCGACGACAACGATCAGCGTCGGGTGGGCGCCGGTCACCGGGTTCGGGCCGGGCACCTGCCTAGCGCTCCCCGTCGGTGACGTCGTAGATCGGCGTGGTGCTGGAACTGGCCACCGCGGGCGAGCCCACGGCCCGGTCGGGTAGGCGCAGGGTCGGCAGGCCGAGGGAGACCGAGCCAGACCCGCCTGCTGCTCCGCCGTGACTGGGCACGCCGCAGTACTCGGCTTCGAGGCGGTCCCAGGCGTCGCCGGCGATGGTGCGCCGGATGCGCAGCGGAGCCCCGTCGACGGAGTCGGCGATCAGGTGGAAGGGGGCCGCCTGGGTGACCGTGACGGTCACGAGGTCGCCCGGACGGGGCAGTTCCGAGCCTTCCGGCACGTCGAAGTGCACGAGCCGGCTGTCAATGGCGCGACCGCTGAGTCGACGGGTGTCGGCGTCCTTGCGGCCCTCGCCGTTGGCGACGAGCAGTTCGACCTCGCGACCGACCACAGCCTGGTTCTCCTCCCAGGAAATCCGCTCCTGCAGGGCGGCGAGGCGCTCGTAACGATCCTGCACGATCTCCTTGGGGACCTGGTTGGGCAGCGTCGCGGCGGGGGTCCCGGGCCGGATGGAGTACTGGAAGGTGAAGGCGGTGGCGAACCGGGCCAGCTCCACGACCCGCAGGGTCTCCTGGAAGTCCTCCTCGGTCTCGCCGGGGAAGCCGACGATGACGTCCGTGCTGATGGCCGCGTGCGGCATCTGCGCGCGCACGCGGTCGAGGATGCCGAGGAACCGCGCCGACCGGTAGGAGCGGCGCATGGCCTTGAGGATACGGTCCGAGCCGGACTGCAACGGCATGTGCAACTGCGGCATGACCGACGGCGTCTCGGCCATGGCGTCGATCACGTCGTCGGTAAAGGCAGCCGGGTGCGGGCTGGTGAAACGGATGCGTTCCAGCCCCTCGATCTTGCCGGCCGCGCGCAGCAGCTTGCCGAAGGCGAGACGGTCGCCGAACTCAACCCCGTAGGAGTTGACGTTTTGGCCGAGCAGGGTGACCTCGATCGCCCCGTCGTCGACGAGGGCCTGGATTTCGGCGAGGATCTCGCCGGGACGGCGGTCCTTCTCCTTACCGCGCAGCGCGGGCACGATGCAGAACGTGCAGGTGTTGTTGCAGCCGACGGAGATGGAGACCCAGCCGCTGTAGCTCGAATCGCGCTTCGTGGGCAGGGTCGAGGGGAAGGTCTCGAGGGAGTCGAGGATTTCGAGCTGGGCCTCGCCGTTGTGCCGTGCACGCTCGAGCATGCTCGGCAGCGACCCCATGTTGTGCGTCCCGAAGACGACGTCGACCCAGGGTGCCTTCTTGAGGATGACGTCCTTGTCTTTCTGGGCCAGGCAGCCGCCGACGGCGATCTGCATGCCGTCGTGGCGGCGCTTGACCGAGGCCAGCTGCCCCAGGTTGCCGTAGAGCTTGTTGTCGGCGTTCTCGCGGACGGCACAGGTGTTGAGCACGACGATGTCGGCTTCCTCCCCGCCGGCCGTCACGTAGCCGGCCGCTTCGAGCGACCCGCTGAGCCGTTCGGAGTCATGCACGTTCATCTGACAGCCGAAGGTGCGCACCTCGTAGGTGCGGGCCCGGCCCTCAGCATCGTGCGCCGCCTGGCTTGGAGCAATCAGAGTCGGCGCGCTCAAGGCCGCGGTGCGCAGGGCCGAGGCGCGCAGGGCCGCGGTGCGCAGGGCCGACTGCTGCGGGTCCAGCGTCTCGGCGCTGGAGAATGGGGGCGTAGCGGTGCTGCTGGTCATAGTGGGTACCAGCTTACGCGTGGCACCTCCGAAACCGGGCCGGGTTGCCCCGACCCGCTCCCTACTGGAACCGCACCCGCGATGGCGAACCACCGCGGGAGGCAAGGGCGGCCTTCACCGCCACGCGCACGATGGACGAGGAATAGCCCTTGCGCATCAGGAACGCGTTGAGTCGACGGTCGATGGTCTGGTCGTCGAGCCGCCCGAGCTGCCCAACCCGCTTGACGGCTATTTCGATGGCCCGTTCCGTCTCGTCGTCGGGCATTTCGTCGAGCTTTTCCAGGATGAGGTCCTGATCGAGCCCACGGCGGCGCATCTCCGCCTGCACACCGGAGCGCCCCAGGCCTTTGCGCTCGTGGTGGCTGTGCACGATCTGATCGGCGAGGCGGCCCTCATCGATGTACGACAACTCGATGAAGCGCTCGATGATCTCTTCGATCTCGTGCTCAGCGACCTCCGTACCGCCAAGAACTGCGCGGGCCTCGGCCGCCGACAGGGACCGGCCGCGCAGCCGCTGGCGCAGCACCCCCTCGGCGTGCTCGCGATCGGCGGCGGCCCGGGACGCCACACCCTCGGGGGCGTCGTCCCCGTCGTCGGCACCGACACCAGCACCGACACCAGCACCGACACCGGCACCGCCACCGGCCCCGCTGTCGACTGCGGGGCCGCTCGACGCCACCGGCCCCGCTGTCGACTGCGGGGCCGCTCGACGCCGCCGGACCACCGTCGCCGAGATACGTGACCGGCGCCAGTTGTTCGTCGGCGATCGGCGCCGCCTCGAGCTCGGTCGGCCGGGTCGCGGCGGCGCCGCGGGCCGCGCTCTTGCGACGTGCCGCACTCAGCGACGCGACCTCGTCGGCCGGCTCGAAGTAGACCATGCGCTACGCCCCCTTGCGGGCGGCGAGCTTGGCCTGGAGGGACTCCGCCTTGGCGGCTGCGGCCTCCTTGGCTGCGGCTGCGGCGACCAGGGCGGCTGCGGCGTCGATTGCGGCCTGCGCCTTCTTGGCGGCCGCACCCTCGGGGCTGATCCCGAGCTTGAAGAGGATCTTGTTCTCGATCTCGTTGGCCATATCCGCTTCACGCAGCAGGAAGTTGCGCGAGTTCTCCTTGCCCTGGCCCAGCTGGTCGCCGTCGTACGTGTACCAGGCTCCGGACTTCTTGACGATGCCGTGCTCGACACCGAAGTCGATCAGGCTGCCTTCCCGGGAGATGCCGATGCCGTAGATGATGTCGAATTCCGCCTGCTTGAAGGGCGGTGCCATCTTGTTCTTGACGACCTTGACCCGCGTGCGGTTACCGACGGCCTCGGTGCCGTCTTTCAGGGTCTCGATACGGCGGATGTCGAGGCGCACCGACGCGTAGAACTTGAGCGCCTTGCCACCGGCGGTGGTCTCGGGGCTGCCGAAGAAGACCCCGATCTTCTCGCGCAACTGGTTGATGAAGATCATGGTGGTATTGGTCTGACTGAGGCCACCGGTGAGCTTGCGCAGGGCCTGGGACATCAGACGGGCCTGCAGGCCCACGTGCGAGTCACCCATCTCACCCTCGATCTCGGCGCGGGGAACCAGCGCGGCGACGGAGTCGATCACGATCAGGTCAATGGACCCGCTTCGCACGAGCATGTCGGCAATTTCCAGCGCCTGCTCACCCGTATCGGGCTGGGAGACGAGGAGCGCGTCGATGTCGACTCCGAGCTTGCGGGCGTACTCAGGGTCCAGAGCGTGCTCGGCGTCGATGAAGGCGGCGATGCCGCCGTTCTTCTGCGCGTTCGCGATGGCGTGCAGGGTGAGCGTGGTCTTTCCCGACGATTCCGGACCGTAGATCTCCACGATGCGACCTCGGGGCAGGCCACCTATGCCGAGGGCCACGTCCAGCGCGATCGACCCCGTGGAGATCGTCTCGACGGGGGCGCGCTCGTCGCTGCCCAAACGCATGATCGAACCCTTGCCGAACTGGCGGTCGATTGCTGCAAGAGCGGTGTCGAGGGCTTTTTCGCGATCTGCTGATGATGCCATGAGTGATCTCCTTCGGTCGTGCATTCCGGCGCCTATAGGCTGTCGCGTTTGGCTACCGGGACGACCCCGACACCCGCTTTCAACAAGGCATGTGCTCTCTGTCGCTGACACAAACCGACTGTACGCGGCACGTCCGACAGAGCCGGGAACGGGGAGCGGCAGTGGATAAGCCGTCTTCGACTCCTGCTGTGGAGGAGTATATCAAAATGCGAACACGCATTCGAGAATTCCACGGAATCCGGGGCGTGTCGAGCGAAAACTAGCTGCGGGCGGCGGGGAGTCCCGCGCCGTACCAACGGGCCTTCGGGACATCCGTCTCGGCGCAGAGGGCAAGCCAGACGTCGCGCGCCGAAGCACCGCCGGCCAGAGCCTGGTCGGCGGTGCATCCAAACGGGGTCAGGATGAGATCTCGAGTGAGGACGCGGCCGTAGCCTTCGCCGAACTCGTCGCTCAAAGCCTGTCGGAACTCACTGAGCCGCATGGTATGGAACTAGCGCACCATCATGTCGTCGTAGTTGGCCACGAGCTCGTCGGGCACAGTGTCGGGGAACCTGTCGATTCCCTCGATGATGGCCAGTCGGTCGCCGACTTCCCGCATGATGACCGAGATCGGGGTCTCCAACGCTTCTGCAACGGAAGCCAGAATCTCGGAAGACGCTTCCTTCTGGCCACGCTCCACCTCGCTCAGATACCCGAGGGCCACACTGGCCCTGCTGGCTACCTGACGGAGTGTGCGCCCTTTCTGCAGGCGGAAGTCCCTGAGCACATCGCCGATTTCCTGTCGAACAAGAATCATCGGAACCTCCTTCTCGTACTGATTATGTGTTGCTTATCGAGTACCGTTTTATACTTCTGGCGCCCACTCAACCGGGTGGTTGCGTGTGTTGGATCGCAAGAGAACTACAACCTTGAACACCCTGACACTACCGATATCGACTGGGCTTTTCTTGTGAATATGCTCGTTGTAACCACGGAATTCGGGGAACTATTCCACCGCGTCACGGGCTAACAGCTGCCACACAGCTTCGACGGCCGCGGCCACGGAGGCCGCTCGAACGAGGGCACGGTCTCCGTGCAGCCGGAGCGGGATGACCGATATTTCTCCTTCACGAGCCAGCCCGAGGAACACCGTTCCCGGCTCGTGGCCACCCTGGCCGTCGGGCCCTGCCACACCCGTCGTGGCGATGCCGATGTCGGCGGGCCGGCCGTCGACGGCGAGGCGCGTACGCACGCCCTCCGCCATCTGCAGGGCAACCTGCGGGTGCACCGGGCCGTGCTCCTCGAGCAGAGCCGCGTCGACGCCGAGGAGGGTGTGCTTGAGCGCACTCTGGTACGCCACCACTCCCCCGTTGACGACGACGGATGCGCCGGGGATGCGGATGAGTTCGGCTGTCAGCGCCCCGCCGGTAAGGGACTCGGCCACGGCGATAGTGAGGCCGCGGCGGGTGAGCTCGGCGACGAGGCGCGCGGTGGCATCCGTCGCCCCGGGTATGTCAGCAGGTGACAGGGCCTCGTCGAATGCCGGAGGAATCGGATCAGCCACGGTCGTGCTGGAGCCGGTTCTCGCGCCGCGCGGCCACGAGGTAGTCGAAGCCGGTGACGACGGTAACGATGAGGGCGAGGGCCATGGCCGTCCAGTTGACCCAGTAAATCCAGTCGCCCAGCAGCAGCCAGAGGGGCACGAGGGCGAGGGAGATCGCCACGGACTGCAACACGGTCTTGAGCTTGCCACCCCGTGACGCCGGGATGACCCGGTCCTTCAGCATGACGAACCGGAACACCGTGATGCCGACTTCGCGCACGAGGATGACGATGGTCACCCACCACCACAGTTCGCCGAGGATGGAGAGGCAGACCAGGGCTCCGCCGGTGAGCACCTTGTCGGCGATCGGATCGAGGATCTTGCCGAGGTCGGTGACCAGGTTGTGCCGACGGGCGATGGCCCCGTCGATCCCGTCGGTGGCGATGGCCACGATGAACAGGGCGGCCGCCCACCAGCGCAGCGCGCCGTCCTGGCCGGCGTCGGCGAGGAGCATATAGATGAACACCGGCGCGAGCAGGATGCGCACGATCGTGATCAGATTCGGGAGATTCCAGTTGCTGGGCCGGACGACCGGCGTGGATGGTGTGGCCATGGGTCAGTCCCTGTCGGTCAGTTGCCAGGCGTCTTCATCGGGAGATGCGTCTTCTTCAAGGTACCCCTCCGACATTTTGGCGACCGGGTCGTCGGCGTAGCGCGGATCGGGCGGGCCGGGCGTGTGCTGGGCCGCGGACTGGTGAGCTGCGGCGGCCTGAGCGGCGGCCGTGGCGGCGTGGTGCTCGGCGTCGGAGCCGCGCAGCAGGGCCAGCACGCCGGGCAGCTGCTCCACGGAGACGAGCACGTCGCGCGCTTTCGATCCCTCGGAGGGACCGACGATTTCGCGGGACTCGAGCAGGTCCATCAGGCGGCCCGCCTTGGCGAAGCCGACCCGGAGCTTGCGCTGCAGCATCGACGTGGACCCGAACTGGGTCGACACGACCAGTTCCGCCGCTGCGAGGAGCACCTCGAGGTCATCTCCGATGTCGGAGTCGATTTCTTTGCGGGGGGCGACCATGGAGACATCCGGCCGGTAGTCGGGGCGGGCCTGCAGAGTGACGTGCTTGACGACGCGTTCGATCTCGGCCTCGTTCACCCAGGCCCCCTGCACGCGGATCGCCTTGGAGGCTCCCATCGGCAGGAACAGGGCGTCGCCCTGCCCGATCAGCTTGTCGGCGCCCGGCTGGTCGAGGATGACCCGGGAATCGGTGACGCTGGTCACGGCGAAGGCGAGGCGGGAGGGCACGTTGGCCTTGATCAGGCCCGTGACGACGTCGACGCTGGGGCGCTGGGTGGCGAGCACGAGATGGATGCCCGACGCGCGGGCCAGCTGGGTGATGCGCACGATCGAGTCTTCGACGTCGCGCGGTGCGACCATCATCAGGTCGGCGAGCTCGTCGACGACGACCAGGAGGTAGGGATACGGCTTGAGGCTGCGCAGGCTGCCGGCGGGCAGCACGATCTCGTTGTTGACGACGGCCTTGTTGAAGTCGTCGATGTGGCGGAATCCGAAGCTGGCCAGGTCGTCGTAACGCATGTCCATCTCCTTCACCACCCACTGCAGCGCCTCGGCGGCCTTTTTCGGACTGGTGATGATGGGCGTGATCAGGTGTGGAACCCCCGCGTAGGCAGCCAGCTCGACCCGCTTCGGGTCGATCAGCACCATGCGCACGTCGCTCGGCTTGGCCCGCATGAGCAGGCTCGTGATCATGGAGTTGACGAAGCTGGACTTGCCGGAACCGGTGGAACCGGCGACCAGGAGGTGAGGCATCTTGGCGAGGTTGGCGAGCACGAAGCCGCCGCCGACGTCTTTCCCGACGCCGATGGTCATCGGGTGGGTGCTGTTCGAGGCCGCCGGGGAGCGGAGCACGTCACCGAGGGTGACGATTTCGCGGTCGGTGTTGGGGATCTCGATGCCGATCGCGCTCTTGCCCGGGATCGGCGACAGGATGCGCACCTCGTTTGAGGCGACGGCGTAGGAGAGGTTTTTGCTCAGCGCGGTGACGCGCTCCACCTTGACTCCGGGGCCGAGCTGGATCTCGTACTGGGTGACGGTGGGGCCGCGGGAGAACCCGGTCACCTTCGCGTCGACCTGGAACTGGCGGAGCACCTCGGTGATGGACTTGACGATCTCGTCGTTGGCCGCCGAGCGGGCCTTGGCCGGCGGGCCCTTGGTGAGGGTCGTGTCCGAGGGCAGCAGGTAGGGCGCGGCGGGCTGGTCTGATGCCGGCGGAACCGGGGCCGGCACCAGGGACAGGGGCGTGTCGGCGGAACCGGCGGCCCCACCGGCCGCGGCCGGGTCGAGTGCGTCGAATCCTGCTCCGGTCAAACCGGGAAGAACCTCGGTCAGGCCCGTCTGGTCGTCGGCCTGGAGCCCGGTCGACGAGCCCTGCGGCAGGTCGATCGCGCCCGTGAAACGTTTGAGGACGTCTTCGGCTCGGAGCAGGTCTTCGAGCACCTCGGTGCCGTAATGGTCCTGGTTGAGACCCGGGGTCGTCGGCGTCGTCTCCAGCGCGGTGTCGAAGCTGCCTCGTTTGTCGCCGCCGAGCAGGGTGCGCAGCGGGTCGGCGCCGTGCGGGCCTGCGGCGTTCGGATCGTCGGCGGGGGTACCGGCGCCGTTCGGGCCGAGCGGCCCGCCGAAGTCAGGGTCCTCCTCGCGCTTGCTCGTGTTGCGCCGCCACCAGGGCAGCGCTCCGGCATCTCCGTCGTCATCGTCGACCCCGTCCAGTTCGACCTGAACGGCCTTCTCATGCTTCGCTTCCCGGGCGGCGGCGCGCTCCTCGGGATCGGGGAGCTGGGCCCCGAACAGCCAGGCATAGAGCTCCCGGCTGCGTTCACCAATGCGGTTGGGCGGGGTCTTGGTGATGATGAAGAGGCTCAGGGCGAGAAGCAGGATGACGACGATGGTGGCACCGATCGCCGTGGTCAGGTAGATCAGGGGGGCAGCGATCATCCAGCCGATGACACCGCCGGCCAGTGCGAGGGTCTCCATGCCGTCGCTGGGGGCAGGCTGGCCACCGAAGATGTGGCAGAGACCCGACACCGAAACGAGTAGCACGGATAGTCCGATGCCGATGCGGCCGTTGTCGTGCACCGAACTGGGTTTGCGGAACAGCCAGACGGAGAAGAGCAGCATGATCACGGGCAGGGCGAACGCGACGCGGCCGAACAGTCCGCCGAAGGTCCAGGCGTCGAGGGTCTGGGCGACCGCGTTGTTGATCAGGAACCACTCGATCACGGCGCCGGAGACTGAGAGCAGCACAAGGAAGAAGGGCAGGCCGTCGCGGCGCTCTTCTTTGGAGAGCTTCTCCGGGCCGAGCGCGCGGGCAGCCCCGCCGGTCACGTGGGCCAGGGCCATCCACGACCGCACGAACAGGCTCGGCCTGACCTCGACCGCGGTGAACTTGACCGTCTTCTGAGCGGCGGTGCGGGCTGCGGGCTTGCGCGCCGGGGTGCCGCGCGCAGGCGTGCTGCGGGCGCGACCGTTCGACTTAGTGCTCGTAGCCATGCAACCACGGTACTTCGATCCCCCGACATTGGGGCTTAGGCACGCCAAAACGCCTGCGGGCGGCGATCAGCGACCGCGACATCAGGGCTGGGCGGACGCGCGGCATCCGCCGCCCTCGGCGGGATCAGGCCTCGATCACCAGAGGGACGATCATCGGGCGGCGACGGAAGGCGGTATTCACCCAGCGGCCGACCGTGCGGCGCACGATCTGCTGCAGCGCGAACGGGTCGCGCACCCCGTGCTCGGCGGCTTCCGCCAGGGCCGCCTCGATTTTCGGGCGCACGGCGTCGAACACCGAGGCGTCTTCGGCGAAGCCCTTCGCGTGGATCTCGGGCCCGACGATCACCTTGCCGGTGGCGGCGTCGACCACGATGATAATCGAGATGAATCCCTCCTCGGCGAGGGTTCGGCGGTCCTTGAGGTCGGCCTCGGTGATCTCGCCGACGGTGGAGCCGTCGACGTAGACGTAGCCGAGGTCCAGCTGGCCGACCTTGGTGGCCACACCGTCCCGCAGGTCGATGACCGTGCCGTCCTCGGCAAGGAGCACGTTCGCCTCCGGCACGCCGGTCTGCACCGCGAGCTTGGCATTGGCGACCAGGTGCCGGTATTCGCCGTGCACGGGCAGCACATTCTTCGGCTTCAGGATGTTGTAACAGTAGGTCAGTTCCCCGGCGGCGGCGTGCCCGGAGACGTGCACCTTCGCATTACCCTTGTGCACCACTGTGGCGCCCAGCTTGGTCAGGCCGTCGATGATCCGGTAGACCGCGTTCTCGTTGCCGGGAATCAGGCTGGACGCCAGGATGACGGTGTCGCCGTGGCCGACTTCGATCTGGTGGTCCTGGTTGACCATCCGGCTGAGCACGGCCATCGGCTCCCCCTGCGAGCCCGTGGACATGTAGACGATCTTGTCGCCCTGGATGTTGCCGACCTTCCTGAAGTCCACCAGCACACCCTCCGGCACCCGCAGGTGACCGAGGTCGGCGGCGATGGTCATGTTGCGCACCATCGAGCGGCCCAGGAGCGCGACGCGGCGACCGTTCGCGTGGGCGGCATCGAGCACCTGCTGCACCCGGTGCACGTGGCTGGAGAAGCTGGCCACGATCACCCGTCGGGGAGCCCGGGCGATGACGTCGTCGAGGACGGGGCCGATGGAGCGTTCCGTGGGTGTGAAGCCCGGGACATCCGCGTTGGTGGAATCGACCAGGAACAGGTCGACGCCCTCAGTGCCGAGGCGCGCGAATTCGCGCAGGTCGGTGAGGCGGTTGTCGAGCGGCAGCTGGTCCATCTTGAAGTCGCCGGTGTGCAGCACGGTGCCGCCGGCGGTCTTGATGGCCACAGCCAGGGCGTCGGGGATGGAATGGTTGACGGCGACGAACTCGAGGTTGAACGGGCCGAGCCGTTCCGTCTGGCCCTCCTTGACCTGCAGCGTGTACGGCGTGATCTTGTGTTCCTTGAGCTTTGCCTCGATAAAGGCGAGGGTCAGGCCCGAACCGATCAGCGGAATGTCCGCACGCAGCTTCAGAAGGTAAGGGACGGCGCCGATGTGGTCCTCGTGGCCATGCGTGAGCACGACCGCGAGGATGTCGTCGAGGCGGTCCCGGATGGGGCTGAAGTCGGGGAGGATCAGGTCCACGCCCGGCTGGTGCTCCTCGGGGAACAGCACCCCGCAGTCGACGATCAGCAGCTTGCCGTCGATCTCGAACGTGGTCATGTTGCGGCCGATTTCGCCGAGGCCACCGATCGGCGTGATGCGGAGGGTTCCCGCTGTGAGCGGGGCCGGGTCGTACACATCGATGGGCACAGGCCCTCCTCGGGGTTCGGTGGAGCGGTTAGCGTGTCGTTCCGGCGACCTTCGGCAGGGCGCCGCCGGCCGCGGCATTGCGGTCCGGGCGGAAGTTGGAGAAGTTGACCCCGGGGATGTTCTTGACCAGGTCTATTTCGTCTTCGATCTGGGCGGCTTCCCACTCCTCCGGGCCGACGAGGGGCAGGCGCACGCGCGGGCTGTTGATTCGGCCGAGGCCGTGCAGGATGTACTTGACCGCGACCGTACCCGGAACGTGCGTCATGCAGGCCCGCACCAGCGGTTCGAGCTGCTGATGCGCGGCGGTGGCCGCCTTCAGGTCGCCCGCATTCACGGCGTCGACCATCTGGCGATACGGGGTGGCGGCGATGTTCGCCGTGACCCCGATCAGGCCGGTCGCCCCGATCGAGAGGTGCGGCAGAACGTTGGGGTCGTCGCCGGAGAAGTACATCAGGTCGGTCTGGTTGAGCACGCGGCTGACCTGGGCCAGGTCACCCTTGGCGTCTTTGACGGCGAGGATGTTCGGGTGCTTCGCGGCCCGCAGGATCGTCTTGTATTCGATCGGGATACCGGTGCGTCCGGGGATGTCGTAGAGGATCACGGGCAGATCCGTGGCATCCGCGATCATGCGGAAGTGGGTGAGAACGCCGGCCTGGGTGGGCTTGTTGTAGTACGGGGTGACGATCATGTTGCCGTCGGCGCCCGCCTTCTCGCTCTGCTTGGCAAGCTGCATGGCGTGGGCGGTCTCGTTGGACCCGCCGCCGGTGATGATCTTCGCGCGTCCGCCCGAGATATCCTTGCCGACCTCGACCAGGCGAATCTTCTCCACGTCGGTGAGGGTAGACGTCTCACCGGTGGTGCCGGTGACGACGATGCCGTCCGCTCCGGCGTTGATGACGTCGTCGATGTGCTGGGCAACGCCCGCCCAGTCGACTTCGCCGTCGGCGGTGAAGGGAGTCACCAGGGCAACGAGGACCTGGCCGAAGGGATTCTGAGACATAGACACGAGGGACAGGCTACCGGTCAGTGTGCGGCCGCGCACCGCCGCGGCGTCACGTTACGGGGCGACGCGACCGTTCTTGTTGAAGGCGGCGTAGGTGAGCGGCATCAAGGTCGCGAACTGGTCTTCCATCTTCTCGGCGCACATCTCGATCTCGCGCTGCGGGAACGACGGGAAGTGGGTTCCCTCGCGCTTGGTACGCAGACTGAGAAAGTTCATCAGCGACCGGGCGTTCATGGTCACGTACATCGAGGAGAAGATGTTGAGCGGCAACACGATGCGGGCAACCTCGCGGGCCACGCCGGCTTCGAGCATCCGTTGATACGACGCGTAGGCGTGCGCGGAGGCCTCGCGGGTCAGCTGGTCGACCAGCGCGGCCTGCTCGGCCGTGCCGGGCAGGAAGTCGTAGGCGCCGGGCTTGCCGACCTGCACGAGGTTGCGGGTCGGGGCCGGAACGTAGAAGACCGGATTCAGCTCGCGATAGCGGCCCGATTCCTCGTTATAGGAGGCGATGCGGTGCCGCATGAACTCGCGGAATACGAAGATCGGCGCCTGCACGTAAAAGGTCATCGAGTTGTGCTCGAACGGCGAGCCGTGGCGGTCGCGCATGAGGTAGTTGATCAGCCCGGCGTCACCCGTGCTCGGGGCGTCGCCGTCCGATTCCTCGAGCAGGGCCTTGGTCAGGGTCTGCTCCCCCTGAGTCGACACCCGTGCGGCGAACAGCACATCGGAGTCGTGGGCGCTTGCGCGCACCAGTTCGACGGTTACATCGGAGCGGAACTCAATTTCAGACACGGCTAAACGATACCTGCTGCACGCGTAACCTGTCGTCACACGGACCCGCCCGGCCCGAGATCCTTGTAACGTCGCAGCATGAGTTCGACCTCCGCCCTGATTCTCGTGCTGGTTCTTGTCTCGGGCACCACCGTGCTGGGCCTCTTCTGGCGGTCCCGCCAGGGGCGCCCCATCGTGGTCACCCCGGCGGCTCCGGAGGCGCTCGGCGTGCCGGACGCGCTCACGCCGGCGGATGTCAGCAGCCGGGTTCCGTTCGGCGCGAACGCCACGCTCGTGCAGTTCTCCACCAGTCACTGCGCCCGCTGCCCCGGCACCCAGGTGCTCCTCGCCGGCCTGGCCCTGTCCCGTCCCGGCGTCGCGCACCTGGACGTCGACCTGACCCACCGCCGCGACCTCGCGAACCGGTTCGGGATCCTGCAGACCCCGACCACACTCATCCTCGACGGAACCGGTCAGGTGCGCGCCCGGATCGGCGGCGTTCCGAACCGGGCCGGCGTCCTCCGGCAACTCGACGACCTCACCGGGAGCAGCCATGCCCAGTTCGCCCGCTGAGCCCCGGCCGCAGCCCTCCGCGCGCCGGGCCCGCCCGGATCGCCCGGACCTCGACCCGCGCGGACCACGCTTCGGCGCCGCGATCACGGCCGTTCTGCTCCTGGTGGTGGTGTTCCTGTCGCTGACCGGGGCATCCGTTGCCGCCTTCGTCCTCCTCACGATCCTGGCGGCCCTCTTTGCCTGGGGTGCGTTCGCCGGCGCCGGGCGGCACCCTTACGGCGTGCTGTTCAAGACCGTCGTGCGGCCGCGGCTCGGCCCGCCCACCGCACTGGAGAAAGCGGCCCCGCCGACGTTTGCGCAGGGGGTAGGGCTGCTGGTCACCGTGACCGGCGTGGTGCTCGGTCTGGCCGGGCTGACGCCCGCTGTGGGCGTCGCTGCCGGCGTCGCGTTCGTCGCGGCGTTCCTGAACGCCGTGTTCGATTACTGCCTCGGCTGCCAGTTGTACCTGCTCCTGGTGCGTGCCGGCATCCTCGGACGCGGGCCGACGCCGCTGGACGGGAGCTGACGGCCGCCGCAGCTCCATCCCTGATCATTGGCTGAGAGTGAACCCTATGTGGGCCGAGGCGACAGTTAGGCTGAAGCTTCACCTCAGGAGGCAACATCATGGCACTCACCAGCGAAGCAACAACTGTCTGGACCGGCGATCTGAAGTCCGGCAGCGGTACCGTCACCCTCGACTCCTCCAAGACCGCCGAGTTCCCGGTCACCTGGCAGGCCCGGTCCGTCGGCACCCCGAACACCACCAACCCGGAAGAGCTTCTCGGAGCCGCCCACGCGGCCTGCTTCTCGATGGCGCTGGCCAACGGCCTCAGCGCCGGCGGACACACTCCCGACAGCATCCAGACCACCGCGGCCGTGACCTTCGAAGCCGGCGTCGGCGTGGTGGGCAGCCACCTCCTGGTCAGCGCCAAGATCCCCGGCCTGACCGAAGAGGAGTTCGCGGTCTACGCCGAGGACGCCAAGGCCAACTGCCCGGTTTCGAAGGCGCTCGCGGGCATCCCGATCACCATCGAAGCCGAGCTGGCGTAGGCGCGGCCCGCACACAATGCGAGTTCTCGTCTCCGGTGCGTCCGGACTGATCGGCACCGAGCTGAGCGCACAGCTGCGCGCGGCCGGCCACACCGTGGCCCGCCTGGTGCGCCGCGATCCGCGCGGGGCCGATGAATTCCGCTGGGACCCGGCCGCGCTGAGCATGGACCAGGGCGCCCTCGACGGCGCCGACGCCGTGATCAACCTGTCGGGGGCATCCATCGCCCGTCTGCCGTGGACGAAGGCCTATCGCCGGGAGATCCGTGACTCGAGGGTGCAGGCCACACGCACGCTGACGGATGCCATGGGCCGGCAGGCGACACCGCCAGCCGTGCTGCTCAATGCGTCGGCCGTGGGCATCTACGGCGACCGTCCGAGCGAGGTGCTCACCGAGAACTCCCCGGCCGGCAATGATTTTCTGGCGAAAGTCACCAGAGACTGGGAGGCCGAGGCCGCACGTGCGCCGGAGTCGACCCGTGTCGTCACCCTCCGCACCGGGCTGGTCATCGCCCGCGGCGGCGCCCTGAAGCCGCTTCTGCCGATCGTCAAGCTTGGCCTGGGCGGCCCGCTCGGCCGCGGCACCCAGCACTGGCCGTGGATCAGCCTGCACGACGAGGCCGCGGCCGTCGTGCACCTGCTCACCTCGACGCTGTCGGGTCCGGTCAACCTGGTCGGCCCGACACCGGCCACCGCGAACGACGTCATCCGGGCCGTTTCAGCCGGGCTGCACCGCCCGTTCCTGGTGCCGGTGCCGGAATTCGTGCTGACGCTCGTACTGCAGGATGCCGCTCGCGCACTGCTGCTCGCCGACCAGCAGATCGTGCCGGAGAGGCTGCACACAGACGGTTTCGTCTTCACCCACAAAACCGCGGCCGAGGCCGTGGCCTGGATGCTCAGCCGCCCGTAGTTCTGACGGTTCGCGGCCTCGGACGGCCAAGGCGCCACCCTGCCCGGGGTTCGGGCGCGGTCGGGGATGCGGGCGCGGTCGCAGCGGGCCGAGGGCATCCGTCGCGACGTAAACTCGGAGAAAATCGGGACACGCCGCATTTTTCGGCTGCTCCGGCGGCGTGTCGCGAAAAACTTTGCATTTAGCGCGCGGTGATGGATGCCGGTGAGCTGGTTCGAGGGCCGGGTCACCGGATTTCGGCGGGCTCACGCACCGGTGGAGGCTAGGCGCGCTCGAGGGAGATCGCGGTACGGATGGCGCCGCGGGCGCGACGGCGGTCCCCCGATGAGTTGTAGGCCAGGCCGAGCCTGAACCAGGCGCGCCAGTCGTCGGGGGCGGCATCGACGGCCGCCCGGTAGATCGGGAATTCGGCGTCGGCCTCGTCCCGCATGGGGCGTCCGCTCGGCCGGATCGGCAGTTCTTCGACGGGGAGCCCGCCCTCGGCCTCCAGCCGGCGCACGAGCCGCTCGGAGTTGCGCCCGAACCGGAGTTCGGCGACCAGCGCCCAGACTCCGACCAACGGGAGCACGAGAAGCGCCACCCCGATCACGATGCCGATGATTTCGCCGCTCTGCAGGAATAACACCGCTCGCCAGCCGACGAGAACCAGGTAGAAGACCAGCAGCAGGGCCATCAGGCCGGCGGCAAGGCGGCCCTTCATACGGCGGCCTCACCCGGGTGGGCAGTTGTGGCCGTCGTCGGCGCACCCAGTCCGAGATCGATGATCTGGTCGAGCCCGACGGTGACGCCGACGGCCGTGCGGGTGGCCGCCAGGGCCAGCAGGAGGCCACGTTCGTAGGATGCGGCCGACAGGGTGTTGTGGCTGATCGTGAGGGTCTCCCCCGCACCGCCGAAGAACACGTCCTGGCGGGCGAGCATGCCGTCGAGGCGCAGGCTGTGCACGGGAATGCTCGACACCTGCTGGCCACGAGCGCGCTGGTCGGTGTGCGGCGCCGACACCGGCCCGATTTCGGCCCTGGCCCGCCCGATCAGTTCGGCGGTGCGCACGGCCGTGCCCGATGGAGAGTCCACCTTGCCGGCCCGGTGGGCCTCGACGATCTCGATCGAGTCGAAGAAACGGGCGACGAGCACCGACAGGCCGGTCGCGATGACCGACGCCATCGAGAAGTTGGGGATGATGACGACGCCGATCTCATTCTGCCCTGCGAGGCGGGCGGAGAGGGCATCGATGCGGTACTGCGACCAGCCCGAGGTGCCCACGAGCACGCGCAGGCCGTGGTCCACCGCGAAGTCGACCACGCTTTGACTGACCCCGGGCAGGGTCAGGTCGATCACGATCTCCGCGCCGATCATCTCGGACAGGTCGCTCTTCGAGTTCAGGCCGGCGACGAGGACGTACTCCTCGGACTGCTCGACGAGACCCGAGACCAAGCGGCCCATCGTTCCCGATACGCCGACGATGGCCACCCGTGTTTTCATGGGTCCAATCTATCAATCGCGGGGCATCGAGTTAGCCTTGGGCCATGCCTGACTCCCCCGCCCTTGCCTTCACCGCTGTGTCGGTGACGGATGCCGGCTCCATCGTGCTGCTCACCCAGTACTTCAGCGATCGGGAGTCGGGCTTCCCGGCCGCGCAGGGCCGGTACCGCACCACGTTCCCCGATCCGGTCCAGTTCCTGCCGCCGTCCGGGGTGTTCCTGTTGGTCTGCGAGCAAATGGGACCGGCCGAACGAGCGTTTGTGGGGTGTGGCGGCATCCGTCGTCTCGAGGACTCCCCGACCGGAAATGTGCGGTTCGAGATCAAGCATCTCTGGCTGCAGCCGCAGGTGCGCGGGCGCGGATGGGGGCAGTCGCTGCTGACCGAGCTCGAACGACGCGCCCGGGAGTTCGGCGCCGACGACGTCGTGCTCGACACCAACGCGAGCCTGACCGCGGCCGGAGCACTCTACGCGCGGTCGGGCTACGAGTCCTGCGCGCCGTATAACGACAACCCGAATGCCACGACCTGGTATCGCAAGAGCCTCACCCGGAAGACGGACGGAGCCGGGCCAGCCGAGAGCCGGCCGCCCGGAACCCGCCTATCCACCTAGAACAGGAGCGGGTCCGGCAGACCGGTGCGCAGCTCCACGGGGAGGTGCCCGGTGTCGTTGTGGGTCAGCAGCGTCCAGGGCCGGCCCGGTTTTTGGTGCAGCACGGTGAGGCCGCAGTTCGCCTGGTTGATGCTGATCCACCGCCAGTCCGGGGCGCCCAGTACCTCCCGCACGAACCAAGCGATGACGAAGTTGTGGGTGATCAGCAGGTCGTGGCGTTCGCCGCGGCGCGGCTGGAGGAACTCGGCCACGGCGTCGCCCATCTGCGCGCTGCCGGCCTCGATGTCGGCCTCAGTGACCCTACCGAAGAACGGCGCATAGGCCGACGGCGTCTCCGGCGCCCTGCCGGAGGGGATGCAGTCGAAGAGCAGCGGGCTGGGCACCGAGGTCAGGGCCGGCAGTCGCTGCGCGATGATTTTCGCCGTGTCGGCGGCGCGCTGCAGCGGGGAGTGCCAGGCGTCCGTGAACGGCACGCCGCCGAGACGCTCGGCGATCAGCTGAGCCTGCCGGGTGCCGCGCGCGGACAGAGGCCCGTCGGGCATGCCGTGCTCGGCATCCTGCTGTTCACCGTGACGAACGAGGTAAATGTAATGGTGCAAGGGGATCTCTCTCAGTCAGGAGCCGCACATCAGCGTGTGGCCCCGGCTTTGGGTCTCGGTGGTTCTGGGCATTCAGTATCTGGGCACTGAGTTTTTGGGCTCCGAGTTTTTGGGTACCGAGTTTCTGGGCTCGACAGTTCTGCTCAGGAGGGCACAAAGGTCGGCAGGATCGCGGCGAAGACGTCGTCGTCGAGCGCGCCGACCGCGGAGATGGAGAGCGAGCCGGCGGCCAGTTCGGCGGCGAGGTTCTGAACGTCGTCGGCCGTGACGCGCGCGAGCCGGCGGAGGGCCTCGTCGAGGTCGATGAACTCGCCGAGGGTGATTTCGGCGCGGCCCAGCCGGGACATCCGGGTATCGGAGTCTTCAAGGGCGAGAGCGGATGCGCCGGACAACTGACCCGCGGCCCGCTTCATCTCGTCGGCCGTGACGCCGTTGTCGGCGAGTCGGTGCAGCTCGCCCAGCATCAGCTCGGCCACCTGGCCGGACTTCGCCGGGGTGCAGCCCGCGTACATGCCGAACAGTCCCGCATCCGAGTAGCCGGGCGCGAAGGAGTAGACCGAGTAGGCCAGACCGCGCTTCTCGCGGATCTCCTGGAACAGGCGCGAGGACATGCCCCCGCCGAAGATCGAGGTGAGCACGCTCATGGTGACGCGCCGCTCGTCGGTGGCCAGGAGGCCGGGGAAGCCCATCAGGATGTTCGCCTGTTCGAGCGGGCGGCGCACGATGGTGACCGGATCACCCTGACTGAGGGCGGCGGGGGCTCCGGACCGGCGGCCGACCGGGGGCGCGAAAACACTGAGGTCCCAGCCGGCGAGGGCGAGGGACCGGGTGACTGCTGCGACCAGCACGTCGTGGTCGACCGCGCCGGCCACGGTGACGACCAAGTCTTGTGGGCGGTAGTTCGCCCGGTAATGCTCTAGAACGGCGGCATGGGTGGCCGCACGGATCGTGTCGGGACTGCCGCCGATCGGGCGCCCGAGCGCGTGATCTCCCATGACCGCCTCGAAAAAGCGCTCATTGGCGACGTCGGCCGGGTCGTCGTCGGCCATGGCCAGCTCTTCGAGGATGACGCCCCGCTCGTTCTCAAACTCAACCGGGTCGAGCAGCGACGACGTGAGCATGTCGGTGAGCACCTCGACCGCCATCGGCAAGTCTTGGTCTTGCACCTTGGCGTAGTAGCAGGTGTATTCCTTGGCCGTCATCGCGTTGTGCTCACCGCCGACCGAGTCGAAGGCGATCGCGATGTCGAGGGCGGTGCGCTTGGCGGTGCCCTTGAACAGAAGGTGTTCCAGAAAGTGGGTAGACCCGAAGTGGCCGGGCTCCTCGTCGCGGGAGCCGACCGCGACCCAGTAGCCGATGGTCAGGCTGCGGCTGCCGGGAACGTGTTCCGACACGATGCGCACACCGCTCGGCAGCACGCTGCGGCGCACCAGGGAATCACCTGCCGCGCGGAACGAGAGTTCGGGCAGATCCAGAGAGAATTCGACGGCACCGTTCATGACTAGACCACCTTACGTCACGGCGCCGACGCGGCCCGGGTGCCGGCACCGGTGTTCGGCCGGCACCGGTGCGTCAGGCCGAGATCCGGTCGAGGTCCACCATGTCGCTGCGGGTCAGACGGATGCCGGCCGCCGTCACGAGGGCGTCGACCTGTTCGGGCTGGCTGGCACTGGCCACCGGCGCCACGACCGGCCCCCGTGCGAGCAGCCACGCGATCGCGATCGCCGCTGGCGGCGCCTCGTGCTCCTCGGCGATGCGGTCCAGCACCGCGAGCACGCGGAATCCGCTGCGGTTGCGGTATTGGGCGCCGCGGGAGCTGCGAGTGGTCTTCTCCAGATCGGCCTTCGACCGGTACCGGCCGGCCAGAAATCCGTGGGCGAGCGCGAAATAGGGGAGCACCGCCATTCCCTGGGCGCGGGTGACGAGGGCGAGAGAGGATTCGAATGCGGTGCGGTGCAGGAGGCTGTACTGCGTTTGCAGGGCAACGAAGCGGGGCAGGCCGTTCGCCGCGAGAACCCGGGCCTCCATCAGGCGTTCGGCGGAGAAGTTGGAGGCGGCGAGGTAGCGCACCTGGCCGCGGCGCATGAGCACATCGACGGCGCCGAGGCTCTCTTCCAGCGGCACTGTCGGGTCGTCGAAGTGGAAGTGCAGCAGGTCGATGTAATCCGTCCCCAGCCGGTCGAGGGAGGCGTGCACGGCGCCGATGATGCTGCGGGAGGAGAGCCCGGGGTTGTCGAGGTTCTTGCCGATCTTGGTGGCGATGACGGTGCTGTCGCGCGTTCGGCGCGAGCGCAGCCAGGACCCGATGATCACCTCGCTGCGGCCGGAGGTGTAGCTGTCGGCCGTGTCGAGGAAGTTGCCGGCCAGGTCGCGGTGGCGGTCGAGGATGCGGTGGCTCGTGGCGCCGTCTGCCGTCCACCCGAACACGCTCGTGCCGAGTGCCAGCGGGTGCACGGTGAGGTCGGTGTCGGCAATCGTGCGGCGGAGCGCCAGGGGTGACGCCCCGGTCGCGGGGGCGGCCTGCGGGACGTACAGATCCGGGATCGCGAGCGGGGGCGGGGGCAGAAAAACCGCCTGCGGGGCGGTCGGGATGGACGTCGAGATCGGAGCCGGGCCCTGTCCGGTCGGATGAGCGGGCAGGCTGGTGGTCGTACGGCGGGAACCATGCATGCCCGGACGCGGCATCCGTCGTCTCCCTTCGGTTGAGCCGAGGTTATCCCCGGGGCCGAACGTTGCGAAGGACACGCCTGGACCGTTACCAAACCGTGCGCGCATTGGGCCTGAACCCCGCCGCCGGAAGCGGAGAACCAGTTCCCAGAGTGTGAAGTTAGAATTGGGGGAACCGATTCCTGAGTAGCGGCCGCCCAGGCAACGCCCCCCGCCTGCCCGAATCATCCGCGAAAGAAGGATCCATGACGCAGCTCGCCGGCGTGTCCACGCCCGAGGTAATGAAAGAAGCGCGCAGGCGACGCACGTTCGCCGTGATTTCGCACCCCGACGCGGGGAAGTCGACGCTCACCGAGGCCCTGCTGCTGCACGCGCGGGCCATCACCACGGCCGGCGCCACACACGGCAAGGCCGGCCGACGCGGCACCGTCTCCGACTGGATGGCGATGGAGCAGGCCCGCGGCATCTCCGTGACCAGCGCGGCGATCCAGTTCGAGTACCGCGACACCGTGATCAATCTGGTGGACACCCCCGGGCACGCCGACTTCTCCGAGGACACCTTCCGCGTGCTCTCCGCCGTCGACGCCGCAGTCATGCTCGTCGACGCCAGCAAGGGTCTCGAGGTGCAGACCATGAAGCTCTTCGAGGTGTGCAAGCAGCGCGGCCTACCGGTGATCACGGTCATCAACAAGTGGGACCGTCCCGGTGCCGAGGCGCTGGACCTGATGGACGAGATCCGGGAGCGCACGGGACTCCTACCCACTCCCCTGACCTGGCCCGTCGGGATCGCCGGTGACTTCCGCGGCGTGATCGACCGGTCCTCGCACGAATTCATCCGCTTTCACCGCACCGCCGGCGGAACGAAAGCCGCCGAACCCGAGCGCTTGAGTGTGGCCGTCGCGGCCGCCGAGGAGGGCGCAGCCTGGGTCACCGCCACCGAGGAGTCCGAGCTGCTCGCCGAGGAGAGCCAGGACCACGATGAGGCCCGCTTCCTCGCGAACGAGACCACCCCGGTGCTGTTCGCCGCGGCCGTGCTCAACTTCGGCGTGCAGCACATTCTGGACACCCTCGTGGACTTCGCGCCGGCCGCGGAAGCCCGGGAGGACGCATCCGGTGGCCACCGCCCCGTGGACAGCGCCTTCTCCGGTTTCGTGTTCAAGGTGCAGTCCGGTATGAACGCCTCGCACCGCGACCACGTCGCGTTCGTGCGGGTCTGTTCGGGTCAGTTCCGGCGCGGGATGATCGTGACCCACGCGGCCAGCGGGCGGCCGTTCGCCACCAAGTACGCGCAGCACCTGTTCGGGCGCGAGCGGGAGGTGGCCGACGAGGCCTGGCCCGGCGACATCGTCGGCCTGGTCAATGCCTCCGCCCTACGGGTGGGCGACTCGATCTTCGAGATCGAACCGGTGGAATACCCGCCGCTGCCGATGTTCGCGCCCGAGCACTTCCGGGTGGTGCGGTCGGCGGACTCCAGCAAGCACAAGCAGTTCCGTCGCGGCATAGACCAGCTTGACCACGAGGGTGTCATTCAGGTGCTGCGGTCGGAGCTGCGCGGCGACCAGGCGCCGGTGCTCGGCGCGGTCGGGCCGATGCAGTTCGAGGTTGTGGAGGAACGGATGACCCACGACTTCGGCGCCGCCATTCGCACCGAGGCTCTGCCCTACCAGCTGGCCCGGCGCACCGACCGCGCGAGCGCCGAGATCCTCGGCCACGACCGCCAGGTCGAGGTGCTGATGCGCTCCGACGGCACGCTGCTCGCCCTGTTCAGCACTCCGTGGCGGCTGCGCAACACCGTGCGCGACCACCCCGAGCTGATGCTGGAAGACCTCGCCACGGGCAGCAACGAGGTTCCCGCCGCGTACTAGGCGAGTCGGTCCTGATTCGCAGGCCAGCAGCCCGAACGAATTCGACGGAGATTCTGCCGAAAACCGGCCCAAACCGGCCGGAAAACCGGATTCAGGCCAGAATCTCCGTCGCATTGGTTTGACGCCGCGAGGGCAGCGGCCAGCACGAGGGCAGCGGTCAGGCGGATGCCGTCGGGCATGGGGTCAGCGGGTCAGGTCGCGCGGCGGCTCCGTGAACTCGTCTCCGCCGTACTTTTCGTTGGCGACGCCCATCATCTCGGGCCACATCCGGTGCCGGGCCGTGGCCGCCTGCCCGCTCTCGAAATATGTCTCCCGCTGGTCTTCGCCGACCCCGGACACGTTCATGACGCCCACGATGGTGGCGACTTTCGTGCTCGCACCGGCCATCCAGGTGTCCCTGTTCTCATCGGTGGTGCCGGTCTTGCCGATCATCGGCACCTGCGGGTCGGTGTCGTAGTACGACGGGCTACCCGAGCCTCTGGTCATCACGCGCTCCATCGCGTAGCTCATGGCCGCGGCAACCTCGGGGGTGACGGACTGCGTGCAATTCGACTGCGGGGCGGGAAGTTCGGCTCCGTCGGGGCCGGTGATCCGGTCGATCACGATCGGCGTGCAGGTGACGCCATTGTTGGCGATCCCCGCGTAGGCGGCGGCCATCGTCAGCGGCGCGATCTCGTTGGTGCCCAGCACCGCGGACGCGCCCTGTTCCAGCGCGCCACCATCGGCGCGGTGCACGCCGAAGGCTTCGGCCGTCTTGCGGATGCCGCAGAGGTCGAGTTCCTTGGCCATTCCGATGAAGCCGGTATTGATCGAGTCGATGGTCGATTCCAGGGCGGAATAGGAGGAATCGTCATCCGAGGAGGAGTCGTTGCCGGGCGCAAAGCTCTCGCCGTAGTCCTGGGGACCGTTGCAACTGTCCTCGAAGGTTCCCCACTCGTCGCGTTCCCAGGCGCTGACCGAGTCGGCGAGCGAATTACCCTGAGTGAGCCATTCGGCGAGGGTGAAAACCTTGTAGATCGACCCGGTCTGGAATCCGTTGGAGCCGCCCTGGTCGAGATCGGTGTTGTAGTTGATGCCGGTGAAGTTCGCTCCGGTGTCGGCCGGGTCCTGGCTATAGTCCTTGTTCTGGGTCATGGCCAGCACCCGCCCTGTACCGACGCCCACGCTCGTGATCACGCCGCCGACATCCCAGTCCTCGAAGGTCTTGGGCACGTTCTCGGCCATGGTGCTCTCTGCCGCGCTCTGCAGGACGGGGTCGAGGGTCGTGTACACGTTGTAGCCGCCGAGCCGGAAGTTGGCCAGGCGGGCATCGGCATCCGCCCCGAAGGCCGGATCGTTCCGGAGGGTCTGGAGCACCAGGTCGCAGAAGTAGGCGCTTCCGCCCGCGGTGCGGCACCCCGTGCTCGGTTCGGTGATGGTCGGTTCGATCGGAGCGCTGATCGCGGCGTCGTGGTCCGCCGTGCTGATCTTCTCGTTCTCCTGCATCTCGTCGAGGATGTAGTCACGGCGTTCTTTGTTGGCCGCGTACCCGTTGGCGGCGCCGTTGGTCGTGCTGTCGGGTTCGTCGAGCTGGAACTTGACCGGGTTGTTCACGATCGCGACGAGGCTCGCGGCCTGCGGCAGCGTCAGCGCGGCCGCGGTCGTGTTGAAATAGTAGTTGGCGGCCGCCTCGATGCCGTAGACGGATCCACCGAAGCCGGTGATGTTCAGGTACTGCCGCAGGATGTCGTCCTTGGAGGACTTCTTCTCCAGACCGACGGCGAGGCTCATTTCCTTGAGTTTGCGCCACGGGCTGGTCTCCGTGGCCGCGTCGTAGCAAATCATGCGCTCGGCGTCATCGGAAAGGGCCTCGCACTGCTGCACGAGCACATTTTTCACGTACTGCTGGGTGATCGAGGATCCGCCGCGGACGTCGCCGGTGAACAGCGTGGTGACGGCGCCGGTGAGGCTGCCCCAGACGTTCACGCCGCCGTGCTCGTAGAATCCCGGGTCCTCGCCGGAGGTCGCCGCATCCTTCACGTACTGGCTGATCGCATCCGAACTCACTTCGACCCGGTTCTGGTCGTAGAAGGAGGCGAGCAGATAGGGCGAACCGTCACTCGCGGTGGCGTAGATGTTGCTCTTCTGCGACAACCGGCCGATTGACAGGTCGTCGGGCAGATTGACCACGGCCACGATCGCCGTCGTCGCCAGCAGGGCCACGATGACACTGAGCGCGATCAGCACACGCGAACGCCGTCGGGACCGACGGGCGTTTTTCCTACCGGACATTTCAGGGGTCATGAGCGCCGAGTCGTTTCTGGTTGCGAAGGAAGCGGGAGGGCCACCGGGCCGAACGGCCCGGCGGCCCGGCGGCTACAATCAGGCGTCGACGACGACCGAAGTGATGACCGGGATGCGGCGGTACTTGCGCTGCATCCAGCGGGTCAGACTCTGCGTGAAGATGTCTTCGAGCTCTGCGCCGTTGACGATCTTGACCTTGTTCGCGGCGCGCAGGGCGTCATCGATGGACTTGGTCGCGCCCTGGATCCACTCGTTGTCCTGCACGAAGCCGCGGGCGATGAACTCGACCGGCTCGGTGAGAAGCCCGGTTCGGGTGTCGAGGATGCCGAGGATCGTGACCGCGCCGTCGTTGGAGAGCTGCACGCGGTCGGCGAGAGCCTCCTCGGAGCCGCCGCCGCCGACCGTCATACCGTGCACGAAGACGAGCTCGGCAGCCACGCGGCCGGTGACTTTCGCGACACCGTCGACGAGGTCGACGACCACGCCGTCTTCGACGACGAGGACCTGGTCCTCGGGGACGCCCGTGCGGATGGCCAGATCGGCATTGGACTTGAGGTGGCGCCATTCGCCGTGGTACGGGATGACGTTCTTGGGTTTGACGATGTTGTAGACATAGACGAGTTCGCCGGCCGACGCATGGCCGGAGACGTGCACCTTGGCATTGCCCTTGTGCACGACGTTGGCACCCCAGCGGGTGAGGCCGTTGATGACCCGGTAAATCGAGTTCTCGTTTCCGGGGATCAGCGAACTGGCCAGCAGAACGGTGTCGCCCTCGCCGATCTTGATGGTGTGCTCGCGGTTGGCCATGCGGGCCAGCGCGGCCATGGGCTCACCCTGCGAACCGGTGCAGATCAGGACGACCTTGTCGTCCTTCATCCGGTCGAAGGCCTTGACGTCAACCAAAAGGCCCTTGGGCACCTGCAGGAAGCCCAGTTTCTCGGCGATGCCCATGTTGCGCACCATCGAGCGGCCGACGAAGGCCACCTTGCGGTTGTGGCGGGCGGCGGCGTCGATGACCTGCTGGATGCGGTGCACGTGACTGGCGAAGCTGGAAACGATGATCCGGCGAGGAGCGGTGCGGAAGACGGCGTCGATGGCCGGGCGGATGTCTTCCTCGGTCACCGTGAACCCGGGAACCTCGGCGTTGGTCGAGTCGGTCAGAAACAGGTCGACGCCCTCTTCTCCGAGCCGGGCGAAGCCGGGGAGGTCGGTAAGGCGGTTGTCGAGGGGGAACTGGTCCATCTTGAAGTCGCCGGTGACGAGCACGAGGCCGGCCTCAGTGCGGATCGCGACGGCGAGTCCGTCGGGGATCGAGTGGTTCACGGCGAGGAACTCGAGGTCGAACGGGCCGGCCTTGCGGCGCTGACCCTCCTTGACCTCGATCAGGCGCGGCGTGATGCGGTGCTCTTCGAGCTTCGCTGTGACGAAGGCCAGGGTCAGCTGTGATCCGATGACGGGGATGTCCTTGCGCTCGCGCAGCAGGTACGGCACGCCGCCGATGTGGTCTTCGTGGCCGTGGGTGAGCACGATGGCCTCGATGTCCTGGAGGCGGTCGCGCAGCGACGAGAAGTCGGGCAGGATCACGTTGATGCCGGGCTGGGTCTCTTCGGGGAAGAGAACGCCGCAGTCCACGATCAGGAGCTTGCCCTTGTGTTCGAAGACCGTCATGTTGCGGCCGATCTCGCCGAGACCGCCGAGCGGGGTGACGCGGAGGCCGCGCCTGGGCAGCTGCGGCGGCGTGGACAGGTCGAGCGGGTGCTTGGTCAAAAAAACTCATTTCTCAGTGTGAAAACGCGCGCGTCGCGGGCGTGTCTCGCGTAGTGGACCGTGGTCGGGTCCTGGTGAACGGATGTTCTGGTGAACAGATCGTGCAAAGTCTGGATTCGGGCGGCCGCGCCCGGGGCGGACGCTAATGTCCGATCGGGTCGGAGTCGAGGCTGAGTCCGAAGGCGGTGGCGTCAGGTCCGTGAAGTCATCGACACGGCAGTCGAGAGGGCACGGATGATGCTCATGACGCCTCATTCTATCGCAGCCTGGTCAGCCCCTTCACCGCTCCCCTGCCCAGCCTTCTCGAAGGCAGCACCGGTAGCGTCAGCCGCATGTCTGCCTCAGAGCTGTATTCGACCCCACTCACCCTCATCGACGGCACGGAAACGACCTTCGGCCAGTTCGGCGGCAAGGCCGTCCTGGTCGTGAACGTCGCCTCGAAATGTGGGTTCACTCCGCAGTACGCCGGTCTCGAAGCGCTCTACCAGAAGTACCAGAACGAGGGACTCGTCGTACTCGGCCTTCCCTGCAACCAGTTCATGGGACAGGAGCCAGGGGCCGAGGCGGACATCGAGTCGTTCTGCCAGAAGAACTACGGCGTCACCTTCCCGCTGAGCGTGAAGGTCGACGTGCGCGGCAGGCACCAGCACCCGCTCTACGCTCAGCTGACCAAGTTCAAGTCGGGCCTGCTGCCCGGTCTGATCAAGTGGAACTTCGAGAAGTTCTTGGTGAGTCCCGAGGGTGAGATCGTCAACCGCTTCGCGTCGACGGTCGAGCCGGAGTCCGACGAGATCGTGCAGGCGATCGAGAAGACCCTCGCGGCCAACGCCGCCTAAGAGCCCACCGAGCCGGTTGACGCCCCTGGCTCCCCCGGGGTGGATGGGTCCAGGACGAGCCCGCGCGTGTGGTCAACTCAGGACATCCGTCGCCCTCGTGAACCTGCCGCCCCGGACCAGTGCGGAACCGGCGTGGATGCCCGGCGTGGCCAGACGTATCTCCTGACTAAGCCACAAGGCGCCACGGATATGCCGCAGGGCTTACGCGGTTCGGGCAATCATCGGTCGCCCCACCCCGCGCTGCGCCGTGAACGAATTCGACGCCGAACAGAGGCAGCTAGTGGTCCACCGAGTCGGCCGGAGCCGATCCCGTCGGAAATCCCGGTTCCGGCGGGACGGTCGCCGCCCGCCGCAGCACCGCTTCGGCGTGGCGCAGCAGGGGTGCGTCGATCATGCGCCCCTGGTAGGCGAACACGCCCCCCTCTCCCGCGGCCGCCTCCAGGATCTGCCACGCCGCCGTGACCTCGGCAGGCGTGGGCCGGTAGGCGGCCCGGATGACGGGCACCTGGCTGGGGTGGATACAGGCGGTGGCGCGAAATCCGCTCGCGACCGCATCCACCACCTCGGCCTGCAGACCCTCGAGGTCGGGGATGGCCAGGAACACGCCGTCCACGGCCGCCTTGTCGTTGGCCCCGGCCGCCAGGAGCACAGCGGACCGAGCATGGCGGGCGATGGCGCGGTAGCTGCCGTCGGGGAACCGGCTCGAGCTGCCGCCGAGCGAGGCCACCAGGTCGTCGGCGCCCCACATCACCGCCACCACATTGGGCTCGGCCGCAATCGAGGGGGCGGCGAGCACCCCCGCGGCGGTCTCGCAGAGTGCGATCACCTCGAACCGGGCGAGAGCGGCGAGGTGAGCGGCGCTCACGGTTTTCGGCAGCATCACGTAGCGGTACAGGGTGTCGTCGAGGGCGGCGAGGTCAAGCTGGAAGTCGGGCGTGTCGGCCGGGTTGACGCGCACGACAGTGCGTTCGGGGTCGAGCGGATGGCTGACCAGCAGGCCGCGAGCGCGTGCCCGGTTGCCGGGCAGGAGCGCATCCTCCAGGTCGAGGATCACGGCATCCGCCCGCTCCGCCGCCTTGCGATACCGGTCGGGGCGGTCGGCCGGGCAGAACAGCAGCGCGGGTCCAAGGTCGAAGCTCATTGGACGGCCGCCCGGCACCAGACCAGCACCGTGCGCTCGGCCGTGGCCACCACGTCGCCCTCCTGGTTACGACCGGTGTGCCGAAGCGTGACCAGCCCCTGGCCCGGCCGGGACGCCGACAGCCGGCGGGCGGTGACGATCGTGTCGGAGTAGAGGGTGTCGCCGTGGAAGAGCGGATGCGGGAACGTCACCTCCCCGAAGCCGAGGTTCGCCACGATCGTGCCCTGCGTCAGCTGCGCGACCGAACTTCCCACCAGCGTCGCCAACGTGAACATCGAGTTGACCAGGCGCCGCCCGAACGGCTGGGTGGCCGCCCACGCCGCGTCGAGGTGCAGTGCCTGCGAGTTCATGGTCAGCGTGCTGAAGAGCACGTTGTCGGCCTCGGTCACCGTGCGACCGGGGCTGTGCCGGTAGCGGGCCTCGAGGTCGAATTCCTCGTAATACAGCCCGCGCTGCTCGATCGTGCGTCGTTCGTCGCTCATTTTCCTCCCGCCTAACCGGTGAACCCAAGCGCCCGCGAGATGACCATCAGCTGAACCTCGGTAGTGCCTTCACCGAGCTCGAGCACCTTCGAGTCGCGGTAGTGCCTCGCCACCGGGTTCTCGTTCAGGAACCCGTAGCCGCCAAAGATCTGGGTCGCGTCGCGGGCGTTGTCCATGGCGGCTTCGCTTCCCACCATTTTGGCAATCGAGGCCTCCATTTTGAAGGGGTGTCCATGCACCATTTTCATGGCCGCGTCGTAGTAGGCGAGGCGGGCCGTGTACACGCGAGCCTGCATCCGTGCGATCTTGAACGCGATGTGCTGGTTGGAGCCGATCGACCGGCCGAACACATTGCGGGTGTTGGCGTAACGGATGGACTCCTCGAGGCAGCCCTGCGCCGCACCCGTGCACAGCGCGGCGAAGGCGATGCGCCCCTCGTCGAGGGTCTGCACGAAGTTGGCGAAGCCGCGGCCGCGTTCGCCGAGCAGGTTGGCCTCGGGCACGCGCACGTTCTCGAAGAGCAGCGGATGCGTGTCGGAGGTGTGCCAGCCCACCTTGTCGTAAGCCGGCAGCGCCGTGAACCCCGGGGTCGGGGTGGGCACGAGGATGGCCGTGAGCTCCTTCTTCACCGAGCCGTCGGGGCGCTCGGACTCGCCGGTGACGGCTGTCACGGTGACCAGCCGGGTGATCTCGGAACCGGAGTTGGTGATGAACTGCTTCGTGCCGTTGATCACCCATTCACTGCCGGAAAGCTCGGCCGTGGTCTTCGTGCCGGCGGCGTCGGAGCCGGCATCCGCCTCGGTCAACCCGAACGCGGCGAGCGCACGCCCGCTGGTCAGCAGCGGCACCCACTCCTGCTTCTGCGCCTCGGTTCCGCGCCGGTAGACGGGCATGATGCCGAGCCCCACGCCGGCCTCGAGGGTGACGGCGATGGACTGGTCGACCCGGGCAAGCTGCTCGACCGCGAGGCAGAGCGCGAAGTAGTCCTGGCCCTGGCCGCCGTACTCCTTCGGGAATGGCAGGCCGAACAGGCCCAACTCCCCCATCTGGGCGATGATGTCATAGGGCAGGCTGCGCTTGGTGTCGTACTCGTAGGCGGCCGGCGCTACGACCATGTCGGCGAAGTCGCGCACGGTGTCGCTGAGCTGCTGCTGCTGCTCGGTCAGTTCCTGTTTCACGTTGGGTCTCCCTTGACTGGCGTGGCTGGTGGTGTGGCTTCCGTCCCGGTGGTCACGGCGGTGGCGGCGACTGTGGCGACGATCTGGTCGAGGCGCACGAGGTCACCCGGGCGCACGCCGATGGTGAGCCGGCCATCCGTTTCGGCCAGCAGATGGTGCTCCATTTTCATGGCCTCCACGGTGAGGATGCGCTGGCCGGCGACGATCAGGTCGCCCGTGGCGAGGTGCACGGCAACCACGGTCCCGGGCATCGGCGAGCGCACCTCCGGCCGGGCCGCCCCGGCCTCTCCCCCGGCCCGGTCGAGGCCGGTGAGGCGGTCGACGAGCTGCTCGGCCCGGGAGCGGTGCACCAGCTCGGTGCCAAAACCGCTCTGGCCGAGCCAGAGGCGCGGGCCGTCGGACACGAGCTGCAGCACCTCAAGGCGGCCGCCCAGTTCACAGGCGAAGGTATCGGCGTGGCCGGTGACGGGCGCGAGTCGGCCGGGAACGGGCATCCGTTCGTCGACGGCCACGGTCAGGCCGTCCGGGCCGGTCAGCACGGCAACGTCGACGGTTTCGGTGGCGCTGACCCGCAGGCTGTAGTGCACCGGCCGGGCCGGACCGAGCCGCCAGCCGCTCGGCTGTGCCCACAGGCCGGCGGCGGCGCTCGTTGTGCCGGTGCCCGCGGCGTCGGCGCCCGCGGCGGCAGTGCGGGCGGTGGCGGTGGCGCGCGCGTGCAGGAACAGGGCCGCGGCGGCCGGCAGGTGGTCGGGCAGCGGTTGCCCGGGCATCCCCCGGAGTCCGAGACCGGGCAGGCTGCGCTCGATCAGGCCGGTATCGAGGCGACCGACACGCACGTCGGGGTTGTGCAGCAGCAACCGGAGAAACTCCACGTTGGTGTGCACCCCGAGCACCACGGTGTCGGCGAGTGCCCGGTCGAGGCGGGCGAGGGCCTCGGCGCGGTCAGCACCCCAGGCGATCACCTTGGCGAGCATCGGGTCGTAGACCCCCGAGATCGGCAGGCCCGGACGCAGCGAGCTGTCGACCCGGATGCCCTCGCCGACCGGTTCGGACAGGCTGCGCACGGTGCCCTGGCTGGGAAGAAAACCGCGCGCCGGGTTCTCGGCGTAGAGGCGCGCCTCGATCGCGTGCCCGGTGAGCACCACCTCCGCCTGGGTCAGCGGCAGCGGTTCCCCCGCGGCGATGCGCAGCTGCCACTCGACCAGATCGAGGCCGGTGACCAGCTCGGTCACCGGGTGCTCCACCTGCAGCCGGGTGTTCATCTCCATGAAGAAGAACTGGTCCGGGGCCGCATCGGAGACCAGGAACTCCACCGTGCCGGCGCCGGTGTAGCCGACGCTCCGGGCGGCCTGGCAGGCTGCCTCGCCGATGCGTGCACGCGTGGCCGGGTCGAGCAGCGGCGACGGAGCCTCCTCGATCACCTTCTGGTGGCGGCGCTGCAGGGAGCACTCGCGCTCACCGAGATGGATCACGGCGCCCGAAGCGTCGGCGAGCACCTGCACCTCGATGTGCCGGGGCTGATCGATGAAGCGCTCGAGCAGCAGCGTGTCGTCGCCGAACGCGCCCTGCGCCACGCGCCGCGCCGTGACGAGCGCCGCGGCGAGCTCGCCCGCGGCGTCGACCCGCAGCATCCCCTTGCCGCCGCCGCCCGCGGACGGTTTGATCAGGAGCGGGTAGCCCACCTCCACGGCGGCGGCGATGAGCTGGTCGTCGGTCTGGCCGGGCCGGGAGAACCCGGGAATGACGGGCACACCGCTATCGGCGACATGGTTCTTGCCGCGGATCTTGTCGCCCATCACGGCAAGGGCGTTCAGACCCGGTCCGACGAAGACGAGGCCGGCGGAGGCGCAGGCGCGGGCGAAGGCCTCGTTCTCACTGAGGAATCCGTAGCCGGGATGCACGGCGTCGGCGTCGGTGGCCGCCGCGGCCGCCAGGATCGCGTCGATGTTCAGGTAGCTCGCCTGGGGCGCGGCCGGGCCGAGGCGCACCGCGGCGTCCGCGAGGCTCACGTGCAGCGCATCACGGTCGGCGTCGCTGTAGACGGCCACCGAACGGATGCCCATCGTGCGCAGGGTGCGGATGATGCGGCAGGCGATCTCGCCGCGGTTGGCGACCAGCACGGTCTCGAAGAGTGTCAAGCGCGGTGTCAGTGCGTTCGGTGTCGGTGCGTTCGGTGTCATGGTGCGCCTCACATCCGGAAGAGGCCGAAAGCGGTCTCAGGCAGGGGTGGCCCGGAAACGACGTCGAGGGCCAGGCCCAGCACGGTGCGGGTGTCGGCCGGGTCGATCACCCCGTCGTCCCAGAGCCGGGCGGTCGAATAGTAGGGGCTGCCCTGCCGCTCGTATTGGGCGGTGACGGGCGCGGTGACCTCCTCCGCGGCATCCGTCGACCAGGGCAGGCCGGCCTTCTCCCGCTGCTCGCGTTTAACGGTGACGAGAACGGATGCGGCCTGCGGGCCGCCCATCACGGAGATGCGGCTGTTCGGCCACATCCAGAGGAAGCGGGGCGAGTAGGCACGGCCGCACATGGAATAGTTGCCGGCGCCGAACGACCCGCCGATCACGACCGTGAGCTTGGGCACGCGCGCGGTGGCGACGGCGGTGACCATTTTCGCGCCGTTCTTGGCGATGCCGCCGGCCTCATAGTCGCGGCCGACCATGAAACCGGAGATGTTCTGCAGGAACAGCAGCGGGATGCCGCGCTGATCGCACAGCTCGATGAAGTGTGCCCCCTTGAGGGCGGATTCGGAGAACAGCACACCGTTGTTGGCGATGATGCCGACCGGATGGCCATGCAGATGCGCGAAGCCGGTGACCAGGGTAGTACCGTACTCCTTCTTGAACTCATGGAACTCGCTACCGTCAACCAGACGCATGATCACCTCGTGCACGTCGTAGCGGCCCTGCGGGTCGGTCGGCACCGCGCCGTAGAGCTCGGCCGGGTCGGCAACGGGGTCGACGGCCGGCAGCCGCGGCCAGGCCGGCGGCGGAGGCGCGGGCAGGTAACGCACGATGTCGCGCACGATCTGGAGTGCGTGCTCGTCGTCCTCGGCGAGGTGGTCGGTCACCCCGGAGGTGCGGGCATGCAGGTCACCGCCGCCGAGCTCCTCGGCCGTGACGATTTCGCCGATCGCGGCCTTCACCAGCGGCGGGCCGCCGAGGAAAATTGTTCCCTGGTTCCGCACGATCACGGTTTCGTCGCTCATCGCCGGCACGTAGGCGCCGCCCGCGGTGCAGGATCCCAGCACGGCGGCGATCTGCGGGATCTTGGCCGCCGACATCCGGGCCTGGTTGTAGAAGATGCGGCCGAAGTGGTCACGGTCGGGGAAGACCTCGTCCTGCAGCGGCAGAAAGGCCCCGCCCGAATCGACCAGGTAGACGCACGGGAGCCGGTTCTCGAATGCGATCTCCTGCGCCCGGAGGTGCTTCTTGACCGTCATCGGGTAGTAGGTTCCGCCCTTGACGGTGGCGTCGTTGGAGATGACGAGCACGTGGCGGCCGTGGATCAGCCCGATCCCGGCGATCAGGCCGGCACCGGGGCTGTCGTCGCCGTAGAGTCCGGTGGCGGCCAGGGGCGCGATCTCGAGGAAGGGGCTGCCGGCATCCAGCAGCCGGTCGATGCGTTCGCGCGGCAGCAGTTTGCCACGGGCGAGGTGGCGCTGGCGGGAGGCCTCGGGACCGCCGAGGGCGACGACGGCGAGGCGGCGGCGCAGGTCGGCGACGAGCTCGCGGTGGGCGGTGGCGTTCGCGTCGAAGGCCGGACTGGTCGAGTCGATCAGACTCGCGAGTGTCTCCATCGACGACTTCCCGCTTTCCCGCTTGAGTGTTCAGCCGGTACAGTTAGCGTGCACTAACCGAAAGTCAGGTTAGCGGTTCATAACTGAGTTGTCCAGAGTTTCCGCGTGAACGGAGCACCGAATGGGAGTCCTCCCGTCCTCGCCGACGGCTCGGAGCCAGGCCAAGGCCGACCGGCGGCAGGCACTGCTCGGGGCCGCCGCCACGCTGTTCGCCCGGTCGGGCTACAACGGGGTCTCGATCGAGGACCTCGGCGCGGCCGTCGGCGTGAGCGGACCGGCCGTGTACCGGCACTTCAGCGGCAAGCCGGCCGTGCTGGCCGCGCTGCTGGTGGAGGTCAGCGAGACGTTGGTGGCGGGCGGGCAGGCCGTGGTCGCGGGCACTCCGGATGCCGCGGGCGCACTCCACGCGCTGGTGCGCTTCCACACGGACTTCGCCCTCTCGCATCCGAACGTCATCCGCGTGCAGGACCGGGACCTGGACAGCCTCGCCGCCCCGGACCGGCACCAGGTGCGCGCCCTGCAGCGCACCTACGTGGAGCTGTGGGTGAGCGTGCTCGGGCAAGTGCACCCCGAGGTTGATGCGCAGCTGCTGCGCATCCGTGCCCAGGCGACGTTCGGACTACTGAACTCGACCCCGCACACGCTGCCGGCGTCGCCGAGCGGCAAGGTGCGGCCGCTGCTCGAGGAGATGGCGCTCGCGGCGCTCGGGGCCGGGGGGCTCGCGCCCGCCTAAGCCTCGCGGGCGGGGGGCTCGCGCCGGCGTGAGCCGGGCATCCGTCGACGTCGACCGTTCTGGTCAAGATCAACCGGTGTGCCTGTCGACCTCGACCGGAAGTGTCGATCTCGGCGGTAGCCGGGGCTTAGCGGCTCAGTCCACGACCCGTCGACGAGCCATCAGACGAATATATTCGCGGGCTCAGAAGACGGCTCAGTCGCCAGCTCAGGAGACGGTGGTGCAGACGCAGAGCTCGTTGCCCTCAGGGTCGGCCAGGACCCACCAGTCGGGGGCGTGCTCGTCGGTGAGGAGATCGCCGCCGGCGGCGATGACGTCCTGCACCCGGGACTCGGCGTCGATCGTGGGCAGATACACGTCGAGGTGGATGCGGTTGCGCTCGGTGCGCGCGATATCCATCGTCTGGAACCAGACCCGCGGGCCCTGGCCGTGTGGATCGACGAGTTCGATCTCGCCCTCGCTGTCGACCTCCACGTAGCCGAGACCCACCCGCCAGAACGGCCGGATCGCTTCGGCGTCGGTGCAGTCGATCGCCACGTCGTAGCGGGCCGGCCGCACCGGCGCACGGTCGGCGCCCTGCGCATCCGCGAGTTCCTGGATGCGCAGCGCAAGCCGCAGGTCGCGGTCGGTCACGCCGCCGGCGTCGTGGGACGAAAGGCGGAAGCCGACTTGGCCGTAGCCGAGCCGCACGTCGGGGTGGTGATTCATCGCATCCGCCGCCTCGGCAACCTGGTCGACCAGGCGCACAGCCGAGGCGAAGTCCCGGGTCGTGAACGAGCCGTGCAGGGCGCCGTCGAGGTGGACGAAGGCTCCGCCGGCGAGCACGGACTCGGTGTCGAGAGGGGTGAGGAGGGTGCCCGGTGATTTCATCCCCCCACTCTGCTGCGCGGTCCGAGCCCCGTCAAGGCGCGCTCGGGGGCATCCGTTGCCGGCCGGCTCCCGCAGGCTGCGAACCAATTCGACGGAGATTTTTGGAAAAATGCCCGTCTTTACCCAAATTTCGGGCTGTGGGAGCAAAATCTCCGTCGAATTCGTTAGGGGCTGACCACTGACTCCTAGAGGAGGGCGAGGGCGCGCGCGGGGTTGGCGAGGATGCCGGCGACGTCGGTCAGGAACCGGGCCGCCTGCTCTCCGTCGACGAGACGGTGGTCGAAGGCGACGCTGAGAGTGACCACCTGCCGCAGCGCGACCTCGCCGCGATACTCCCACGGCCGCGGCGCAATCGCTCCCAGCGCGAGGATCACGGCCTCCCCCGGAGGCAGGATCGGCGTGCCCGCATCGATGCCGAACGAGCCGATGTTGGTTATCGAGATCGTGCCGCCGTGCAGGGCGGCCGGGCTGGTCGCTCCCGCCCGGCCGGCGCTGGTCAGCGCGGCGAGCGCCGCGGCGAGGTCGGCGAGAGCCAGCCGGTCGGCATCCGGGATGTTGGGCACGATCAGCCCGCGCGGCGTGGCAGCGGCGATGCCGAGGTTCACGTAATGGAACTGCACGATCTCGCCGGCCGCCTCGTCCCAGCGGGTGTTGACCTCGGGCGTGCGGGCGACGGCGAGGCAGAGCGCCTTCGCGACCACGGCAAGGACGCCGATGCGCGCGTCGGCGAACCCCCGGTCGCGTTTCAGCGCGTCGATCAGCTCGATCGTCGGCGTCACATCCACGGTCAGGAACTCCGTGGCGTGCGGCGCGGTGAAGGCGCTCTGCACCATGGCGGCGGCGGTCTGCTTGCGCACACTCCGGATCGGGCTGCGGGTTTCCCGGGCACGGGGCACGGATGCCGGGGGCCGGTCATCCGGTTCGGCGCGCCCGAGCTCGAGTCCCGGTTCGTTCGGTGTGTGGCAGACGCCGAGGGCTGCGGGGGCGGCGTACGCCGCCACGTCCTCCCGGATGATGAAGCCCGTCGGACCGGTCCCGGTCACCTGGGTCAGGTCGACGCCCAGTGTGCGAGCCAGCGCGCGCACCGGCGGCGTGGACCGCGGGCGCTCCCCGGTAGCCGGCACCTCCCGAGCCGCGGGTGACGCGGCCGACGTTGAGGCCGGCGTCGACGTCGAGGCAGGCGCCGACGTGGACCTCGCTGCCGGAGTAGAGACCCCGGCCCGGCCCGGCGCATCCGTCGCCCCCGCGCGGGCCCGTCGCTGCGGCCGCCCGCCACGCTCGGCCGCTGCGCCGTACCCCACGAGCACGGCCAGCCGTTCGGGCTCGCCAGCAGGAGCCGTAGGACCAGCAGGAGCCGCAGGAGCCGCATCGGCGGGAGAAGCGGCCGAAGGAACTGAGGGAGGCTCGGCGCCGGCGACCTCGAAGGAGACGATCGGGTCACCCACGTGCACGGTGGTGCCGGGCTGCTGGTGGAGTTCGGCGACCACACCCGCGAAGGGCGACGGCAACTCGACGACGGCCTTGGCCGTCTCGACCTCGGCGATGAGCTGGTTGAGCGTCACCGTGTCGCCGGGCGCGACCCGCCAGGCAACGATCTCCGATTCGGTCAACCCCTCGCCGAGGTCGGGCAACCTGAAAACCTTGATCATCGTCGTCGTCCCAGCACTCGGTCGACCCCATCGAGCATGCGGTCGAGGTCGGGCAGGTGGTGGCTCTCCAACTTCGCCGCCGGGTACGGGATGTCGAAGCCGGTGACCCGCACCGGTGCGGCCTCGAGGTAGTCGAAGCAGCGCTCGGTGACCTCGGCGATGATCTCGCCACCCAGCCCGCCCGAGCGGGCGGCCTCGTGAGTGACGACGAGCCGGCCGGTTTTGCGAACGGATGCCTCGACGGCGGCGTAGTCGATGGGCGAGAGCGAGCGCAGGTCGATGACTTCGACCGAGATGCCCTCGTCGGCGGCGGCGAGCGCGGCATCCGTCGCCGTGGTCACCAGCGCTCCGTAGGCAATCAGCGTGACGTCGGTGCCGGCGGCCACGACCCGGGCACTCTCGAAGGGCTCGCCGAGTTGCGGGGTCACCGGGCCGGCAACGTGGTAGCGGCGTTTGGGCTCGAAGAAGAGGACCGGGTCGTCGGAGGCGATCGCCTGGCGGATCAGGCTGTAGGCGTCCTGCGGGTTCGAGACCGCGATCACGCGCAGGCCCGAGGTGTGCGTGAAGTAGGCCTCGGGCGATTCGGAGTGGTGCTCGGCGGCGCCGATGCCGCCGCCGAACGGCACCCGGATGGTGATGGGCATGCGCAGGGCCCCCTGGGTGCGGTAGTGGAACCGGGCCACCTGGCTGACGATCTGGTCGAATCCGGGGAAGATGAAGCCGTCGAACTGGATCTCGCAGACCGGGCGGTAGCCGCGGTACGCCAGCCCCACCGCGGTGCCGATGATGGCGGACTCGGCCAGTGGGGTGTCGACGACCCGGTTCGGCCCGAACTCGGCGAGCAGGTCGCTGGTCACCCGGAACACGCCGCCGAGGGCGCCGATATCCTCGCCGAGGAGCACCACCTTCGGGTCGTCGAGCATGGACTGGCGCAGCCCGGCGTTGATCGCCTTGGCCAGGGTCAGGGTCTTCGTGTCCGTCAGCGCCGCCTCGATCGGCGACACCGGCGTCACAGGCACCGGCGTCACAGGCACCGGCGTCGAGCCGTTCGCGCGTGTAGCCGGAGCACTCCGGATGGTTTCGATTGACATCAGACCTTCTCTCCGGTCGGCTCGAAGCTCGCCAGGTAGGCCGCGTACTCCGCACGCTGGCGGTCGACCCCGGCGTGCGGGGTGGCGTAGACGTTGGCGAGCACGGTCAACGGCTCCGGGTCAGGCAGGCCGATGCAGCCGGCGCGCAGCTCGGCGGCCGTGGCGTCGGCCAGAGCCTGGGTCTCAGACTCCAGCTCGGGGGTGAACAGGCCGAGAGAGTCGAGCAGCCGTCGCAGTCGCAGGATCGGGTCTTTCTTCGCCCACTCCTCGAGTTCGGCCGCCGGCCGGTAGCGAGTGGGGTCATCCGCGGTCGTGTGCGGGCCCATCCGGTAGGTGACGGCTTCGATGAAGGTGGGGCCTCCCCCGGTGCGGGCCCGGTTCAGGGCCAGCCGGGTCGCGGCCATCACGGCCAGGACGTCGTTGCCGTCGATTCGGAGGCTGGGAATGCCGAACCCGGGGGCCCGGCCGGCGATGCCGAAGCGGGTCTGTAGTCCGACCGGCTCGGAGATGGCCCAGTGGTTGTTCTGGCAGAAGAAGACCACCGGCGCCTGAAAGCTCGCCGCGAACACGAGCGCCTCGCTGACGTCGCCCTCGCTGGTCGCGCCGTCGCCGAAGTAGGCCACGGCCACCGAGTCCGCGCCGTCGAACACGGCTCCCATCGCCCAGCCCGTGGCGTGCAGGGTCTGCGCCCCGATGATGATGCTGGGCGTCGCCATTCGGTACACCAGCGGGTCCCAGCCGGATTGCGCGGTGCCGCGCCACACCCGGAGGATGTCGGTGGGCGCTATGCCCCGGCACCAGGCGACGGCGTTCTCACGGTAGCTGGAGAAGACGAAGTCGTCGGCGCGGAGCGCGCGGCCCGAGCCGATCTGCGCGGCCTCTTGGCCGAGCAACGGCGGCCAGAGCCCCAGCTCTCCCTGACGCTGCAGCGCCGTGGCCTCGGCGTCGATGCGGCGCACCACCACCATGTCCCGGTAAAGCGCCGCGAGGTCGGCCCCGGTCACGTGCGCGACCCAGGGATCCAGATCGGCGTCGGCCAGCCGCATCCCCTCGGGGCTCAGCAGCTGCAGAAGAATGTCGGGGGTCTCCCCGGTGTGGACAGTGTGCATCAGATGCGCTCCCAGCGTCGTTGCCGAAGTTGTTGAGAGCGTACGATTCCGCGACACGGAGCACAACCATGACAATGAATTTTGAGCAATTTGCCCTATTCATGGGGCACCCTGCCTGCTACCTTCGAGCAGTATGCACAGTCTGGACAAAGTCGACTTACAGTTGCTCCGCGCTCTGTGCGCCGAACCGCGCAGCACGTTCGTGGCGCTCGCCCAGCAGCTGCGCCTCTCCCGCAACACGGTGCAGGCGCGCATGGCCAGGCTTGAGGAGTCGAACGCGTTCCTCTCCTTCGACCGCCGCATCAATCCGGTCGCGCTGGGCTATCCGCTGACGGCCTTCATCGAGGTGCACGTGCAGCAGAAACGCCTCGCCCAGATCGTGGCCGAGCTCGCCCGCATTCCGCAAATCGTGCAGGCGCACGGCATGAGCGGGGCGACCGACATCCTGGTGCGCGTGGTGTGCGCGGATGCCGACGACCTGTTCCGCATCGACGGCACCATCCTCGCCTGCGAGGGTGTCGATCGCACCGAGACGTCCCTGGCCATGGGCGAGCTGATCCCCTACCGGATCACCCCGCTGCTGGAGCGTACCCGCCCATGACCGCGCTGCCGGTGACGTCCCTGCCGATGTTCCCGCTCGGGTCGGTGCTGTTTCCCTATATGCCGCTGCAGCTGCGGGTGTTCGAGGACCGCTACCTGGTCATGCTGTCGCGCATCCTCAAGGAGGAGCCGGCCGAGTTCGGCGTGGTGCTGATCGAACGCGGCCAGGAGGTCGGCGGCGGCGAGCGGCGGTTCCACTACGGGACCGTGGCCCAGATCACCGAACTCGAGGCCTCCGAGGGATTCGTCGGGGTGACCGCCCAGGGCGAACGCCGGGTCGAGGTCATCGACTGGCTGACCGAAGACCCGCACCCCCAGGCCACGGTGCGCGACCTTGCCGAGCTGGACTGGGACGACGACCTGCTGCCACTGCGGGACCGGGCCGAGCAGGCCGTGCGACGCGCCCTGGCCCTCGCAAGCGAATTCGCCGACCAGCTCTGGCCCTCGACGGTGGAGCTGTCCCGGGATCCGACGGCGGCCGCCTGGCAGATCGCCGGCATCGCCCCGCTGGGCCCTCTGGACCAGATCGAACTGCTGCGGTCCACCTCGATGGAGCAGCTCCTCACGGCGGTGATCGAGTACACCCAGGAAGCCGTGGACTCCCTCAGCGCGCCCTGGCCCGAAGAATAACCCCAATCTATTTGATAAATTCATCATATAGGTATATAAAGAAGTAATGATGTATCGTGCCACACGGAGCCTGAGTTGAGCGTGAAACGACTCCTGAACCTCATCCGAACCAGTGGCCGCATCGCCGAAGCGGCCCCACCGGCCCCGGCCCTGTTCCCCGGCGCCGAGGTCTTCGGCGGCAGCGTGCAGGTGCGCTTCATCAACGCCGGCAGCTGCAACGACTGCGCGATGGAGGTGCAGAGCGCGTTCGGCCCGGTCTACGACGTCGAACGCTACGGCATCCGTCTGGTCGCGTCGCCGCGTCACGCCGACGTGCTCGTGATCACGGGTGCCGTGACCCGCAACCTGATCGAGCCGATGCGCCGCACCATTGACGCCACGCCGACCCCCCGCTTCGTGATCGCGGTCGGCGACTGCGCCATCACCGGCGGCGTCTTCGCCGAGGGTTACGGCGTGGCCGGGCCGGTGTCGGACTTCGTGCACGTCGACCTGTCCGTGCCGGGCAACCCGCCCGAGCCGGCCGTCATCGTCGAAGCACTGCGCCGGATGACCGGTCGATGACCGCCCTCGAAGCCGGCCTGCTCGGCCAGACCCTGCTGCTCGTGGTCGCCATCGCCGCGGCCCTGCTCACACCCACCTCATGGCGCTCGCGGGTCAGCGGATTTTTCTGCACCCTGCTCGCCGTGGCCGGCGTCGTCACCGGTGCGATCGCGCTCTCCGGCGGCACCGGGTCGCTGAGCATCCCCACCGCCCTGCCGATGGACCCGCTCGTGCTCTCCCCCGACCGCCTCGGCGGACTGGTCATGGTGGTCGTCTCCGTCGTCGGCGTGCTCGCCTCCCTGTTCGGGATCGGCTCGGCCCGCGTGGCCTCGGCCTCGCGCACCTCGTGGCTGTCGATGGCCGTGTTCCTCTCCGGCATGCAGCTCGTGCCGGCCGCAACCGACGTGGTGTCGTTCCTGCTGTTCTTAGAGATCATGACGCTCGGCTCCACGGCGCTCCTGCTGGCCCATCACGCCACCCGCGGCACGGTCGCCTCCGCCCTGGTCTGGTACTCGGCGATGTCGCAGCTGAGCTTCTTCTTCGTGCTGGCCGGCTTCGCCATGCTCGCCGGCCTGGCCGGCGGCACCGGGTTCGCCGACCTCGCCACCATCGATCCCTTCACCTGGCAGGCGAGCGTGGCCTTCCTGCTGCTGCTGCTCGGCTTCGGCGGCAAGGCTGAGCTCGTGCCCCTGCACGTCTGGGTTCCGCGGGTGCTGCCCGAGGCCCCCGGCCACGTCGCCGCAGCGATGAGCGGCGCGATGGTCAACATCGGCGTCTACGGCGCACTCCTCGTCGTCGTACGGCTGCTGCCGAACGGCCCGGCCTGGTGGGGAGTGCTGATCATGGTGCTCGGCGGGGTGTCCGCGCTCTACGGGATTCTGCAGGCCTCCGTGGCGAGCAACCTCAAGGTGCTGCTGGCCTACTCCACGACCGAGAACATGGGGCTGGTGTTCCTGGGGCTCGGGGCATCCGTTTTGCTGCGCGCCGACAACGCAGCTGCCGCGGCCGACGCGGCCCTTGTCGCCGCCCTGCTGCTGATGCTCAGCCACTCCGCGTTCAAGTCCACCCTGTTCCTCGGGGCCGGCGCCGTGGCCCGCGCGGCCGGCGAGATGAATCTCGACCGGCTCGGCGGCCTCGGCAGCCGGATGCCCTGGACCGCTGCCGCGTTCGGCGGGGCCGCCATGGGCGCCGCGGCCCTGCCCGTCACGAGCGGGTTCGTCGCCGAGTGGATGCTGCTGCAGGCTCTGATCCACGGTTCACGGGTCGACGGGGAGGTCGTCTCCGTCGCGGCATCCGTGGCCATGCCACTCGCGGTCGCCGTGATCGCCCTGACCGCCGGGCTGGCCCTGCTCACCTTCGTCAAGGCCTACGGGATCGCCTTCCTGGCCCGCCCGCGCTCCCGGAAGGCCGCACTGGCCGACGAGGTGCCCGTCATCATGCGCATCCCGCTCGTGCTCGGCGCCCTCCTCGTGGTCGGGCTCGGCCTGCTACCGGGCCCGCTCGCCGTGGCCATCGGCTCGGCCGTGGGCCCGGCGTTCGCCCCCGACGTGCGCACCATCGGCCTCGCCGGCCTGGACGCCCGCGGCATTGACGCCGTACTCGACCCCACCACCTTCATCGTGCTGGCCGGCCTGCTGCTCGCGCCCGTGCTGATCACGCTGTTTATTTCCGCCCGGCGCCACCCCACCCGTACCTCGCCGCTCCCCTGGGCCGGCGGCGGGTCACGGCTGCGGCCGCGGATGCAGTACACGGCCACCTCGTATGCCGAGCCGCTGGTGCGCGTCTTCGACGACGTGCTCCGGCCCACCCGCGACGTGGAGGTCACCCACGTGGGTGAATCCCGCTACCTGGTGGAACGCGTCCACGTGGAACAGACCGTGTCCGACGTGGTCGAGACCCGGCTCTACCGCCCGGTGCTGAACCTCATGCAACGGTTCGGCATTCTGGCCCGACGCGCGCAGAACGGCAGTATCCATCGCTACCTGTCCTATTCCTTCGTCGCCCTGCTTTCCGTTCTGATCGTGGTGTCCCTGTGACCGGCGCCGCGGCGATCATCATCGCCCTGGTTCAGCTGGTGCTGTTCGTGTTCCTCGCCCCCCTCCTGATCGGCGTGATCCGCCAGGTGCGGGCCCTTCTCGAAGGCCGGGCCGGTTCCGGCATCTGGCAGCCGTGGCGCGATGTACGCAAGCTCCTGGCGAAGAACCCGGTGCGCGCCGCCGACAGCAGCTGGATGCTCGCGGCCGGTCCGGTCACCCTCCTGGTCTCCAGCCTGCTGCTCTGCGCACTGCTGCCGCTGGTCGGCACCCTGCCGCTGCCGCTCATCCCCAGCGACCTGTTCGTGATCGTCTCCATCATGCTGGTCGGCGTGGTGGCCCTGGCCCTGGTCGGCCTCGACGCCGGCACCGCGTTCGGCGGAATGGGTTCCAGCCGTCACATGACCGTCGCCGCTCTGGTCGAGCCGACCCTGCTGCTCGCGGTCTACGCGCTCTCCATCCCGGCCGGCACCTCCACCCTCTCGCTGATCGTGGAGACCCGGCTCCTGAATCCGGCCGTGATCATCTCCCCGGTCAGCCTGCTGGCCATGGTCGCCCTGGCCATCGCCATCATGGCCGAGACCAGCCGTCTGCCGGTCGACAACCCGTCGACCCACCTCGAAGTGACCATGCTGCACGAGGCCATGGTGCTCGAGGCCTCCGGCCGCGACCTGGTCTGGCTCGAACTCGGCTCCTGGCTCAAGCTGGCCGCCCTGCTCGGCCTGCTCAGCAACCTGATCGTGCCGTGGGGAATCATGACCGACTTCTCGGTGCTCGGCGTGATAGTCGGCGTGGGCGCCGTCACCGTGAAAATCCTGCTGCTGGGCGTTGTGCTCAGCGTGGGTGAGGTCTTCCTGGCCAAGGCGCGGCTGTTCCGCGTGCCCGAGCTGCTGGCGGGGTCGTTCGCCCTCGGCCTGCTGGCTGTCACCGCTTCCTACCTGGTCGCTTAGGAGCATCCGTGTTCACCACCATTTACCCGCAGCTGATCGGTCTCTGCACCGGCACCCTGCTGCTCACCAGCGCCCTGATGGTCTGGCGGCACTCGCTGCTGGCGTCGATCCGGCTGCTCAGCGTGCAGGGCTTCGCGCTGGCCGCACTGGTCGCCGTGATCGGCCTGGAGGAGGGCGAGGTCGAGGTGATCCTCGTCTCGCTGCTCGTACTGCTGGTCAAGGGTATGGGCCTGCCGTGGGTGCTCGCCCGCGAGACCCACGCCACCACGCGAACGGATGAGGCGCCGCGCCTCAACCCGACGGCGGCCCTGCTGACCGTGGCGCTTCTGACCATCCTCAGCTACGTCGTGGCCAGTCGGGTGCTCGCCGGCGACATCAGCATCTCGGCACACGCGGCTCCGATCGGCCTGGCCATGGTGCTGATCGGTTTCCTGCTGCTGGTCACCCGCCGGCAGGCCGGATCACAGCTGATCGGCTTCCTCGTGCTCGACAACGGCATCGCCACCGTCGCGTTCCTGACCTCGGGCGGTGTGCCGCTGTTCCTCGAGCTCGGCATCTCCCTCGACGTGCTGCTGGTCGTCGTCATCCTCTACGTCTTCGCCGGCCGTATGCGCACCAAGTTCGGCAACACCGAGATCGATCAGCTCAGAAAGTTGCACGACTGATGTCATTCGCCCTCTGGACCCCTCTGGCCATTCCGGCCCTCCTCGCCGTACTGAGCCTCGGCGTGCCCTCCCCCGCACTACGCCGGCTCAGCCCCATCGCCTCCAGCGTTGCCGTGCTCATCTCGGGCCTGCTCCTGGTGAGCGTCGTGCTCGCGGACGAAGTTCCCACACTGGGCGGCGGGCTGCTCCGCGCCGACGCGCTCAGCGCCTACATGCTCACCGTGGTCGGCGCCGTCGGGCTTGTCTCCACCTGGGGTGGGCTCGGCCACGCGACGGCCGAGCCCGCGCGGTTCACCGGCTCCTACGACGCCCTGATCTCGATCTTCCTGGCCGCGATGAGCCTCGCGGTGCTCGCCGACAACATCGGCCTGATGTGGGCCGCGGTCGAGGCCACCACCATCGCCACGGCCTTCCTGGTCGGCCACCACCGCACCCCCCGATCGCTGGAAGCTGCCTGGAAGTACGTCATCCTCGGCTCCGTCGGCGTGGCCATCGCCCTGCTCGGCATCGTGCTCATCTACGCCGCCTCGCGCGGCACGGGCGAGGCAACCCTGTCCTGGCTCGTGCTCAGCCAGGCCGGCCTGCCACTCGACCCCGCGTTGATCCGCGCCGGCGGCGCCCTCGCCGTGCTCGGCTTCGCCACCAAGGCCGGGCTCGCCCCCATGCACAGCTGGCTGCCCGACGCGCACAGCCAGGCGCCCGCGCCCGTCTCAGGGCTCATGTCCGGCGTCCTGCTCGCGGTCGCCCTCTACGCCATCCTGCGCATTCAGACCATCACCGACGCCGTGATCGGGCCGGATTTCCTGCGCATCATGCTCAGCGTCGGCGGGCTGCTCTCCCTCTTCGTGGCGGCAGCGCTTCTGATCCGCCAGCGCGACTTCAAACGGATGCTGGCCTACTCCAGTATCGAGCACATGGGCATGATGGCCGTCGGCGCGGCCATCGGCCCGGCGGCCCTGCCGGCCGTGCTGCTGTACGTGCTCGGCCACGGGCTGACCAAGGCCACCCTGTTCGTGATCTCGGGCCGCATCCTCGAGGTCGAGGGCACTCCGAAGATCGACGACGTGCGCGCCCTGCTCGTGCGGCGGCCGGGGCTGGCCGTGCCCTGGCTGATCGCCATGGCCGCTCTGATCGGGTTCCCGCCGTTCAGCATCTTCTTTTCCGAGGTCGGCATCATCGTGGCCGGCTTTTCCACCGGCCTGGGCGTGGTGGTCGGCATCGCTCTGGTACTGCTGCTCGTCATCTTCGCCAGCCTCACCCGGTTGACGGTGGCCATGACGATCGGGGCGCCTGCGGCCACGGCCGTCCCGGTCGTCCCGGCTGCGGCCGTCCCGGCTGCGGGGGCCGGGGCATCCGTCACCGGAGCCGTCCCGGTCTCCGTTCCGAGCGCATCCGTCACCCCGGCGGACGCCGAGCCGCACCCGGACGACCCCCTCGTGCCGGACCGGTCGGGGCACGGGCCGATGCTGCCGCTCATCCTCGCCCTGGGCACCACCGCGGTGGTGGCCTTCATAGCGGAGCCGGTCGGCACACTCCTGACGCGTGCGGCCGAGGTTCTGGGAGGAATCCAATGACGACCCCGAATCCGGTGCGAGCCGCCACCCCCGAGGTGCGCACGCTCACGCGCGACGAACTCCGGGGCGAAGCCGCCGCCTTGCTGACCGATGGAAACCGGCTCGCTTTGGTCGCGGGCCACGACGACGGCGACCGGCTGCGCGTGGTCTACTCCTTCGTCGCCGTCTTCCCCCGGCGCCAGATCGACCTCGTCGTGCCCGTCCCCTATGACGACGCCTGGATTCCGAGCCTGGCCGACCTCTCGTTCCCGGCCGGCAACTTCGAGCGCGGCACCCGCGACCTGTTCGGCGTGCGGCCGGCGAACCACCCTCAGCCCCACCGGTTGGTGCGCCACGGCCACTGGCCCCGCGGCTGGTACCCGATGCGGAAGGACGCCACGGCCACCCCCGAATTCGAACCCGACGTCGAGTCGTTCCCGTTCGTGGAGGTCGAGGGCCCCGGGGTCTACGAGATCGCCGTCGGCCCCATCCACGCCGGCATCATCGACCCGGGCCACTTCCGCTTCTCCGTGGTCGGCGAGACCATCGTGCGGATGGAAGCCCGCCAGTGGTACATGCACCGCGGCGTCGAGCGGCTCTTCGAGGGTCGTCTGCCTGCGGACGGCATCGATATGGCCGAGCAGATCGCCGGCGACACCGTCATCGGCCACACGCTGGCCTACACGATGGCGATCGAGGCGGCCTCCGGCATCGAGATCTCCGAGCCCGACCGCCTGCTGCGCGCCCTGCTGCTCGAACTCGAACGCCTCTACAACCACGTCTCCGACCTCGGTTCGCTGGCCAACGACGTGGGGTTCGGCGTCGTGAACTCGCACACTCAACGGCTCCGCGAAACACTACTGCGCATCAACAAGACCGTCACCGGCCACCGCTTCCTGCGCGGGGCGCTGTCGGTGGGCGGGGTACGCGTTCTCGCCCTGCCGGATTCCGCCGCCCTCCGCGGCGTCGCCGCCGACGTTCAGGAGATCATCGCGATCACCCTCGGGCACGCGATCGTGCGGGACCGGTTCACCGGCACGGCCCCGTTGCCCACCAGCCAGGCCGAGGCCATGGGCACGCTGGGCTATGTGGCGCGGGCATCCGGTGTCGACGCCGACGCCCGCCGCGACCATCCCTTCGTCGATCTGGGTGAGCACTTCCACGTAGTCACCGACACCGGCGGCGACGTGCTCAGCCGCTACCGGGTGCGCGCGGGCGAGTTCGAGGTGTCCATTGCGGTGGCGATCGACCTCATCGCCCGGCTGGGCGCGCACCGTGGTGGTGCGGCCGCGGCGTCATCTCCGGTGGCGGCGACGACGGTGGCGGCGACGACGGTGGCGGCGACGACGGTGGCGGCGAGCGGCCTTGCCCTCGTCGAGGGCTGGCGCGGAACCATCTGCCACCGGGTCGAACTAGGGCCAGACGGTGCCATCACGCGGCTGAAGGTCGTCGACCCGTCCTACTTCAACTGGCCTGCGCTGCCCGTGGCCCTGTCCGAGACGATCGTGCCGGACTTCCCCCTCGTGAACAAGAGCTTCAACCAGTCCTACGCCGGCAACGACCTCTAGCGGCGCGTCCGCTATAGCCCGGTGTCGAACCAATTCGTCCGGGACGGAGCAGGCCTAGGGCTCGGGCTACTGCGAGTCCTGCTCGATGGTGCGGAGCAGGGCGTGGGAGTCTTCAAGGCTGGACACCAACATCCGTTTGGAGATGGCCAGGAGCTCGGCGACACCCGGGTCCCGCAGACCGTAGAAGATGGTGTTGCCCTCTCGTCGGGTGGCGACAACGCCGGCGCGGCGCAGGACCCCCAGCTGCTGGGACAGGTTCGACAGTTCCGCCCCGAGCACCTCGGCCAGACTTCCGACGGAGCGTTCCCCGCCGGCCAACTGCTCCAGAACCTGCACCCGCAACGGATGCCCGAGAGCCTTGAAGAGGTCAGACTTTAATTGGGCCATGGGTAGTCCGGTCATCGACACAGTCTGATCATATCGCTAACCTGTAATACTTTCAAATAGGTGCTGGTCTTGAGCCGCGGGGAACGGGATCGGCCGCCGGATCGGGAACACGCGCGACATCGGGCGGGCACTCGACCACCGCGGGATGCAAAAAGCCCGCCCTGCCGGAGCAGGACGGGCTTTCCGTCTAGCCGACTGACCTGGCGAGAGGTTGTCGGTAGATCTAGCGGACTACGCCTCGGTCGGAACCGGTGCGTCCTCGGTGCCGGCCTTGGCCGACTCATCGAGGACCGGGGCGAGCGAGAGCTTGCCACGGTCGTCAATCTTGGTGATCTCCACGAGGACCTTCTGGCCCACGCCGAGCACGTCTTCGACGTTCTCAACCCGCTTGCCACCGGCGAGCTTGCGCACCTCACTGATGTGCAGCAGGCCGTCCTTGCCGGGGAGCAGGGAGACGAATGCGCCGAACGCGGCGATCTTGACGACGGTTCCGAGGAACTGCTCGCCGATCTCCGGGTTGGTCGGGTTCGCGACGGCGTTGACCATGGCGCGAGCGGCCTCGGCCGACGGTCCGTCAACGGCGCCGATGTACACCGTGCCGTCTTCCTCGATGGAGATGTCGGCACCGGTCTGGTCCTGGATCGAGTTGATCATCTTGCCCTTCGGGCCGATCAGCTCGCCGATCTTGTCGACCGGGATCTGGACGCTGATCACGCGGGGCGCGGTCGGTGCCATCTCGTCGGGACGGTCGATGGCGGCGTTCAGCACGGCCAGGATGGTCGCGCGAGCGTCCTTGGCCTGGGTGAGCGCGCCGGCGAGAACGGATGCCGGGATGCCGTCGAGCTTCGTGTCGAGCTGGATCGCGGTGACGAACTCGCTCGTGCCGGCGACCTTGAAGTCCATGTCGCCGAGGGCATCTTCGGCGCCGAGGATGTCGGTGAGAGCCGCGTAGCGGGTCTTGCCGTCAACGGTGTCGGAGATGAGGCCCATGGCGATGCCGGCGACAGGTGCGCGCAGCGGCACACCGGCGTTGAGCAGTGACAGGGTCGAGGCACAGACGGAACCCATCGAGGTGGATCCGTTGGAGCTGAGCGCCTCGGAGACCTGACGGATGGCGTAGGGGAATTCCTCACGCGTCGGCAGCACGGGGACCAGGGCACGCTCAGCGAGCGCTCCGTGGCCGATCTCGCGGCGCTTCGGCGTTCCGACGCGGCCGGTTTCACCGGTCGAGTAGGGCGGGAAATTGTAGTTGTGCATATAGCGCTTCTTGGTGACCGGGCTCAAGGAGTCGATCGTCTGCTCGAGCTTGAGCATGTTCAGCGTGGTGACACCCAGAATCTGGGTCTCGCCGCGCTGGAAGATCGCGGAACCGTGCACGCGCGGGATGATGGCAACCTCGGCGTCGAGCGGGCGGATGTCCGCGAGCCCACGGCCGTCGATGCGGATGCCCTCGTTGAGAACGCGCGAGCGCACGACGAGCTTGGTGACCGACTTGTACGCGGCGGAAACCTGGTTGTTCGCGCTGGCGTCGAGTTCGCCGGCGGCGACCTTGGCCGCGATGGCCTCCTTGACGGATGCCTTGAGCGCGTCATCCGCATTCTGGCGCTCGATCTTGTCGGCGATCTGATAGACGGCCTTCAACTGGTCGTTCGCGAGAGCGGCGACGGCGTCGTAGGTGGCCGGCTGGTAGGACGGGAACACCGGGTAGGCGCCGGTCGGCTTGGCGGCCGAGGCGGCAACCTTCTGCTGCGCCTCGATGAGCTGCTTGATGAAGGGCTTCGAGGCTTCGATGCCCTCGGCGATGACCTCTTCGTTCGGCTTGATGGCGCCGCCCTTGATGAGATCCCAGGCGTTGTCGGTGGCTTCGGCCTCGATCATCATGATCGCGACGTCCTGCGCGCCGTTGGCGTCGGTCACCACGCGACCGGCGACGACCATGCTGAACACGGCGTCGACGATCTGCGAGTGCTTCGGGAACGCAACCCACTGGCCGGAGCCGTTCTCGTCGGGGATGAGGGCGACGCGAACGCCACCGATCGGGCCCGAGAAGGGGAGGCCGGCGAGCTGGGTCGACATCGAGGCCGCGTTGATCGCGAGCACGTCGTAGTACTCATCCGGCGCGATGGCCAGAACGGTGACGACAACCTGGATCTCGTTGCGGAGTCCGTCGACGAAGGACGGGCGCAGCGGCCGGTCGATCAGACGGCAGGTGAGGATGGCCTCGGTCGACGGGCGACCTTCGCGACGGAAGAAGCTGCCCGGGATGCGTCCGGCAGCGTACATGCGCTCTTCGACGTCAATGGTAAGGGGGAAGAAGTCGAAGTTCTCCTTCGGCTGCTTGCTGGCGCTCGTGGCGGAGAGAAGCATGGTCTCTTCGTCGATGTAGGCGGCGGCAGAGCCCTGCGCCTGCTGGGCGAGACGCCCGGTTTCGAAACGGATGGTGCGTGTGCCGTACTTGCCGTTATCGATAACGGTTTCGGCGAACGTGATTTCTGGACCCTCCATATGGGGGTTCTCTCCTTTGGTTTTTGCTTCTCGCCATTCTGGCGATGAAGACTCGGTTGCCCGTATGGCGCGCGAGCTGGACGCGGAGAAGCAAGGTGCGAGAGCTGGCCACCAGTAGAAATTCACCAACTGCGGATGTTGCCGGCAAGTTGGGAAACCACCACCGAGGACCAGCGCGCTGCCGGTCTGCTCCGTACTGAGCGTGATTCTGCGTGGCCAATCCAAGGATTAACCTCCTCAAGCCTAACAGAAGACGTTCAGCCTGCTGGTTTCTCGCGCCCGGCCGCGCCCCGGTCCGGCAGCACGGCGTCGAACACCGGGCCGTCGACGCAGACCAGCGGCCCCTCGACGGCGGGATCCGTGGCGACGGGCGCGGCGCATCCGTGGCAGTAGCCGAGGCCGCAGGCCATGTGAGCCTCCAGCGAGACCTGCACCGGCGCGCCCCACTCGGCGCCGAGATCGGCGGCGAGGCGGGCGAGAACTCCGGCGCCGCAGGCCAGGATGACGTCGGGCGGAGCCCAGGCGAAAAGCCCGCGCAGCCGTTCGCCGAGCGCCGGCAGCGCGCTCGAGCCGTCGTCGTCGGTGACGGGGATGACCGTGGCGCCCAGCTCGGCGCAGTCGGCCAGGCCGATCAGATTGGCCGGCGACCTCCCGCTGAGCACGACCGTGGCGGCGATGCCGAGCCGGGCGGCGTCTTCGACCGAGCCCATGATGGCGCAGACGCCGACACCGCGGCCGATCATCAGGGCCGTGCGGGGCGCCTCTGGACCAGTCTCAGTCGGGAGGGCGGCATCCGGGAACTCGAAGCCGCGGCCCAGCGGGCCGGTGACCAGGAGGCTCTCGCCCACGAGTACGTCGGTGAGCGCGGTGGTGCCGCGGCCGGCCGAGCCGTAGATGACCTCCACGGTGCCCTGGTCGGGGTGGCGGCGGTGGATGGCCATCGGGCGTGGGAGCAGGATGCGCTCCCCGCCTGTGGGGGGCACGGTGATCATCAGGAACTGTCCGGCGAGGGCGGTCGTCGCAATGGTGTCGGTGGCCAGTACGAGCCGGCGGTACCGCTCTCCCACGACCTCGTGCACGAGAACGCGGGCGTCGTCCCAGACCGGGTCGGGCCGAGGCATCCGCTCGGGCGGTCGCACCGCGATGAGGCCGTCCAGCGCGGCCTCGTCGGCCGCGGCGAACGCCTGCTGGCGGCGCAGGGCGGCGAGGGCCCCGAGGGCGGTCGTAACGGTCATCAGGCCCTCCACAATTCGATCAGTCCGGTGATGTCGGCCGCGGCGACGCCCTCGCAGCGCTCCTGCAGGGCGCGAACGATTTCGACCATGGCGAACGGGCGTCCGAAGCTGGCCGTGCCGACCTGCACGGCGTGGGCGCCGACCGAGAAGTAGTCGAGGGCGTCGTCGGCGGTTTCGATCCCGCCGCAGGCGATCACCGGGATGTCGACCGCTCGGGAGGCCAACCAGACCAACCGCAGCACGACCGGGCGGATATTCGGGCCGGACAGACCGCCGATCACGTTGCCGAGAATGGGGCTCCGCGTAGCGGCCGTGAGCGGCAGCGCCGGGATCGAGTTGGCCACGCAGACGGCGTCGGCGCCGGCCGCCTCAGCGGCCTGGGCACAGTCCGCGATCGAAGAGACGAGCACCGGCAGCTTGACGATCAGGGGCTTGTCGGTCTCCAGGCGCACAGCATGCACGACCTTCCCGATGGCGTCGGGATCGGAGCCGATGTCGGTGCCGTGGCGGTCGAGGTTCGGACAGGACACGTTGAGCTCGTAGGCGTCGCCCGCTCCCCGCAGGCCCCGCACGACGGGGGCGTACTCGCCCGAACGGTGGCCGCCGACGCTGACGATCACGGGCACGCCGAGCGCCAGGTAGAGCGGGTGTTGCGACGCCAGGTAGCCGGCGGCCCCGCGGCTCGGGATGCCGACGCTGTTGACCATCCCGGCCCGGAGCTCGGTCAGCCGGTGCGCCGGGTTGCCGCCGCGCGGGGTGCCGAACACGGTCTTGGTGACCACGGCGCCAAGCTCGGCGACCGGGATCAAGCGTCCGAGCGAAGGCCCGAAGCAGCCCGAGGCCGGCATGACCGGGTTGGCGAGGGTGAGGCTGCCGATTCGCACGGAGAGGTCGACCGCCACGGAGGCGGCGGGACGGGCGTCGAAGAAGGCGCGGCGCGCATCCATTGATGGCTGAGGCGGCGCGATGGTCATGGTGTCTGCTTCCGCGGGAGAGGTCACGGGCGGGCGACGGATGCCGCGAGCAGACTTATCGCGGCGTCGGCCTTCAGCGAGGCATGCGTGGGTGCGTCGGGAACGTGAGCGGGCCGGTTCACGGCCAGCTCCGTGCGGAGCACGGGCACCACCTCGCCGCCGAGGATGTCGAGCTGATCGAGCACGGTTTTCAACGGCAGTCCGGCGTGGTCGATCAGGAAGAGCTGACGCTGGTAGTCGCCGAAGTAGTCGCGCATGCCGGCGTAGCGGTCGATGATCTGCTGCGGGCTGCCGACGGTCAGCGGCGTCTGCTCGGTGAACTCCTCGAGGCTCGGGCCGTGGCCGTAGACCGGGGCGTTGTCGAAGTAGGGCCGGAATTCGTCGACGGCGTCCTGCGAGTTCGTGCGCATGAAGACCTGCCCGCCGAGGCCCACGATGGCCTGGTCGGCTCGACCGTGGCCGTAGTGCTCGAACCGGGCCCGGTAGAGCCCGATCAGCTTGAGGTAGTGCTCCCTGGGCCAAAAGATGTTGTTGGCGAAGAAGCCGTCACCGTAGAACGCGGCCTGCTCGGCGATCTCCGGGCTGCGAATGCTGGCGTGCCAGACGAACGGCGGCACCCCGTCGAGCGGGCGCGGCGTCGACTGGAACCCCTGCAGCGGGGTGCGGAACTGGCCCTCCCAGTCCACGACGTCCTCGCGCCACAACCGGCGCAGCAGCGCGTAGTTCTCCAGCGCCAGCGGGATGCCCTGGCGCACGTCCTGGCCGAACCACGGGTAGACCGGGCCGGTGTTGCCGCGACCGAGCATCAGGTCGACCCGCCCACCGGAGAGGTGCTGGAGCATGGCGAAGTCTTCGGCGATCTTGACCGGGTCGTTCGTCGTGATCAATGTCGTGGCCGTGGAGAGGATGATGCGCTCGGTCTTCGCGGCGATGTAGCCGAGCAGCGTCGTCGGCGACGAGGGCACGAAGGGCGGGTTGTGGTGCTCACCGGCGGCGAAGACGTCGAGGCCGACCTCTTCGGCCTTCTCGGCGATGGCGACCATGGCCGTGATGCGCTCGTGCTCGGTGGGGGTGTGGCCCGTCGTGGGGTTGACCGTGAGGTCACCGACGGTGAAGATCCCGAATTGCATGTGCAGCCTCCCACTCGCGCGGCGCGCAGCGCGCATGGACGATTCTATTCGCTGGCGGCAGCGGCCAATCGGCCGAGCGAGCGCTGGATGGCAACAGCCGCGGCCCCGCGGGCCCAGGAGGAGACCCCGCTGTCGTCAACGACGATTGTCAGCGGTGTCGCATCCGGGTCGCGGTCGGCTCGGGCAGCGGCGATGACCTCCTCGGATGCCAGCGCCCACAGTGGCATCCCCTCGCCGGAGAGCACGATCGTGTCGAGCATCCCGATATTGGCGATCACCGCGATCAATCGGCCCAGTCCGCGACCGGTGGCGGTGACGACGGATGCCGCAGCCCGGTTCCCCTCCACCGCGAGCCGGAGCACCTCGTCGTAGTCGACCTCGCGGCCGAGGGCCACGCTGACCTGGGCAGAAACACTCTGGCTCGTGAGCATTGCCTGCGAGCAGCCGCGGTGTCCTTCCGGGCAGAGCGGCCCGTTCGGGTCGAGCGGGATGTGCCCACCGAGGCCCAGGCCGCTGTCGGCCGTCACGATCACCTGGTCGTTGACGACCAGTCCGTAGCCGACGCCGACGCCGATGGTCAGAACCGCGAAGGTCGGGACACCCCGGACCGCTCCGAACCACTGCTCGGCGGAGGTGAGCGCGACGACATCGTTCTCGATCGTGACCGGAATTCCGAGCAGTCGCTCGAGCCGCGTGGCCAGGTCCACGTCGTGCCAGCCCAGGAACGGCGCCCGGGTCACGACCCGGGCGCCGGTGACATGCCCACCCACGCAGACGCCGAGTGCCGACAGCCCATCCGGGCCGCCGAGCTCGCGCACGACCTCGTCGATTCGGGCCACAACGTGCTCGACAGTGTGATCGGCGAGCACCCGCCGGGCCGAGCCCACCTCGTTGGCCCGCAGGTCGGTGAGCACCGCGAAGACGTCGTCGCCGGTGAGTTTCACCCCGACGAACCGACTGGCATCCACCCGGACGTCCAAGGGCCGGGCCGGGCGCCCGACGGTTCCGTCGCGGTCTTCGCTGCCCTCGACGAACAGGCCACAATCGAGGAACGGCTTGCTCAACCGCGTCAGGCTGGCCGGTGACAGTCCCAGGCGACGGCCGAGGTCGCTGCGGGAGATCGGGCCGTGGATGAGCACGGCTCGCGCGAGTTCCCGGGAGGTCTCGCTCACTGTCGACGCCGCATCCGTGGTCATATCCGCCCCCTGAGGTGCCATTTATTCCATAGTGGCATCAATACTCTGGCCCGAGCGGACTTTTCATCTCGCGGGAGCGGCAAATTTCCCGAATTGACGTCCAATTCTTTTTGCCGTAGAAAGATTCATGCAGCGACATGACGGCCCAAGGAGCCCCGCAATGACGGATACGACGACGTACCAGACACCCGCCCGGCGACGCCATCGGTCGAGGAGGTTGCGGACGCTCCGGCGACCCGTGGCACTCCTCCTGGCCGGTACGCTCGGGCTCGGCGCCCTCAGCGGCTGCGCCCCGGGTCAGAGCGACGTCGTCACCCTCGATTTCTTCCAGTTCAAGTCCGAGGCCATCGCGGACTTCGACGGCATCATCGCCGATTTTGAGGCAGAGAACCCCGGCATCCGGGTAACCCAGAACGCCGTCCCCGATGCGGACACCGCCATCCGCACCCTACTGGTCAAGAACAAGGTGCCCGATGTGATCAGTCTGAACGGATCGGGGAACTTCGGCCAGCTGGCGCGGGCCGGTGTCTTCCACGACTTCAGTGGCGACCCCGTTCTCGACCGGATCAACCCGGCCGTTCAGGACATCGTCGGGGCCCTCGGCTCCTACCAGAACGAGGTGAATGCCCTCGGCTTCGCGAACAACGGCAACGGCGTTCTCTACAACCGTGACATCTTCGCCGCGCAGGGCATCGAGATTCCCACCACCTGGGACGAGTTGATCGCCGCCTGCGACACGCTCCAGGCGGCCGGTATCGCCCCGTTCTACGGCACCGCGGCCGACGCATGGACAGTGCAATCCTCCCTGAACGGTATCGGCGCCCAACTCGGCGGCGACGATTTCTTCCCCGATCTCCGCGCGGAGGGTGAGGAGGTGGGTCCCGACTCGGCCGTCTCGTTCGCGAAGAACTACGACGAGACGTTCGAGAAGCTGCAGACGCTGTATTCCTACGCGCAGGACGGCTACCTCGGCCGCACGTACGAAGACGGCAACCTGGCTTTCGCGAACGGCGAATCGGCCATGCTGATGCAGGGGATCTGGGCCCTCAGCCCGATCCTGGCCAACAACCCCGACATCAGCGTCGGCGGTTTCCCCTACCCTGTGACGGATGACCCGGCCGACATCGAGCTCGTCTCCGGTGTCGACGTGGCCATTGCCATCGGCCGCGACACACCGCGCCTCGCCGAAGCCCGACTTTTCGTGGACTTCCTCTTTCAGGAGGATGTGCAGAACTCCTTCGCAGCCTCACAGAACATGTTCTCGACGGCCCGGGACGCAGCCGAGAACACCAACCCGGCCCTGGCGGAACTGCAACCGTACTTCCAGGCCGGCCGGATCACCGGTTTCGTCGATCACCAGATCCCGGCGAGCATCCCGCTCGGGCCCATCGTGCAGCAGTTCCTGACCGACGAGAACAGCGCGAAAGCGCTGGCGACCCTCGACAACGAATGGCGCAAGGTCGCGTCACGCACCACCTCGACACGAAGCGGAGACTAACTGATGGTTACTTCCGTCCTGACCCGGCCCCGGCCGGAGCAGACGCCCCGAGCGTCGCGGCCGAGCGCGGCGCGGCGACGCGTCGGCGCCACCCCGCGCGCCTTCTACTGGATGGTCGTCCCCGCGGTCGCCGTCTTCGCGCTGCTGCACACCGTCCCGGTACTCATCGGCATCTTCTTCTCCTTCACCAACTACGCAGGCTTCGGCTCGTGGGACTTCGTCGGGTTCGGCAACTTCATCGCCCTGTTCCAGGACGACCGGGTACTGAAGGCCTATGGCTTCACCTTCGGCTTCGCCATCGTCGCCACCATCCTCACCAACGTGATCTCGCTGGCCATCGCGGTCGGACTCAACGCGAAGATCGCGTTCCAGTCCACCTTTCGCGGCATCTTCTTCATCCCCTACGTGCTGGCGATCCTTGTCGTCGGTTACGTCTTCCAGTATTTCTTCGCCAATTCGCTCCCCCGGATCCTGTCGAACGTCCCGGTGTTCCGTGACAACATCCTCACCAACCCGGACTGGGCGTGGACGGCCATCGTCGCCCTCGCGGTCTGGCAGGCCTGCGCGTTCGCGATCATCCTCTACCTGGCCGGTCTGCAGACGATCCCTCGCGAACTCTACGAGGCATCCGCCATCGACGGGGCCACGCCGGGACGGCAATTCCGGTCGATCACGTTCCCCATGATCAGCGCCTTTTTCACCATCAACATGGTGCTGAGCCTGAAGGGGTTCCTGCAGACCTTCGACCACATCGTCGCCCTCACCGCCGGCGGGCCGGGCACCTCGACCGAATCGATCACCCTGCTCATCTTCCGGGGCGGTTTCCAAGGCGGCGAGTTCGCCTACCAGTCCGCCAACGCGGTGCTGTTCGTCATCGTGATCATGCTCGTCTCGTTCCTGCAGTTCCGAGTTCTTCAGCGCACGGAGGCCGACTTCTAATGGCTATCACCATCGACTCCCCCGCCACGGTCGAACCCGCATCCCCCCGGGCGGCCCGTGACTCGCGCGGTGTCCGGCGCATCAAAGACAACCGCACCCGGATCAACTGGTGGGCCACCATGCTGATCGCGGTCTGCGCGATCACCGTGCTGGTGCCGCTCTACTTCGCCGTGATCACCGCGCTGAAGACCCCCGACCAGCTCGGCGGCACCGGGTTCGCGCTCCCCACCAGCGTCCACTGGGAGAACTTCGCCGACGCCTGGACGCTGACCAAATTCCCGCAGGCGCTGATGAACACAGCCCTGATCACCGTAGGCGCCGTCATCCTCACCCTGCTGACGAACTCGCTCGTGGCGTACGCGATCGCCCGCAACCTGCACAAGCCGTTCTTCACGGGCGTCTACTTCTACCTGCTGTCCGCCATTTTCATCCCGTTCCCGATCATCATGCTCCCAGTCGTGAAAGAGACGGCCCTGTTCGGTCTGGACAACCAGGTCGGGTTGATCTTGCTCTACGCGGTGTTCGGGCTCTCGCTCAACGTCTTCATTTACGTCGCGTTCATCAAATCGATCCCGATCGAGCTGGAGGAGGCGGCCTACACCGACGGGGCGACCACCTGGCGGGTTTACTGGCAGATCATCTTCCCCTTGTTGACCCCGATGAACGCGACCGTCGGCATCCTCACCTGTGTCTGGGCGTGGAATGACTTCATCCTGCCTCTCGTCGTTCTCTCCGACCCGGCGGCACGCACCCTGCAACTCTCCCAATTCGTGTTCCAGGGCCAGTTCAACACCAACTACTCGGCCGCGTTCGCCTCATACCTGATGGCCATGGCCCCGCTGCTGATTGTGTACATTTTTGCCCAGCGCTGGGTTATCTCCGGCGTGATGAGAGGATCGATCAAATGACGACACCCGCACCAACGTCCGGGATGACCGCCCCCGCGACCACCCCCGCGACCGGCGCCTCCTGGTGGACCAGCGCCGTCGTCTACCAGGTGTATCCGCGCAGCTTCGCGGACTCGGACGGCGACGGGATCGGCGACCTCGGCGGCATCCGTTCGAAGCTCGACTACCTCGCCGAGCTCGGCGTTGACGCGGTCTGGCTCTCTCCGGTCTACCCGTCGCCGCAACATGACAACGGCTACGACATCAGCGACTACCAGGACATCGAACCGGTCTTCGGCAGCCTGGCGGAGTTCGACCTGCTGCTGGTCGAGGCCCACGAGCGCGGCATCAAGATCGTGATGGACCTGGTGGTGAACCACACCAGCGACGAGCACGCCTGGTTCCGGGAATCACGCTCGTCGCTGACGAACCCGAAGCGCGACTGGTACTGGTGGCGCAAGCCCCAGGCCGACGGTGGCCCGCCGAACGGCTGGGGCAGCGCCTTCAGCGGCCCGGCCTGGTCGCTCGATCCCGCCACCGATGAGTACTACCTGCACCTGTTCGCCAAGCAGCAGCCGGACCTCAACTGGGAGAACCCCGAGGTGCGCCAGGCCGTCTACGCGATGATGAACTGGTGGCTGGACCGCGGCGTCGACGGCTTCCGGATGGACGTGATCAACTTCATCGCCAAGCAGGTCGAGCTGATCGACGGACCGGCCCCGGCCACCGGCGGCGGCTCGCCGATGGGGGCGCAGATCCATGAGTTTCTGCAGGAGATGCACCGCGAGGTCTTCGACGGCCGCGGAGGGCGGCACCTCACCGTCGGCGAGATGCCGGGCGTGAGCACCGACGACGCCCTGCTGTTCACCGACCCGGCCCGGCGCGAGGTTGACATGATCTTCCAGTTCGAGCATGTGGGCCTCGACCAGGGCGAGCACAAGTTCGAGGTGCTGCCTCGCAGCCTGACGGCGCTGAAGAAGAGCCTGTCACGCTGGCAGGAGGGTCTGGCCGAGACCGGCTGGAACAGCCTCTACCTGAACAACCACGACCAGCCCCGATTGGTGTCGCGCTTCGGCAATGACACCTCCTTGCGCTACGAGTCGGCAACTCTGTGGGCCCTGGTGTTGCACCTGCACCGCGGAACGCCCTACATCTACCAGGGCGAGGAGATCGGCATGACCAACGTGCGGTTCGACTCCATCGACGACTACCGTGACCTCGAATCCCTCAATCACTACCGCGAGGCCGTGGAAGAGTTCGACCTGGACCCCGGCACCGTGCTCGCCGGAGTGCAGACCATGGGCCGCGACAACGCGCGCACGCCCATGCAGTGGGATGCCTCGCCGCAGGCCGGTTTCAGCACCGGCACGCCGTGGCTGGCCGTGAACCCGAACAGCGTCACGGTGAACGTGGCCGCCGACCTCGCGAGCGAGCGGAGTGTGTTCCGCTTCTACCAGCGCCTGATTGCGCTGCGGCATGAGAGCGAGGTGGTCGCCCTCGGCGATTTCACCCTGCTCGAACCCGACCACGACGCGCTCTACGCCTTCACTCGCAGCCGGGGTGAGGAGACGCTGCTCGTCGTCGCGAACGCATCCGATGCCCCATTCACCGACCTGCTTCCGATGGACGTCTCCGGCGCCGATCTGATTCTGGCCAACTATCCGGCCACAACGGATGCCGCCGCACCGTCCTCGAATCCGGTGCTGCGCCCCTGGGAGGCGCGCCTCTACCGGCTGTAGGTCGGCGCAACCCGCCTCGACCGGGGCTCCTCACGGCGCACCAGTTTGAAGGCTGTAAGGACGAGGCCGACGATGACACCGAGCACGGCGCCGCTCCCGTTCGCGACCAGATCGCGCACATCCGGGACCCGGGTCGGCAGGAACTGCTGCGTGAACTCGATCGAGCCGGTGAGTAGGACGGCCACGACGATCGCCAGCCACCAGAACCGGCGTCCGAGCAGGAGCAGCAGAAACACGCCGATCGGGATGAACATGGCGATGTTGGCCGCGAATTCGACCCGCCCGTAGGTGATCCAGTCGGTGGAGTCGTGCCGATTGAAGAATCGGAGCGCCCGGAGCAGCAGCTCGTTGTTCCCACTGTCGAGCGGCTGCGGCCCGAGCGTCACCCAGCCCACGAACGCCAGATAGGCGAGCGTGACCAGGGACAGGACGGGATGGCGGTGCAGCATGGCTCCATCCTTCCCGATGGATGCTGGGGGTCACCCCAGTGACGGCCCCCGACCGCGAAAGCGCGCTACTTGCCCAGCGCTGCCTTCTCCTCGGCGATGACCTCGTCGCGGAGGGTTTCGTCGAAGACGCGCTTGGCCTCGATACCGACGACGGAGTGACGGCGGCCGTAGAGGAAATACACCGCGATGCCGATCGCGAGCCAGACCGCGAAGCGCACCCAGGTGAGCGTCGTGAGGTTGAGCATCAGCCAGAAGCAGAGCGCGGCCGACAGGATCGGCAGGAAGGGCGAGAAGGGCACCTTGAAGGCCCGGGGCAGGTCGGGGCGCTTCTTGCGCAGCACGACCACGGCGATGCTGACCAGCACGAAGGCCGACAGCGTGCCGATGTTGATCATTTCCTCGAGCACGCCCACGTCGGTGAACCCGGCGATCAGGGCGACCGCGGCGCCGGAGATGATCTGCACCCGGGCGGGGGTGCCGCGCTTGGACGAGGTGACACTCAGGCCGCGCGGCAGCAGGCCGTCGCGGCTCATGGCGAAGAGCACGCGGGAGAGGCCGAGGAGCAGCACCATGATCACGGTGGTGAGCCCCACCAGAATGCCGACCGAGATGACCTGGGCAGCCCAGCCGGCGCCGACCGAGACGAACGCCGTCGCGAGTGAGGCATTGGGGTCGTCGGCGAGAACGGTGTACGGCACCATGCCGGTGAGCACGAGGCTGACGCCGAGGTACAGCACCGTGACGATGGCCAGACCGGCGAAGATGCCGCGCGGCAGGGTCGTCTGCGGGTTCTTGACCTCTTCGGCGCTGGTGGCGACCACGTCGAAGCCGATGAACGCGAAGAAGACCAACGAGGCGCCGGCGAGCAGACCGAACAGTCCGTACTGGGCCGGCTGGGCGCCGGTCATGAACGAGAAAAGGGACTGCATCCAGACGTCGCCGTCGCCGCCCGCGGAGGGCACGGCCTCGGGGATGAACGGCGTGTAGTTCTTCGGGTTGATGAAGAAGGCACCCACGACGATCACGAACACCACGATCGCCACCTTGAGAATGGTGAAGATGCTGGCGACGCGCGCCGACAGCTTGGTGCCCAGCACCAGGAGGGTGGTGAAGATTGCGACGATCACGAACGCGCCCCAGCTGACCTGCAGTCCGAAGACCGCGATCGTGGCCGGGACATCCCAGTTCCAGAGTTCGAAGACCTCACTCAGGTAGATGCCCCAATACTTGGCGATCACGGCCGCGGCGGTCAGCATCTCGAGGATCAGGTCCCAGCCGATGATCCAGGCGAGCAGCTCGCCGAGAGTCGCATAGGTGAAGGTGTACGCCGAGCCGGCCACGGGAACCGCCGAGGCGAACTCCGCGTAACACATGATGGCGAGCGCGCAGGTGACCGCGGCGAGGAGGAACGCCAGGGTGACGGATGGCCCGGCGTAGCTGCCGGCCGCCTTCGCACCGACCGAGAAGATCCCGGCACCGACGGCAACCGCGACGCCCATGATCATGAGGTCCCAGGTGCCCAGCGTGCGCTTGAGGCTGTGCCCCTTCTCGAGGGAGTCGGCCATGGAGGCCTCAATGCTCTTGGTGCGCCAGACGCTCATAACTGGGTGCTTCCGTTCCGTTGGGTATCGGTCAATGCTAGGCCCCCGCGGGGCTTCCCCGACCCCGGACCCCGCAGACCCGGGGGCCGCACCCCCTAGCATTGAGCGGTGCCCACCACCCTCCGCCACTCCCCCGGGGCCAGGGTCGGCCTGTCGATCACGGTGGCCACCGGCCTCTACGGCATCTCGTTCGGCGCCCTGTCGGTGTCGTCGGGGCTCGACATCTGGCAGACCTCGGCGCTGAGTCTGCTCCTGTTCTCCGGGGGCTCCCAGTTCGCGTTCATCGGGGTGATCGCCGGCGGCGGCAGCGGTGCGGCAGCCGCCGGCGCGGCGGCGCTCCTCGGCATCCGTAACGCGGTCTACGGGATGCAGTTGAACGCCCTGCTGCACCCTCGTGGCTGGCGCCGCTTCGCCGCCGCCCAGGTCACCATCGACGAATCGCTTGCCACGAGCACCGGGCAGACCGTGCTCGTCGAGCAGAAGCGGGGGTTCTGGGTCGCCGGTCTCGGCATCTTCGTGTTGTGGAACGTATTCACCCTGATCGGGGCTCTCGCGGGCGACGCCGTGGGCGACCCGAAACAGTGGGGTCTCGACGGCGCGGCGGTCGCGGCGTTCCTCGGGCTGCTCTGGCCGCGGCTGCGGTCGAAGGAGGCCGGGGCGATCGCCGCGGTCTGCGCGCTGGCCACCGTACTGACCGTGCCGCTCGTTTCGCCGGGCGTGCCCATCCTCGTGGCGGCTGTCGTCGCCGGTGCCATCGGCTGGTTCGGTTTTCGGCACGGGCCGGCGGGCGAGGGTCTCGAGCCCGACGTCGACCCCTATCCCGGTCCACCCGATGCACTCGGTTCGACGGATGCGCAGGCTCCCCGATGAGCGTCTGGTTCTGGATCCTCGTGGCCTGCGCGGCGGCGTTCCTCACGAAGCTGCTCGGCTATCTCGTGCCGCAGAAGTGGGTCACCAACGCGCGCATCGCCCGCGTCGCCGGCGTCCTCACGATCGGCCTGCTGACTTCCCTGACGGTCGCGAACACCGTGGCCACCGGCCAGGACCTCGTCGTCGACGCCCGGCTCGGGGCGCTCGTCGTAGCGGCGATTGCGCTCTGGTTCAAGGCCCCGTTCTTGGCGGTGGTCATCGCGGGCGCGGTAGCGGCCGCCGGGCTCCGGCTGCTCGGTCTGGGTTGAGGGTCTCGCGCGCCAACGGGGGCGGTAGGGTTTTTCCAACGGCAATGCGTCCGTCGACGTTTTTCGATGATGAAGAAAAGAGTGTGTGATGTCCGGGAAATATGAGCTCTACGCGGAACGATCCGGCGGATACCAGTTTCGGCTGAAGGCCAACAACGGCGAAGTGATCGCGACCTCCGAAAGCTATCACTCCAAGGCAGAGGCCCTCAAGGGCATCGAGGCACTGAAGGCCCACGTCAAGTCGCACGTGGTCGACATGACGGAACCGGACGCCTGAACGAATCTCGGTTCTGCCGAGTGAGTCACCGTTGATTGGTCCTGTAGCTCCCGGAGAGTCGAAGCTGACTGCGCCGTGTGGACGCTGGTCATCCGGCGGGGCACCGTGTGCGGCGTCGAACCAATTCGACGGAGATTCTGGCGTAAAACGGCTTTATCGGAGTATTCGGGGCCGATACGGCCACAATCTCCGTCGAATTCGTTCTGGACGGAGTCACTGCACCGCGGCAACCGCCCCCGAACCCCCAGCCCTCGACGCCATCCCGTTCACGGCTGTGAGGGTTCACTCGTCTAGACCGCCGCGAGTTCCTCGGCCGCGAGTTGCTCTTCGGTGAAAAGCTCGGCGGCGAGCAGTTCCAACGTGCGCGCACGCCCGGGTGAGGTCGCCGCGTCGGCGCCCGTGTGAGCGGAGGCGATCGGCTGCAGCATGACCTCGTCGACCCCGAACTTCGCCGCGAGGGCAAGGATGCGCGCGGCCGCGGCGCCGGGCTCGTCGATGATCCAGGCCGCGGCCATCCGTTCGATCATCTGGAGCAGCGCCGGCGCCATCGGTGCGGCGGCGGCCTCTTCGACCGTCGCGAGCGGGCCGAGCGGCAGGCCCGATCTCAGGCGCGCCATCTGCTGCATCTGCGGCAGGGCGAGGGCGAGGGCCTCGACCCGGGTCTCGGCGACCGACACGTTCAGGGTGAGGATGGTGCGGGGGGCGTCGAGGGTCTCGCTGGGGGTGAACCCGCGTCGGTACAGCTCGAGGGCCGCTGTGGTGCCGTCGCCGGCGAAGTGGTTGGCGAACACGTAGGGCATGCCCTGCCGGGCGGCGAGCCGGGCCGAGTAGTCGCTGGAGCCAAGCAGCCAGATTTCGGGCATCCCGGTGGCGGCGGGAGTCGCGTGCAGGGTGTAGTCCTGACCGGAGGTGAGGCTGAGCGAGGCCCCGTCGGGGTGCAGCAGCGCCGCGATGTCGGCGATGTTGCGCGGAAACGCGTCGACCTCGCTCACTGCTCCGCTCGAGCGCAGCAGTGCGGTGATCATCGGGTCGCTGCCGGGCGCACGGCCCAGCCCGAGGTCAATGCGCCCGGGGAAGGCCGCCTCGAGGATGCCGAACTGCTCGGCGATCACGAGCGGAGAGTGGTTTGGCAGCATGACGCCCCCGGAGCCGACCCGGATGCGTTCGGTCTGCGCCGCGAGGATACCGATCAGCACGGGCGGGTTCGTCGACGCGACCGCCTGCATGTTGTGGTGCTCCGCGACCCAGTATCGGGTGTAGCCGAGCCGGTCCGCGCTCTGGGCGAGGTGCACGGCTGCCGCGATCGCCTCAGCGGAGCTTTGCGAGGTGCGGACGGGGATCAGATCGAGCACGGAGAGGCTTAGCGCGGAGGTAGACATCGGTGGGGGAAACCGCGCCGGGCCCGGAGATATTCCCGGTTCCCCGCTCCGGACACACAAACGGGCCGCCACCCGGAAGGTGACGGCCCGCTTGTAAGAAGATCGCGGTGTCTTCGAAAAGTGCCTTAGCGGCGCAGTCCGAGGCTGCCGATCAGTGTGCGGTACCGAGTGATGTCGACATCCGACAGGTAACCGAGCAGACGACGGCGCTGACCAACCATGAGGAGCAGACCACGACGCGAGTGGTGGTCGTGCTTGTGCTCTTTCAGGTGCTCCGTGAGGTCCAGGATGCGCTGCGTGAGCATTGCGATCTGAACTTCGGGGGACCCGGTGTCGCCTGGGTGGGTAGCGTACTTTTCGATGATCGCCTTCTTTGCATTAGCTTCGAGTGCCATAGATGGGATCCCCTTTCTCTCACTGCGCGGTGCCCGGGGCCGAATGCCTGGGCTCTCTTGATCCGCGGCCGTCAAACGGCAACCGTTCGAGTTTAGCAGAGTCCGAGAGGTCGGCTGGAGCAGCAGGAGCAACGGCCAGAAGATGCGGGCTGCGATCTCGGCCGGGGCGCTGACCAGCTGCTCGTGCGCCCTCCCGAACCGGATGTAGAGCTCACTGAGAGGGTGCCGCCGAGGCCGTTGATCATCAGGGCCACCCGGTCCCCGACACGTCCGGCAGGTCCCCGACGACCGCGTCGCGCATCTCGTCGGTCATCTCATTCGCGGTGGTCAGCTTCGCGCGGCGTCGGCCCGGTTCGCCATGGATGCCCACGCCCATCCACGCGTGTCGAGGTTCGCGGCGGCGATCCCCTGGTGCATGTCCGGCACGAACTGCTTCGGGCTCCGGGATCGGGCGAACCGATGCTACGTTCTCCGGTGTAGCTGGCCCTGCCGCGACGGGCCTGCAGCATGCTCGTGGCGTCCGCGCTCGCCCGCGCAACCAGGGACATCCGGGCGAGGAGGGTTTCCGGGTCACGGCCGGCGGCCACCTCGGCTTCGAGCGTATCCGTGGCCGGCACGAGGGCGTCGAGCAGGGTCTTGTCTCCCAGGTCGGACTTGCCGCGGGCCTTGATCCCCTCGGTGGCGGCCCGGAGCATCGCCACGAATTCGGTGTCGAACAGGGCTGAGCGGGTCATCGGCTCTCCAGATCGGGGGCCGGGCGGTCGGGGGCACTGAGGATGGTGGCGAAATCGGACAGGTCGACGAAGAATTCCGGCTCCAGACCCAGCGGGTCGCGCAGCGTCACGGTGGTGGGGCCGCCGGGGTCCCCAAGCGACGACACCACCAGGGCCGCCCCGGTGAAATCTTCGTCCGCGGTGTAACCGCTGATCGTGATCACGGTGCGCAGGCCCGCGGCGAGCGCCGACCGGAGGCCGTTCGCACTGTCCTCGACGACCACGGCGTCGGCGGCGTCGATCCCGAGTTCCCGCAGGGCATGCAGGTAGATGTCCGGGGCCGGCTTCTTCCGGTCCACGATGTCGCCGGCGAAGACCCGGAATTGCGCGGCCAGCTCGGGCCCGATTGTTTGCGTGAGCACGGCGCGCACGGATTCCTCGGCCGAGGTGGAGGCCACGGCGAGGATCCAGCCGGCGCCCGCGGCTTGTGCGACGAGTCGACGGATGCCCGGGCGGGCCGTCAACGCGCCGCTCGCCACCCGCTCGGTGTAGATCGCGCTCTTGCGCCGGTGCCAGCCGGCGACGGCCGAGTCGAGGGCCGCGGGGTCGTCCGCCGGCAGACCGAGCACGCCGGCCACCTCCGGGGTAAGGATGCTGCGCATCCGTTCTTTTCCTCCCCCGATCGTCACCTTCTGGACGTAATCGGAGTCGCTCCACTGCACGGGCACCGAGAATTCCTCGAAGGTCTGGTTGAAGGCCGGCAGGTGGCCGTCGCGTTCGGTGTCGGCCAGCACGCCGTCGCAGTCGAAGATGAGAGCGGGCATCGCCTCAGGCCTTCCTCGCGTTGCCGATGGCGGCGAAGGCTCGGTCGATGGCTGCTTTCAGCGGTGAAATCGCCACCTGTGCCTCCCCGGTCAGATGCCGCCTATCGTAGGCTCGCCACCCCGAGCCGACAATGGGGCGGCCTCGGCGGGCTTCGCCGGCTGAGGCCGGTGCCGGATGGAGAACTTCGCCCGCTGGGTGATCGACTGATCCGGCCTGTCCCAAACCTTGATCATCGCCCAGCCCACGGCGACGAGCGGGACCGCCAGAACGGCCCCGGCGATACCGCCGAGGATGGTGCCCACGGTCAAAGCGACGAGGATCACCAGCGGATGCAGTTTCAACGCCCCCGCCATCACCACCGGGTTGAGCAGGTCGCCCTCGATCTGGTTGACCACGATCACGATGGCCACAACGATCAGCGCCACGAGCGGCCCATTGGCCACCAACGCCACGAGGGCAGCCAGGATGCCCGCGACGGTCGCCCCGATCAGTGGGATGAACGCCGTGAGGAACACGATCACAGCCAGCGGCAGGGCCAGCGGAACTTGCAGGATGGCCAGCCCGACGCCGATCAGAACGGCGTCGAAGAGGGCGATGATCGCCGTTCCCCGCACGTACTGGCCGAGAACCGTCGGGGTGACGAAGCCCACGATCGCATCACGCACCGCGTTGAACTGCTCCGAGTCGAGCGCGATCGGGCCCTCGACCAGCAGCCCCTGTAGTTCGTCGAGCCCGTCGCCAGCCGCCACCACCAGCGCACCCCACTGGTTGCGCACCGCGAAGACGATGAGCGTGACGATGCCGCCGAGGATGAGTGCCCCTGCCAACAGGGTGATCCAGGTCGCGAGAATGACCGGGAGGCCGCGCGTGCGCAGCCAGCCGACCAGCGGTGCCAGCGCCGATGCCAGGATGAGCGCCACGAGAACGGGGATCACCACGAGTTGCACCTGCACCAGAGCGTAGACGGCGCCGGCGGTCAGCACGACCACGACGACGATCTGGGTGGAGCGGATGGCCCACCGGCCGAGCCGGCTGGTCAGTAGGGTCTGCAGGGACGGGGATGAGGGGTCCTCGGCGCGCATGCTGACACCATAGGCACCTGTTGCAGCATCGGTAAACGGCTGCCCGGCCGAGTGCCTCTTAACCGATTCGGGCGGAACCCCGGCCCGGCGTCGAACGAATTCGACGGAGATTCTGCCAGGAGAGCGCTCTTTCCCGGGTTTCCGGGGCGTTGCGGGCAGAATTTCCGTCGAATTCGTCGCCCTCATCCGCGCCATCTGCACAACCGCCGAAACCGCCGCGCAGCGAAACGGCGGCCGGCTCCCGGTCCCGCTGGTGATGGAGCTCGACGAGTGCGCGAACATCGTCCGCTGGCCCGAACTACCCTCCGTGTACTCGTTCTACGGGTCGATGGGCATCATCCTCAACTCCTACTTCCAATCCCGCGCCCAAGCCATCGACGCGTTCGGGAAAGACGGGTGGCAGACCCTCTGGGACGCCGCCGCGACCCGGGTCTTTGGCGGCGGGTCCGGTGACGACGACTTCCTCCGCTCGCTGGCCGCCCTCATCGGCGAACACGACGAAATCACCTACGGCAGCTCCACCAGCAAAGACGGCCACCAATCCACCTCCACCAACACCCGCAAGGTCAACACCCTCGACATCGCCGCCCTCGGATCCCTACCCGAATGGCGCGCCATCATCTTCAGCTCCAAATGCCGCCCCGTCATGGTCAACACCGTCCCCTGGTTCCGCGACAAAACACTCACCACCACCATCAACCGCACCCCAACCAGGACACCGAACCGCGCGCCGACACCGACACCCGACGACACCACTGCAGCGGAGGTAGCAGCCCATGGCTGAGCATGACGACTACGACTCAACCGGCCCTGAAGAGGACGCGGTCGACGTTCGCCAAATGTTTCTTGATTTGCTGATCGGTCACCTCGCCACCGTCGAGGTCGTCGGCACCAGGCCCACGCCGTGGTGCACCCAATGGTGGCTACACCCTGAGATCGTCGCCCGGTTCAAGGCCCTCTGGCAGGCCAGCATGCAAGCTGACGCCAGCGTTATGGACGGCGACGCCGACGCCGTTTCGTTCTGGTGGATCAACCACTGGGACCGCCACGCCGCCGTCATCTTCGACAAAGGCAATGGGCCGTTCCGCGACTGCGATCCTGACCAGGGTCATCTCTACCCTCGCACGGACACCACCGCCAGGATCGTGCCTGCGTCGATGCCGCCCGACGACGTGGAGCTCCAATAAAAGGGGACGCCACGCCATTCTTAGAGCGTGCCCCGCTAGAAATTGATTATTAATCGAAGATTTATCTACGCGAGTGGAGCTGTTCGACGGGGGATCAGCCCACGCACCCGTATTACTGGGTAGTGGCCATGTCCAGCCCTAGTTACTTGCAGTTGCGGAAAATGACTTGATAGACTTACCGCCATGGAAAACAACTTGGTGCCGAGCGGGCCGGATGACGCTCGAATTGTCGCGGGGCTCCTTGAGGAACTCCAAGCTGACCGGGCCCGTCTTGTTGAGAAGGTCCGGACCCCGAAATGGCTCGCCCCTGGATTCGGACTCATCGCGGCCAGCTATGTGATGACACCCGCTTTCCCTGGCGAGGGAGCCGGAGGATTCGTGCTGATCACGGCACTTGTTGCCGGAATTCTGTTGGTGGGCCTGTCATACCGGGCGACAGGCATCAAATTCACGCGGTTTGGGGTGCAGGCATGGGCGGCATTCGCCGCGGCAGTGTTGGGCTCGCTCGCGCTCTTCAGCGTCTCCTTGGGATTTGCTGCCAGCGGCCTATTTTGGTGGATTGTGATTCCAGCAGTCGTGGCCTTTGTATTGGTCTTCTGGCTCGCGAGCCTGATCTTCTCGTCGATGCGAGAGCGTCTTCACCATGTCCGCTGATGGCACCTTCAACGAGACCATTCATGCACCGCTGCGATTGCGGATATGCGGACTCCTCCGCTCAGTCGACGAGCTTGACTTCGCCGTGCTCCGCGACACGCTCGGCGTCAGCGACGCCACGCTCTCGAAACAATCGAAGGCACTCATTGACGCCGGCTTCGTCAGCATCACCAAGAAAACGTCAGCATCGCGCGACGACTCCCGCCGCCTCACCTGGCTCCGCCTCACCGCAACAGGTAGAAACGCGTTCGACGACCACATTCGTGCGCTGAGGAAGATTGCAGTTGGCTTCGATCACCTCGATAACGCGGACTCTTGATCCTGAGGCGTCCTACTGAAAGCCTTAGACCACTAATCCTTCGCGGAACGGTCTGCGCGGCATCTCCGGTCGCCAGCCGGGTCGGTCAGTGTTGGAGGGTGGACGTCGGTCTGGCCACCCGTCCGCTATCGTTACGGCATGCTCCCCATCTGTGATTGAAGACCGGGCTGACTTCTTCAGCTAGCAGGTCCTCATTCACTGCGCGCAAAAGCCGCGCCATTTCTCACGGAGCTCAACCATGCCCGCAACGACTCTGTCCGCGACCTACGCGGATGTTCTCAGACTCAAACACGTCCCCTTTGTTTTCTCGAGTACCCTGACCGGACGCTTCGCTTATCCTCTCGTCGGTCTGCCTCTCCTCTTCGCAGTTGAACAAGTGACCCAGTCCTTCTCCGCCGCCGGTATAGCGGTCGGCGCATACGGGGCTGGTGCCGGTTTCCTCGCACCAGCCAGAGCCCGCCTCATCGATCGATTCGGACGCCGCCTTGTCCTCCTCCTGCTCAGCAGCGTTTTCGGGTTGAGCTTGGTCGCTCTCGCACTGCTCACGAGCTCGGGCGCACCAGTCTGGTTATGCGTGACGTTGGCCGGCCTCCTCGGCGCGTTCGCTCCACCGTTGGGCCCGACAATGCGGGTCGCCTGGGCGTCGTTGACCCCGACTCCAGTTCTGCTGAAAAAGGCTTTGAGTCTGGACGCAGTCCTCGAGGAGTTGCTCTACCTTGTCGGCCCCGCCTTGTCCGGCCTGCTCTTGGTCATCATCGAGCCGAGTACCGCCCTACTCATCCCTGCCGCACTGATCCTGGTCGGGACAACACTGATGATGTCTTCCCCCACGATGGCCGCGACCCCGGTCGACGCGTCACGCAGGGACGCAGCCAGCGCTGCGCCCCTGCTCACAGAACCGCGATTCATCGCACTGCTCCTGCCGGTGCTGGCAGCCGGCCTTGTGGTCGGCACCGTCTACGTTGCGGTCCCGGCCATGATTGCTACCCTCGGTAATGCCGCAGCGGTGGGGGTTGTCCTCGCCCTGTTCGCGGCCGGCAGCGCCGTTGGAGGCCTTGCCTATGGCGCTCTTCAGATCACGGTGTCCTCGCAGCGCCAACTCGTGATCCTGGCGATATTGTTCATCATGGCCTCTGCCGGTGCTGGCCTCGCAACGTCGACGATCTCCCTGGGACTGGTCATTTCGGCCGCTGGACTCTTCCTTTCCCCGGTCATGATCGTGGCGTATTTTGCAGCCAACGATTTTGGTGGGACGACCCGACAGACCGAGTCAACAACGTGGGTGAACACCGCTCACAACGTCGGTGCTGCGGCCGGGAGCGCGCTCAGCGGCTTCCTCGTCGAGAGCTGGAACGTGAGTTCAACTTTCCTCACCACAGCTGCGGCAGCCGCCGTCTTCGTCGCTCTCAGCGCCGGCATCTCCGCGAGNTCGGCATCTCCGCGAGACTCTGGCGACGACCCTCCGCCTAATTGAATGATTGCAGGAACCCTTTGCGGATCGCGGGAACGATTGCGTCGTCTGCAGGGGCGAGACCTGCGAGACTCACCGCATGACAACCCAGACAAGTACTCAGACACGACGCGCTGTGTCTCCGGTGCTCATCGGATTCGTGGGGATGATCATCGTTCCGTTCTGTATCGTTCTCGCGATCAACTCCTGGGGTGCTCCAGACGCAGCTGACTTCGTCCGGATGGCGTTCGGTACCGTAATCGCCTCCACCTTGGCGACGGTGGCGGCTTGGTGGCTGGCGCTCAACCGGATGAAAGCGGGTCGGAGTGACCGTTACTGGTTCTGGGGAGTGGCTGGTATCTTCACCGTCTCCGCAGTCGGCAGCATCACCGGCGCAGCCGAGACTCTGCTGACGCAATTGACTAATCTCTAGGTCGCCGATCCGCGGCCGGGCAATTAGCCTTCCTCGGGAACAGAATGCGGGCCGCTACTCTGGGGCGATGAGTACAGACGACACGGTCTCGGTTCGCGGGGTCCAGGCATCAGATTTCGCCGAGTGGGCGGGGCTGTATGGGGAATATCGAGCGTTTTACGCACTTTCCCCTGATGAAAGCATTGTTGAACGTGTGTGGACTTGGATCAACGACGGCGCGCATGAAGTTAATGCCTTCGTTGCCAGTTCCGGGGATCGCCTCGTGGGACTCGCGCACTATCGACGATTTGCCCGGCCCTCCACTGGCAGCGTGGGAATCTTCCTCGACGATCTGTTCACGTCCCCGAACACTCGCGGTTCCGGCGTCGGGCGGGCGCTACTCAGCGAACTCTCCTCATTGGCCGACGGTGAGGGCAGCTCAGTCGTCCGCTGGATCACGGCGGAGGACAACACTCGTGCCCGGCGCCTTTATGACTCGACCGCCACGTCGACAAAATGGGTGACATACGATCTGAAGCCGGGATCGCTCTGAACGCCTGATAGCCGAACCTTCGGCGCGCAGTCTTAGCCTCGATCCACCGGTCGAGTTGAGGAGTTAGCGGCGCGTTAAACAGAGAATGCCCTTTTGATCAGGAAAAATAAGGCTTACCACGGCGTTTATTCACCACATCAAGAGGACATCTCGTAGATGCAACTGTTCCATAGATCCACGTCCCTGTCAGCGACCTTCGACGACACCAATCTCGTGTCGGCTGCCGGGCTCATTCCGGCGATGGCCTTGGCGGTCTCGACGGGTCTGGCCGAGCTGGCTAATCGGTGGTTGACGTTGCCCGGCTACTTCGGTGCAAACGCCGGGTTAAAGGTCACCGCTTTGGTCGCGGGGATGCTCGCCGGCGCCGATTCCATCGACGATATGGCCCTGCTCTGGCACGGCGGGATGAAGAAACTCTTGGTCGGCACCTACGCACCCTCCACTCTGGGCTCGTTCCTGCGTGCGTTCACTTTCGGCCACGTCCGCCAGCTCGACGCAGTCGCCAGGCGGTGGCTGGTCAACGTCGCCCAGGTCGCACCGATCGTAGCCGGGATCGATGACTACGCCCTGGTCGATATCGACGACACCATCAAAGAAGTCCACGGTTACAAGGAACAGGGCTCCGGCTACGGATACTCCGGAGTGCGCGGGCTGAAGGCGTTGATCGGAATCGTCTCGACGACATCTGCCGCGCCGGCCATCATCGGCGCCCGGCTCCGGAAAGGCGCCGCCGGGTCCCCGCGCGGGGCGGGGAAGTTCGTGGCCGATGTCCTGGCGACCGTGACACGGTTGCGCTCAGGGACCGCGTCCGGGCTGGTGCTGCTGCGCGCCGACAGCGCGTTCTATGGCCATGCTGTGGTCTCGGCCGCGCACCGGGCCGGCGCGAAAGTCTCCATCACCGCCCGCATGGATCCGGCCGTGAAACGCGCTATCGCCACGATCCCTGATGACGCCTGGACGACGATTGATTACACCGACGCGATCCGGGACGAGACCACCGGCACCTGGATTTCCTCCGCCGAGGTCGCCGAGGTGCCGTTCACCGCGTTCAGCTCGAGGAAGATCAGCGAACGCATCACGGGACGCTTGGTCGTGCGGCGGATCCCGGAACTGAACCCGTTCGAAGGCGCCGGACAACTCACCCTCTTCGACACGCACCGGTTCCACGCGTTCTTCACCACCAGCACCCTGGACACCGTCACCGCAGACAAAACCCACCGGCAACACGCGATCATCGAGCAGGTCAACGCCGACCTCAAAGACAGTGCGCTGGCGCACCTGCCCTCCGGGAAATTCACCGCCAACGCCGCCTGGCTGGTGCTGGCCACGATCGCGTTCAACCTCGCCCGCGCCGCCGGCACCATCGCCGGCAGCACCCTCGGCAAGGCACGCACCGAAACCATCCGCCGCAAACTGATTCAGATTCCGGCCCGTATCTCGACCTCGGCCCGGAAACACGTCCTGCATCTCCCGGCCAGCTGGCCCTGGGAAACCGGATGGACAGCCCTGTTCGCGGCGGCCTGCGGCCCGCCACGAACAGCCACCATCTGACCACCCAGCCCCACGGCGCAACCAAACCAGGAACACCACCGGCAGCAAGGCCGCCCGCACCGCCATGCCCACCACCAGAAACCTCAGATCAAACGCCGGTCACCCGGATCAGCCAGGCTGACCGGTGGATCGAGGCTTAGGCGGGGGGTGTCGGGGAATTCGAGCTCGCACCGAACGCCGGAGCTGGGGACGGGCAATTCCCGGGTTGGGCGCCGCTGACGGCTAGGCTGGCCGCAGCCAGCGCTTGTCTGCAAGGCCCTGTGGAAGTCGACCTTGGTTTATCACTGTCGTCGTGATGCAGGATCGGAACAGTAGAGCCAATGCGTCAGCGGCCATGGAGGAACTGTGAACCTCAATCAAATCGACCTAATCGTTTCTGACGTTAAGTCTTCGGCTCTCCTGGTGAGCAAGCTCCTGAACGTTGACCCAGATGTCTTGGACGACGGTTTTGCTCGGGTTTCGATAGGGGCTACGGCGCTCATGTTTTCCACTACCGCGCTAATCCCTATGCAGCGCGCAGAAGGTGTCATTCTGCATTTTGAGACAGTGGATGTGGAGCTCGCTGCCCAAAATGCGCGAGCAAACGGCGTTGAGATTCTCCTCGGACCCGTCACTACCGATTGGGGGACGACCTCGGTACTGGTCCAAGGGCCGGAAGGAATCGTCTTGGACTTCTATCGAAATGCGTGAAACGAAGCTTCATTTCGTCACTCCAGAGTGGAGTTGGCGTTGCAGGCGAGTGGAACGAACACGTTAGAGTCCGGATCGAAACCTCAGGAGGAGTCCTACCAGTGCACGCATGGTTCATCGCACTCACGCCGGGCACGCCGGGGACCACCACGAACCTCTCGGCGTCAGTTCGAGCTTCGGCACCTAACGTCGTGAAGTGACGGACCCAAAAGTGGACGCTCGCTCGCGATTCAGCGTCGTCGCCGGAATCCTCGTTGGTGTCGCGTTCGTATCTTCCTATTTCGCAAGCTGGGCATTGCTTTCGCCTGCCTCGCGGGCGGCGAAATGCTGGGTGCAACTTGAAGAGGCTCGTACTTCTGTGCCAATCGCAGCCATTCTGGGATCTGCGGGATTCTTGCTCTGGATTGCTGCGCGGAGAATCACTCGTGGCCAGCCAGCCGCCCGCGGGATATCGATCGCCACCTTCTTCACCGTGCCGGTACTCGTGATCTGTCTGCTGCCATTCGTTGTCGTGGGCGCGTTTCCGCTCAGTGCTGCTGGCCTTGAAAGCGATTGTGACAGGGGCCAACCCTCTGGAATCATCATTTCGTCTGCTGCGTTGCTGCCTCTAATTGTTATTTTGATCGTCGCGATCGTGTTTCGCCCAGCCACCAAACCGACGTCGCGTGTCCACGCGGACCCAGAACAGGATCAATAGTGCCGATCTAAGCCAGAGGCATGTTTCTACGATGCCGCACCAAACGCGGATCGCTGGTGGGGCGCCATTGAGACCATCGTGCGAATCGCTTCACCGGCGCACTTGAAGGGCATTGCAACATGGAACTTTCACCGCGCAGATCTTGGTCGTCTGGACGGAAGCCAACAGACCCGCGCAAGCTCTGGGTCGGACCCTGACCGTGCAGCAATGCCTGAGAATCGGCGTGATAACGAAGGTCGGGCCTTCGTCGGAAACTCGAAGCCCAGACTCGGCCATTCGCTGACCACTTCGCTGTGCTCACCGTGAGGCAGCTAGGGAAAGCCCGAGTCAACTGCGAAAACTGCGTTACGTTTCCTGAAGAGAGGGTCACGTCCCGCTGAGTGGTGGAATTTCTCAACACCATGCAGGTCAGTAGTTCTAGTTTAGGCGGCGGCGAGTTCGGGGAGGATCACCGCCTCGTCGAGGACCTCGATGGGGTTGTTCATGACGGCCAGCTCGAGCATGGATGCTTCGGAGAAGTAACGGCGTTCGCCGGCTTCCCACTCGTCATGCTGCTCGATCAACACCGACCCGGCCAGGCGCAACAGGGCTGCCGCGTTGGGGAACACTCCGACGACGTCGGTGCGGCGTTTGATCTCTTTGTTGACGCGTTCTCGCGGGTTGGTCGACCAGATCTGGCGCCAGTGCCGCCGCGGAAACCCGGCGAAGGCGAGTAGGTCGGGTTGCGCGTCGACGAGCATCGCCGCGACCTTCGGGTGCGAGCGGGAGAGCATCGTGGTCACCTCACGGAACTGTTTCTCGATGTGCTCGCGGTCGGGCTGGGCGAAGATGGTGCGGATGATCGAGGCGACCATCTCCTGCGATCCCTTCGGCACCACGGCGAGGACGTTGCGCATGAAGTGCACCCGGCAGCGCTGCCAGCCGGCGCCCTGGAACACGGTCCCGATGGCCTTCTTCAGGCCGGTGTGAGCGTCAGACATGACCAGCTTGACCCCGTCGAGGCCGCGAGTCTTCAACGACCGCAGGAAGCTGGTCCAGAAGCCCTCGTTCTCGCTGTCGCCAACGTCGAAGCCGAGGACTTCCCGGCGTCCGTCGGCCGCAACGCCGACCGCGACGACGATGGCCTGGGACACGATCCGGTGCCCAACGCGCGCTTTGCAGTAGGTCGCGTCGAGGAACACGTAGGGGAAGTCCTGCACGGCGAGGGTGCGGTCGCGGAACTCGGCGACTTCGGCGTCCAGGCCCGCGCAGATCCGGGACACCTCCGACTTCGAGATCCCGGTGTCAGCGCCGAGCGCTTTGACGAGGTCGTCGACCTTCCGGGTCGAGACGCCGTGGACGTAGGCCTCCATCACCACCGCGAACAGGGCCTGGTCCACCCGCCGGCGGCGCTCCAGCAGCGCGGGGAAGAACGACCCGGCGCGCAGCTTCGGGATCTTCAGGTCGAGGTCCCCGGCCGTCGTCGTCAACGTCCGCGGCCGGGTGCCGTTGCGGTGGGTGGTGCGGTCGCCGGAGCGTTCGAACGGGGCGGCGCCGATGAACGCGGTCGCCTCCGCATCGATCAGTTCTTGGTAGAGAGTTTCGGTCGCGACGCGGATTCGGTCGGTGACATCGGTGAGTTTGAGTTCTCCCAGCAGGTCGAGCAGGGCAGACTGGTCTAGAGCCATCGTGTGGTGTCCTTTGTGAGTTCTTTGATCGGTACTCACTGACCATCCCACGGTGGCTCTTCACGTTGACGAAGCAACACTCAAGAGCGGGAAACCACACCACTCACGGGGACGTAACCAAGTCGTCCACGACCACTTGGAAACAGGCGCCATTTGGTACGAGTACGCCACGGGAAAGGGTGAATGGGTTCACGTCATAACCCTCCTCGGCGATAGGGAAGTGGATGAAGCCGTGCTTGCGGAAGACTTATACAAACAACATCGGGCAACAATTGCGAGTGTTGAGTACTTGTCAGTCGCGGCCGGCTGGAAAGAGCAAATACGAGCTGAATTTGAGGCAGAACGTGAGGAAGGCCAGCCATGAACCAACTAGTGAGTTGGATGCTCTAAGCGAGTTCATCAACCGTGCCCCAATATCGAGGAGGCGTTGCCGGTGCTCGCATAGCCAAGATGGCAGAATCGCACCCCCGCACGGCAGGTCAAGCAGCCAATCCGTGCGAGGCTCAGTGCTTCCCTGCACCGCGCACGAGGGCAGCTAGGACTGCTCTGGGAATCGTTTATGTTAGCTTTTCTGCGCCGGCTCTGCGGGGTCGGTTCTTCTCAAACTATTTTCCGGCCCGGGCGCGCTGCCGGCTGATCACGGCCGCAGCCCGGTGCAGAACGGCCTCCGTTCCGGCGTAGATGCCGGCCGCTCGCGGCCAGTGGCTGATCACGTCAGTGAAGCCGAGTTCGCCGGCCCGACCTACGGCATCCTCGAACGCTCCGATGCTCTGCAGGGAGTAGCAGCCGCCGCTGTCGAGGGACAGGTAACGGTCGATGGTGGCCGGGTCCCTGCCCGCGACGACTGCCGTGTCCTCCAGCCGGTGCAGGAGGCCGGCTACCGCTGCCCACCAGTCCTCACCCACGACGCCGTCCGCTCCCGTCGTCACCCAGCCGGAACCGAACGTCGTGACGAGGCGCAGCCCTTTGGGCCCGTTCGCGGCGATGACGAACGGAACCCGCGGCTCCTGGGCCGGCACACCGACCATTCGCGCGCCGACCGCCCTCGCCCACTCCCCCTCGAAGCTGATGCCGCCGCTGCCCGGTTCCTCGTGGCGCAGCAGCCGGTCGAGGGCCGTGACGAACGCGGCGAAGCGCTCGGACCGCTGCTTCGGGGTGTACTCGGGCTGCCCGAGCACGGTGGCGTCGAACCCGGTACCGCCTGAGCCCACCCCGAGCAGGAATCGCCCGCCGGCAATGTCGTCGAGGGTGGCGATCTCCTTGGCGAAGGTCACCGGATGCCGGAAGTTCGGTGATGAGACGAAGGTACCCAGCCGGATCCGCGAGGTGACGACCGCCGCGGCAGTCAGCGTCGGGACGGTCGCATGCCAGGGCTGGTCGGCCAACGACCGCCAGGACAGGTGGTCGTAGGTCCAGGCGTGGTCGAAGCCGAGCTGCTCAGCGCCCTGCCAGCGACGGCGGGCCTCCGGCCACGAATCCTGCGGGAGAATGACGATTCCGAAGCGCATGCTGAGAGTCTACGGAAGGCCTCCCACCGGCACCTTCTCGCCCGGCGCGCACGGTGCTATTAATGATTCTCGACCGGCGTTCCTGATTTCTCAGGCAGCGGGTCGGCCGCTGATGACACCAGACCCCCGTGGCGGCACCCGGCCCACGTTCCGGATGCCGCCGCGGGCCTTCGCTCGGGTCTCAGGGTCGCGGCACACGGGCTAATCAGGAATTTCTGTGGTGCGCGTCACCGCCGAGTGCCACACTCGACCCATGACAGGCTCATCGCACGGCTTCTCCCGGTGCACTATCGTGCCGCCGTATCTGCTGGTGCGGCTGGCGCGGGTCGACGATCCCCGGCTCGCGGCCGCGGCCGAGGCAGCCAGACGGTCTCTGATGCGGGACGTGCCGATCCGGGAACTGCGCGCGGCGGCGCATCCGACGCCGTCGTCGTCGGTCCACTCCGGTGTGCGCGGCGGAGCGGCCGCCCGGGTGCGCGGGCACGTGGACCGGGCCGTGTCGGATGCCGGCGGCCTGGAACGACTGCCGGGCCGGCTGGTCCGCCGCGAGGGCCAGCCCACCGGGGCCGATCTCGCGGTCAATGAGGCCTGGGCGGGGCTCGGAGACACGCATTCCCTGTTCTGGAACGTGTTCGAGCGCGACTCGATCGATGACCGCGGTGTGTCGCTGGAGGCGACCGTGCACTACGGCCGCAACTACGACAATGCGTTCTGGGACGGCGAGCGCATGGTGTTCGGCGATGGCGACGGCCTGGTCTTCAACCGTTTCACCGCGTCGCTGACGGTGATCGGGCATGAGCTCACGCACGGGGTGACCCAATTCACGGCCAACCTCGCCTATGAGGGGCAATCAGGTGCGATAAACGAGTCCCTGTCGGACGTGTTCGGCTCGCTGGTGGAGCAGCGCTCCCTGGGCCAGTCAGCCGCCAAGGCCGGCTGGTTGATCGGCGAAGGTCTCTTCACCGACCAGGTGCAGGGGGTCGCGCTGCGCTCGCTGAAGGCTCCCGGCACCGCCTACAACGACGATGCTCTCGGCAAGGACCCCCAGCCCGCGGACATGACCGGCTACATCGAAACCGAAGACGACAATGGCGGGGTGCACTTGAACTCGGGCATTCCGAACCGGGCGTTCTACCTCGTGGCCACAGCTCTCGGCGGAAACGCCTGGGAGACGGCCGGCCAGATCTGGTTCGACACCCTCACCTCCGGCACGCTGGGCCGCACCGTGGACTTCGCCGGGTTCGCGCGGGCGACCTCGCGGGCGGCGGTCACGCGCCACGGCGCCGGTTCCCGAGAACACGAGGCCGTGATCGCCGGCTGGACCGCCGTCGGCCTCGGCGGCGGGCTCGGCACCGGATCCCGGCCCCGGTCCGGCACTGGCCCAGGGACCGGCGTCGGTCGCGCCACCGTCGTTCCTGCCCCACGGCCGGAGTAATATCGGCCCCATGAAGGTCGTCGTTTCGCGCAGCGGTGGCTTCGCCGGCATCCGAACCACCTGGGAGGTCCAGGTGGAGGAACAACCCGACCGGTCCGCCTGGGCGGAACTTCTTCGTGGGCTGCCCTGGGACGAGGTATCCGCGACGGCTCCGCAGCCGGACCGCTACGTCTACCGCATCCGTTGCGCACCCCACGAGGTCGTGCTCAGCGAGCAGCAGGTCTCTGGGCCGTGGAAAGATCTTATTGACCGGGTCAGAGGCGTGAATGAAGGGCACTGACCCGTTCTCCGTTGTCCTGGCCTGAGAATCCCCTGTTAGAGTAGACCAACTAAGGGGGCCTCCATCGCAAATCTGCTGGCTGTTAAAACTTCACGTTCTTTCTTCAGTGCTTCTGCACTGAACCGTTCGCTTGTTCTGGCCCTCGGCCTTTTCCTCGCGGCCTTCGTCCTGACAGCTTCGCCGGCGGTTTCCGCTTCGGCTGCTCCGGTCGACGGCACCGTCGAACAGTGCAACGATGTCGCCGGAGTCGGCGGCGGCACCGGCGCCGTCGAATGCAGCGTCACGGTCGACAATTATCTCAATCTGGCCACCGGTGCGACCAGTTCGACCACCAGCACCGTCGTCAGCATCCACGCGGCGAACACCGAGGTGCAGCCCCCCGCAGCGACGGTCGTGAACTCTTCGAAGCTGATCCACACGATCACCCAGTGCAACGGCTCGATCAACGTCGGCGGCGGTAACACCATCTGCACGGTGACCGTGAACAACCACATCACCGGAGCGACCACGGAATCCCCGGCCACGGTCAACCAGTGCGTCGGCTCCGGAGCCAGCACGGAACTCGACTGCGTGCCCCTTGAGAACACCACTTACGCGACCGTCACCCAGTGCAACAACGCCGGGAACGGCGGCGGCGCCGATGTGCTCTGCCGGGTGAATCCCTCGGCGATGGTGACGATCGACGTGCCCATCACTGTCAACCAGTGCAACTACTCCAGCAACGGCGGTGGCTCGACCGTGGAGTGCGCGACCGAGCTCAACACGATCGTGCATGCAGCCGAGGTCACGCCGACGCAGACACCGACACCGACCGAAACGGCCCTCCCGGCCGCCGCCGACACGATCACAGTCGCTCCCGAGCTGGCCGCGACCGGCGTCGACTCGGCCTCCCTGCTGATCTCCGCGGCTGCAGGCGCCCTGCTGCTGGGACTCGGCGCGCTCCTCGCGCTTCGACGCACCGTCGTACGCCTCCGTCGGGACTGATCCGACTCGCTGTCAGACCGAAACGCGCCTACCGCCCCTCGGGGAACGGTGGGCGCGTTTTTCGTTGCCGGCACCTGCTCGCGCCGGGCCGGACCGCGTGGGACTATGAGTCATGGAAACCAACGACCTGTATCCGGTTCAGAACCTCAGCGAGGACGACTGCTGGGATCTTCTGATCTCGTCCAGTTTCGGAAGACTCGCGATGAGCATTTCCGGTGAGCCGGACATTTACCCGGTGAACTTCGTCTCCGCAGACCGGCGGCTCGTTTTCCGCACGGCCGAGGGTACGAAGCTCCTCGAGCTCACGGTGAACAACCGGGTCGCCTTCGAGATCGACGGCATCGGTCGCAGCGAGGCGTGGAGCGTCGTGGCGCGAGGCGAGGCCCGAGTTCTCGACAAGCAGGCCGAGATCGAGGCCGCGGATCAATTGCCGCTGCGCCCGCTCATCCCGACCCTGAAGTACATCTACGTCGAGATAACGCCGACCAGGATCACAGGCCGCCGGTTCCAGCTCGGCCCGGAACCCGACCGGTACTAGAAGCGTGACTCACGCACCGGACTCCAGCGTCGTTCTGATCACGGGGACCTCCTCCGGTATCGGACTCCACGCCGCCATCGCCGCGGCTCGCGCCGGCCACACGGTGGTAGCCACCATGCGCAACCTCGAAGGCGCCCGCGCTCTGCGGGACGCGGCCACCGACGCGGAGGTGAGTCTCGACATCCGTCGCCTGGACGTGACCGAACCGCACGCGGCCACGGATGCCGTGGCCGGGACCACCGACCGGCACGGCCGGCTCGACGCGCTCATCAACAACGCCGGGTCGGGGAGGCTCGGCACCATCGAGAACTCAACGGTCGATGACGTTCGCGCCGTGATGGAGGTGAACTTCTTCGGGGTGGTTGCCCTCACACGGGCCGCGCTCCCCCTTCTCCGGGGCAGCACGGGCCGGCTGATCACCGTCTCGAGCGTGGGTGGAGCCATCGGCCAGCCCTTCAACGAGGCGTATTGTGCGGCGAAGTTCGCGGTGGAGGGATTCATGGAGAGCCTGGCCCCGGTGGCCGCCACGGCCGGTGTGTCGGTGACGGTAGTCGAACCCGGCGCCGTGACATCCTCGTTCGTCGCCAACGTCGGCCGGGACCTCAACCAATCCGGCTTGGCCAACGACCCGTACGCCGCGGCACTGGAGGCGTACCTGGCCCGCGCGGCGTCATCCTTCGGCTCGGCCCAGTCGGCCCGGAGCGCCGGCGAGATCGTCGCCGCCCTGCTCGACGGCGACCGCCCACCGTTTCGGGTGCAGACATCGGAGGCGGCGCGCCAGTTCGTGGCGGCCAAGCTCGCCGACCTCGACGGCGGAGTCGTGCAGCGGATGACGGCGACCTGGCTGGTCTGACGTCGGTCCCCGACTGATGAACGTGCGCCCGATCGAGAGCACCACCCCGGTCTCCGGATGGGTCAGGATTCGGATGAAGCCGGGCGTCCCGGCCGCAATCTCGCGTGCGGTATCGGGGTCGATCGGCCCGGACCCTTCGAAGTGGCTGGGTTGCTCGGGGTGGCCGAGGAGTGTCATCACCGGGACGGTGACGTGCACCGAGCCGCGGATGCCCTGGCCGACCCCCGATGCGGTCACCCCGTCGAGGATGAGGTCTTCGAACACGTCCGCCCGAAGCTGGGTCAGCGTATGGGTGTCGTTCGGGCCCTGCAGGCTCATCCCCATCACGGTGAGGCGGTCGTAGCCGGCCTTCACTTTCTCCGCCGAGTCGTACCAGGAGCGGGATGCCATCCCGTCGGCCTCGGGCTCGAAGATCACCGTCCGGTCCGCCACCGACTTCTGGTGCCGGGCCGTGATCGACCCCGGGTGCAGCCGTTCCCGCATGATCCGGGCCTCGTTCTTCAGGTTGGCCACCGTCAGGTGCGGGGCCGACTTCAGCAGGGTCTCCTCGAACCCGGCCAGGGCCTCGGCGTGGAGCGACCAGGCCTGGTTCATGATCGCCTGCGCATGCCGGTAGGTGATCGACCCGTCCTGCAGGGCGGCCCGGGTGCCGGGCAGTTCATTTATCAGGGTGCGGCTCTCGGCGATCAGGGTTTCGGTCGAGCGCACCGGCAGCCGCAGGGTGCAGGACAGTTCGGTCACGAACTCGCGTTCGGCGACCTGTGCAGCGTGCCACCGGGTGCGGGGCATCCCGGTCGCGACCCCGGCCACTGCCGGGGGTCCCTCCCTGGCCTTGTCCTCGGCTGCCCGGGCCGCGTTTCGGGCCAGGGCTTCGGCGAACCGGCGGGCCTGATCGACCTGTTCGGCCAGGCGGGCGTCAACCCGGGCGGCGTCCGCCTGGGTCTCCCGGATGGCGTCGAAGTGACGACCCAGGCGTTCTCGCCGCTCACTGTAGGAGGGCTTCATGAGACACACGTTACGGCTGACCACTGACATTCCATGCTCCAGATCGGCACCCGTCAGCGCCCCGTGGATAACTTGATCAAACCCTTATTGTGGAGGAGTAGAAGCAGCCGTTGCCGGGCCCGCAGCGGGCATCCGTCAATGGGCGCGCAGCACGCATCCGTGTCTCGTGAACTCGGAGATTTTCGGGAAACGCCGGTTGTGATGGCCTGGGGTGCCCGTCGTGTCGCGAAAATCTCCGAGGCTGGCGACTTCGACCGCCACGGATGCCCCGGGCGAACCTCTGGAGGTCGACGCACCGGGTCTCGACAGGCTCGACCACCGGCGGAGCCGGCGAGAGGGTGGGTGTCAGGCGAGGGAGTCGGCGGACAGGCTGATCAGACGCAGGAGCGCGTTGCCGTAGGCATCCGCGGGGTCGGCGGCGTCGAAGAATTCCGGCGCCCCGTTCAGCGCCACCGTCACCCGGTAGCTGTCCTCGCCCTGACGGGTGAGCGAACGGAAGGTGCTCCGCAACAGGTCGCGCAGCTGGTCCTCACGCGGCATCCACAGGGCATCCTCGAGGGCCAGTGAATCAAGGGCCCACTCGGTGGTGCCGTTGAAGCCGAGGATCGTTCCCGTGTCGAACTCGTGCGGCTCGATCGTCATGTCACTGACCGTGAACACGTCGCTTTCGAAGCCGGAGCGCTCGATGCGGAAGGCGTCACCGGAGACGGGACGCCACTGCAGACCGGCTTCGGCCAGGGCCCGCGCACTATCGATTGAGATCATGAAGACGACTCCGCCCACTAGCGTTGTGAAGAAAACTATATTCCCGGAGGACCGGCGTGACGCGAACGGTGAACCTGACGGTGCATGTGAAGCCCGGTAGTCGGAAGGGACCGCTGGTCTCCGGGGGAGAGCCGGGCCGAGAGCCGGGCCGAGAGCCGGGCCGGGAGCCGGGCGACGACGCGTCCCATGCTCCGACGGATGCTGCGCTCACCGTGTTCTTGCAGCAGCGGGCCGTTGAGGGTGCCGCCAACGATGCGCTGGTGAAGCTGCTGGCCAAGCACTTCGGCGTGTCCAAGAGCGCGGTGACCATCGTGCGCGGCCACGCCTCCCGGATCAAGCACGTGCGAATCGAACACGACTCGTAGCAATGCGCGACTCGCGTAGCGACTCGCACGTGCTTCCGGCACTGCGGGTTTCTAGCGGGTTCCGAGCAGGTCGATCACGAAGATCAGGGTCTGGCCGGAGAGCTGGTGTCCTCCGCCGGCCGGTCCGTAGGCCAGGTGCGGAGGGACGACCAGCTTGCGGCGTCCGCCGACCTTCATGCCGGGGATGCCCTGCTGCCAGCCCGCGATGAGCTGAGCAAGCGGGAAGTTGATCGACTGCCCGCGGCTCCAGGAGGAGTCGAATTCATCTCCGGTGTCATAGGCGACGCCGAGGTAGTGCACGTTGACGGTGGCGCCGGGGGTTGCTTCGGCTCCCTCGCCGACCACGATGTCGGTGATGGTCAGTTCGGTAGGCGCGGGGCCCTCCGGAGCGTCGAGTTCGGGCTTGGTGTTTTGATCAGTCATTCCTCTATCCAATCGGATTGCGCGCTCGCCCGCACACCAAAAATTCCCCCTTGCGCGAACGCGGCCGTCGGGCGCACCATGGGAACAGAACTCGCCGCTCCGGGAGAGTTGTCGGCACTGCCACACCACCGGGGCGGCGAGTCCTTGTTCGTCAGGGCATCAGAGTCAGTTGATCACGCCGGCACGGTCGCGCTGGATCAGCCCCAGCAGCTCCGATTCGTCGGCCCGGTCGACGTTCGCGGCCGTACCGTTCACCATGCGCTGTCGGGCGAAAGCCAGGCGGGTGGAGTTGTGGATGAAGTGGTGCATGGCCCGCTTCCGGGTTTGGGGCTGCCGCGCGGCCCAGGATCGAGCCTGCCGACGGCCATCGCGGGTGGCGAGCATACCCACCTCGGCCGGGCTGAACCAGCCGGCCGCGGCATACTCGCTCAGCCGGAGCACGGTGACGCGTTCTTCCTGGCGCCGCAGCAACACGACAACCATGATCGCGCCGAGGAACAGAGGCACCTGCACGGCGAGGTAGTACGCCACCAGCGAGCCACTCTCGACCAGGTAGAACGCCCCGTTCCAGACGGAGTGCAGGAAGATCGCCGAGACAAATCCGAGCAGAATCGTGGCGAAGGCCGGGAACGGCCGGAACCGGACCGCCAGCCCGCACGCAATGCCGATGCAGGCAGTGAACATGACATGGGCGAAGGGCGACAACACCCCCCGCACCAGGAACGTGAAGCCCAGGTTCTCGGAGCCACCCTCCATCATCGCCACACCGAAGTATTGGATGTTCTCGGTGAAGGCGAATCCGGCCGCGACCGTCGCGGCATAGACCACGCCATCGACCGGGCCGTCGAATCTCCGACGCAGCACCCAGAAGAGCAGCAGCACCCCGGCGCCCTTGGCGGCCTCCTCGGCGAGGGGCGCCTGGAGGACGGCGGCGGCGAAACCGTCATCCGTTTCGGTGGCCCCGGCGCCGGCCCGGGCCAGCTGCACGCCCAGGTCGAAGAGCAGCGCGGTCACGATGGAGACGCCGGCGCCCCAGAGAAACGCGAACCAGAGGGCCGGGCGGGGTTCGGGCTCCCACCGATCGATCCAGCCCACGGCGAGCAAAATCCCGATCAGTGGGATGAGTGCCAGGATGAGGCCGACCAGCAGCGTGCCGGCACCGAGGAAGGTGGCCAGGTAGACGAACACCAGCAGCAGCGCGGCGCCCCCGATGACGAGGCCGGTGACCGTGAGCGTGACGATGCCCGCCCGGGTGCGACGAACGGGGGCGGTCCAGACGGGCTGCACCGGCTGGGCCGCGGGCTGCACCGAGGCAGGCTGGGCCGCGGGCTGGGTTCCGGCCGGATGAGAGTGTGGGGCGGCGGCGGAGTGCTCCGGGGTCGGCTCGTGGGACATGCCCAACAGACTAGCCGCGCGCTCACGCCTCGAACATGGTGCCCGGGTTGAGGATGCCCAACGGGTCGAACGCCGCCTTGATCCGGCGCTGCAGGGCGAAGCCCGTGTCGCCAAGCTCCTCGGCCAGCCAGCGCCGCTTGAGCACGCCGACCCCGTGCTCGCCGGTGAGCGTGCCGCCGAGTTCGAGCGCGGCACGGAAGAGCTCGTCGGCCGCCAGCCAGACCGCCTCCGGCACGACCGGCTCCGCGCCGCCCCGGGCCGGATCGAACGGGATCAGGAAATTGGGGTGCAGATTGCCGTCTCCGGCGTGGGCCACCGTGGGGATGGGCAGGCCCGTGCGGGCGCTGATCTCAGCGATCCGCGCGAACATCTCGGCCAGCCGGGAGCGGGGCACGCAGACATCCTCGATCAGGACCTCGCCGTAAGCGGCCAGCGCCGGATGCGCGGCCCGCCGCACGGCCAGCAGTCGATCGGCGGATTCGGCGTCGGTGGAGACGCGCACCTCCCCTCCCGCGGCCCGCAGCACGGCCACCGCCTGGTCCGCCTCCGCCTGGCTCGCCGGCCCATCCGTCTGCACCAGCAGGAACGCTCCCCTAGTCGGAACTCCCTCGAACAGGTTCGGCCCGAGGTACGCCGCGATCAGGGCCACGGCCACCGGGTCGATGAGTTCCATCACGGCCGGGCGCAGCCGGGCCGCCGTGACGAGACCGGATGCCGCGGCCGCCTGGGCCACGTCGGGGAACGTCGCGCCGATCGTGACGGTCTCACCCAGGGTGATGGCGCGCGCCCGCACGGTGGCCTCGACGATCACGCCGAGGGTGCCCTCCGAGCCGGTGAGCAGGGCGGTCAAATCGTAGCCGGTGACGCCCTTGACGGTGCGGTGCCCGGTCTCCAGCAGGCTCCCGTCGGCGAGCACCACCGTCAACGCCAGCACCGCCTCCCGGGTGACGCCGTACTTCGCGCAGAGCAGCCCACCCGCGTTGGTGGCGATGTTGCCGCCGACCGAGGAGATCGCCCGGCTTGCCGGGTCCGGCGCGAACCACAGCCCGTGCGCGGAGAGGGCCGTGTTGAGGTCGCCGTTGAGCACGCCCGGCTCGACCACGGCCAGTTCATCCTCCGGGCGGATCTCGAGGATACGGTTCATCCGCTCGACGCTCAGCACGATGGCGCCGTCCGTGCCGCACGCTCCCCCGGCCAGGCCCGTTCCGGCTCCGCGGGTGATCACCGGCACGCGAAACTCGGTCGCGATGCGCAGCGTGGCCTGCACCTGGTCGACGGATGCGGCGTAGACGACCGCCAGCGGCATCCCCGGGGCAACCCAGCCCGATTTGTCGCCCCGAACGGCCGCGAGCCGGCGCGGATCGACGCTGACGTGGGTGCCGAGTTCGGCCTGCAGACGCTCCAATGCGGTCATGCGCCCAGAGTACCGGGCCGGGTGCCGGAGGGCAGGCCCGGACACAGGCCGGCATGGCCCGCGGCCGCTGCGGCCGGCACCGGCGATGGCCGATTCCCGCTGGTGCGCCCGGGCTCGCGGTGGCAGGCTGGCCGGGTGACCATCCCTCCTGCCGGGCTCGATCCGGTCTTCTTCGAGCGCTACCGGGCCATGTCCTCCCGAGACTCCCGCTTCGACGGTCAGTTCATCACGGGCGTGCACTCCACCGGAATCTACTGCCGCCCCAGCTGCCCGGCGGCCACACCGAAGCCGGCCAATGTGTCGTTCTATCTCACCAGCGCGGCCGCGCACGAGGCCGGCCTGCGGGCGTGCAAACGCTGCCTTCCTGATGCCGTCCCCGGGTCGCCGGACTGGGACATCCGTGACGACCTCGCCGCCCGCGCCATGCGCCTGATCAGCGACGGCACGGTTGAGCGGGAGGGCGTGCCCGGCCTCGCCCGCCGCCTCGGCTACAGCGAACGGCACCTGACCCGCGTGCTCGTGACCGAGCTGGGCGCCGGCCCGCTCGCGCTCGCCCGGGCGCACCGCGCGCAGACCGCCCGCGTGCTGCTGGCGAGCACGGATGTCCCGATCACCGAGGTCGCATTCGCCGCCGGTTTCGGCAGCGTGCGCCAGTTCAACGACACCATCGCCGTCGTCTACGAGCGCACCCCCACCGAGCTGCGCCGCGCCCGTCCCGCCCGCGCCCAGCCCCGCGCCCAGCCCCTCGGCGTCGGCGGGGTCGGTGAGGCCGGCTTCGGGGTCGGTGACGGGACGGGCATCGACCTGCTGCTGCCGGCGCGCGCGCCGTTCGACGGGGTGGGGGTGCTGCGGTTCCTTGCCGCGCGAGGCCTCGCGGGGGTGGAACAGGCGACGGATGCCCGTTACGCGCGCACGCTGCGCCTGCCACACGGACCCGCGACGGTGGAACTGACCCTGTCGGGAACGGCGGCCGCGCCAGCCGTCGCCTGCCGCGCCCGACTGGCCAGCCTCGCCGACCTCGCGCCGCTCGTCAGCCGGGTGCGGCGCCTGCTCGACCTGGACGCGGACTCCCGGGCGATCGACCTGGCGCTCGGGAGGGACCCGCAACTCGCGGCCGGAATCGCGGCCACCCCCGGCATGCGCGTGCCGGGCAGCGTGGACCCCGAGGAGACCCTGTTCCGCGCGCTCATCGGCCAGCAGGTCTCGGTGGCCTCCGCCCGAACGGCACTCACCCGGCTGGCCGCTGCGCTCGGCGACGACGTGTACCCGGGTGCAGGGGACAGCGACAGCAGCGCCACCACTGGCACCAGCGGCACCAGCGCCACCACCGGCACCACCGGCACCAGCCAAAGCCTCTTCATCCACGACTCCACCGCCGCTCCCCTGACCCGGCTGTTTCCCACCGCCCAGCGGATCGCAACCGAGGGCCGCGGCGTGCTGCGCGGCCCGGCCGCGCGCATCGACGCGATCATCGGCGTGGCGGAGGCGCTCTGCTCCGGCGATCTGGTGCTCTCCTACGGGCAGACCCGGGAGGATCTTGAGTCCCGTCTGACCGCCCTGGCCGGGATCGGACCGTGGACGGCCGGATACGTGGCCCTGCGCGTGCTGGGCAGCCCGGACATCCTGCTGACCAGCGACCTGGCCCTGTTGCAGGGCGCCGGGCGGCTCGGCCTGCCCGCGGAGGCCCGGCAACTCGCCCGCCACGGTGCCGCCTGGGCGCCGTGGCGCAGCTACGCCGGCATGCACTTGTGGCGCGCGGCAGGCGCCGCGGCTACCCCGCGCACCGCGACCCCTCCCGGGCCAGATAGCCTGAACAGGTGAAATTCGCCCACCTGAGAGTTGAAGGTCAATCCACTCCGCGGCTCGCCGCCGTCTTCGACGACGCAGCGCTGTTCCTCGACGAGATCATGGACGACGCCCCCCGCGATCTGCAGGACCTGATCGAGAAGGACTCTGACGAGTACAACCGGGTGCGCGCCCTGAGCCAGAACGCCGCCGCGCAGGGAGCAACGCTCACCCCGCTGGGCGAGCTGCGCTACTCGTCGGCCGTGCTGCGTCCGCCTCAGATCATCGCGATCGGCGCCAACTACGCCGCCCACTCCTCCGAGCTGGAACTACGCGTCGAAACGGCCGCGACCGTGTTCTCGCTCTGGCCCAACTCGCTCACCGGGCACGAGTCCACGATCACCTGGCCGACCGATCTGACCAGCCAGGTCGACTACGAGGCCGAGCTCGGCGTGATCATCGGCACGGCCGCACACCACGTGTCGGTGGCGGACGCTCTCGACCATGTCTTCGGCTACACGGTCGTCAACGACATCACGGCGCGCGACCTGCAATTCTCCGAGGCGCAGTGGTCGCGCTGCAAGTCCTTCGACGGTTTCACGCCCACCGGGCCGGTCGTCATCACGGCAGACCAGATCGCCGACCCGCAGGACCTGTGGCTGACCACCCACGTCGACGGCCGCATCCTGCAGGACGCCTCGAGCGGCGACATGGTGCGCTCGGTCGCCGAGATCATCTCCTACCTCTCTAAAACCTCGACCCTGCTGCCGGGCACGCTCATCTCCACCGGCAGCCCGGGCGGCGCCGGCTACAGCCGCAAACCTCCGGTGTTCCTGCGCGACGGCTCGACGGTCACGATCACCATCGACAAGATCGGGTTCCTCACCACGCATTGCCGCGCGATCTGACCGTGACCGCCAGATGGAGGATCAATGCGACAGCTCGCTGCGGGCGGGAAAGGAGGCAGCGACGATGACGATCTCGGTCGTGATCCCCTGCTACAACGACGCCGCCCTTCTCCGAACCTGCCTCGCGGCTTTGGCGCGGCAGCAGCGGGTGCCCGACGAGGTGATCGTTGTCGACAACGCGAGCACGGATGCTTCGGCAGAGATCGCTCTCTTCGGGGGTGCGCGGGTCGTGCGGGCGACCCAGCGGGGCATCTGGCCGGCGGCGGCAGCCGGCTAGGATGCGGCATCCGGTGACGTGATCGCCCGTCTCGACGCCGACTCCGTGCCGCCAGCCGACTGGCTGGCGCGGATCGAGTCCGCGCTGGCGGAGTCCCCGGGAGCGACATGGTCACCGGCCCCGGCGATTTCTACGGCTGCGGCACCCTCGTGGCCTGGTTGGGCGGGACCTTCTACATCGGCGGATATTTCTTCTGGATGCCGTTCTGGCTGGGGCACCGGCATGCCGCCCGGTGCGCGGTGCGGCGCCACCGGGCCGGGCGTCCCACGATCGGGCACTGAGCTGTTTCGCGGGGGCATCGGATCAGCCCGCCGGCCTCCGGTTCAGCCGGCCGGCCAACCTCCGGTACAGCCTGCTACCAGCCGGATCAGCCTGCCGAATCGGCCCGCCTGATCAGCCAGCCGCCCGGTAAAGCGCGGCGAGGGCCAGCTCCGCGACGATCCCGGCGATCGAGTAGCCGAGCACGTGCACCGGGGTGGGCCCTGCGTCGGGGAACACGATCAGGTCGGCCACGAACGGGGCGTAGTCCCAGGGCTCGGTGCCGCCGGGCCCGGCCGCGCACGCCTGGTAGTGCCCGGCCAGGTCGTGGCTCTGCACGAAGTAGCCGGCGTCGGCCAGCAGCGGGGCCAACAGCACGAAGTCTTCCTTGGAGCCGGTCGCGCCGGGCAGCAGCACGATTCTCGGAGCGGCCGGGGTCGCCCAGCTCGAAGGCGGCGAGGTTCCCGCTCGGCGCCGGGAACCAGAAGGCGCGGCTGCCTGCGGGCAGCACCGTCCAGTCCCGGTCGGGGAGGGTGTGGTCGCGCAGCACCATCACATCGGCCGGGTTCCCTGCCGGCCGAGCGGCCGGCGCGGAACCCGGTCGGCCGCGGGAACGCCGCTCCCAGACGCACATGGCGTCACGGTAGCGCTCCCGCCCCGCAGCCCGAACGAATTCGACGGAGATTCTGCCCAAAACGGACCTCACCACGTCGAAATGGCCGTTTTCCTCGAGAATCTCCGTCGAATTGGTTCAACACCGGCAGGTCGCTCCGCCTGTGCTGAACAGCGTCCACGCGGGTGCGTCAGCTCTGACCCGCGGAGGGCGACCCAACCAATCGATCGAAACTCGTTCGGCTACGGCGCGCGCTGGTCGTCCCGACCGTCGAGCGCGAGCAGTTGCTCCTCCACGGCGCCGCCGTAGCCTTCCTTCTGCGGGTCGCCGTGCAGGCCGCCGGACACCGCGTATTCTTCCTCCGGGGAGAGCACGAGGCGCTTGCGCCCGTAGAGCGCGAAGATCAGCAGCATGACCACGTAGACCACGGCGATGGCCGCGATGGCCGGGCGGGCCGGCTCGTTGATGAAGAACCCGAAGAAGATCGCGAGCGAGAGGATGCCCGCGATCACCGCCCCGGGTACGCCCCACGGGCTGCGGTAGGGCCGGTTCGCATTCGGGTACTTTCGGCGCAACACGACGAACGAGATCATCTGCAGGATGTAGGCGATCACGGCTCCCCAAACGGCGATGTTGAGCACGATCGCCCCGGCCACGCCGCCGGCGCCGCCGAGCGAGTCGACGAGGATCAGGGCCACGAAGCCGATCAGGGCCCCCACGAGCAGCGCCACCGCCGGAGTCTGGCGGCGGCCGGTCAGGGAGAGGAATTTCGGGTAATAGCCGGCCCGCGACAGGGAGTACATGTTGCGCCCGTACGCGAACATGATGCCCTGCAGGGAGGCCAGCAGTCCGACCAGGGCGAACAGGGCCAGCACAGCGGCCGCCTCGTCGCCGACCATCGCCCGAAAGCCGTCGAGCAGTGGCTCCCCGGCGGTGGCGATGTTCGAGGCCCCGACTATCCCGGTGTTGAGCACCAGCACCAGGAGCCCGGTCACGATCAGGGTCGTGCGGGCGATCAGACCGGCTCGCGGGATGTCCCGCACCGGGTCGTGGGATTCCTCCGCGGCCAGCGGCAGCTCCTCAATTCCGAGGAAGAACCACATGGCGTAGGGCAGGGCGAACAGGATCGGCACCACGCCGAAGGGCAGGAACTCGGACTGGCCGGCCTCCGGGGCGATATCGAAGAGGTTGTCCACACTGAAGAGCCCGGAGAAGGCCGCCATTGCCGAGAACACCAGCAGGATGCCGATGGAGATGATCGAGACCACGATCGCGAATTTGAACGAGATCGCGGCGCCGGCCGAGTTCAGGCCGATGAATACGGCGTAGAGGATGGCCCACCACGCCCAGGCGGGCAGTGAGACTCCGAGCAGCTCACTCGTGATGCCGTCTGCGTAGGACGCCGAGAAGTACACGATCACCGCGGTGGTCGCGACATACTCGATGGTCTCGGCCAGGCCGGTGACGAAACCGCCCCAGGGCCCGAGCGCCGCCCGGGCGAAGGAATAGGCGCCGCCCGTGTGCGGCATGGCCGACGCCATCTCCCCGATCGCGAAGATCATGCCGTAGTACATGACGATCAAGAGGGCGAAGGCGATCAGCATTCCGCCGAATCCAGCGAAATCGATGCCGAAGTTCCAGCCCGAGAAATCACCGGAGATGACCGCGGCGACGGCGAGTCCCCACAGCCCCCAGATCCCGGCGCTGCGGCGGAGCTTGCGTTTCTCGAAGTACCCTGCCTCTGCCGTCGTGTAGGTCACGCCCGAGACGTTCAAGGTGTCTTTGGACATCCTGGATTCCTTTGCGTTCTGGTTGCGCAACTCAGCGATCGAGCGGCAACTCCGGGAGTTTACGTTGGCATGACTATAGGGCTCCAATGGTGGCTTGTACATACCTTTACATGCCCGATTCCTGAGTCGAGCGAAACAAAAATTGGCCGTCACACAGCGCTCGATCTGTGGTCTAATGGTCGAATGTTCACCCTTTGACCGGCTCGATGAGGAGAAGTTGATGACACCCCGCTCCGGAAATCTCTCGCTTGAGGACCTCACCTCCCTGGTTCGCGGCGGCGACATCGACACCGTCGTCGTCGCATTCACCGATATGCAGGGGCGGCTGGTGGGCAAGCGGGTTTCCGCGCGGCTCTTCCTGGAGGACGTGGCCGGCCACGGCGCGGAGTGCTGCAACTATCTGCTGGCCGTCGACGTGGAGATGAACACGGTGGACGGCTATGAGATGTCGAGCTGGCGACGCGGCTACGGCGACATGGCCATGATCCCCGACCTCGCCACACTGCGACGCGCGCCCTGGCTACCCGGGGCCGCCCTCGTCACCGCGGACCTGCGGTGGCTCGACAAGTCACCCGTCGTGGCGTCACCCCGCCAGATCCTGAAAACCCAGCTGGCCCGGCTGGCCGACCGCGGGCTGGTGCCCTATGTCGGCACCGAGCTGGAGTTCATCGTCTTCGACGACGGCTACCGGGAGGCATGGAAGAAGGGCTACCGCGACCTGACACCCGCCAGCGATTACAACATCGACTATGCGCTGCTCGCATCCACCCGGATGGAACCGTTACTGCGGGACATCCGTAACGCCATGGACGGCGCCGGTATGTACTGCGAGGGCGTCAAGGGTGAGTGCAACCTGGGCCAGCAGGAGATCGCGTTCCGCTACACCGACGCCCTGGCCACCTGCGACAACCACTCCATCTACAAGAACGGCGCCAAGGAGATCGCGGATGCCCACGGCAAGAGCCTGACCTTCATGGCCAAGTTCAACGAGCGGGAGGGCAACAGCTGCCACATCCACATCAGCCTGCGCGGCACCGACGGATCCGCGGTCTTCGCCGACAAGGATGCCGATCACGGCATGTCGACGCTGTTCCGTCACTTCCTCGCCGGCCAGCTCGCGGTGATGCGCGAGCTGACCCTGTTCTCGGCACCGAACATCAACTCCTACAAGCGCTATGTCAGCGGCAGCTTCGCGCCGACTGCGATCGCCTGGGGGCTCGATAACCGCACGTGCGCCCTGCGCGTGGTGGGGGCCGGCCTCGGCCTGCGGGTGGAGAACCGAGTGCCCGGCGGCGACGTGAACCAGTACCTGGCCGTGGCCGCGCTGATCGCGGCCGGCCTCTACGGCATCGAGAACGAACTCGAACTCGACGATGCCTTCGTCGGCAACGCCTACGAGAGCGGCGCCGAGCGGGTGCCGGCCTCGCTGCGGGAGGCCACAGCGCTGTTCGCGACATCCACGATCGCCCGGGAGGCATTCGGCGACGAGGTCGTCGATCACTACCTCAACAACGCGCGGATCGAGCTGGAAGCCTATGACGCGGCGGTGACCGACTGGGAGCGGGTGCGCGGCTTTGAGCGCCTCTGACCCCGGCACCGCACCGCGCCCCGGTGCCGACCCGCGCCCCGTGATCGGCCTGACCACCTATCTCGAGCAGTCCCAGACCGGTGTCTGGGACGTGCCGGCCGCCTTCCTGCCCCAGGCCTATTTCGACTCGGTCATCCGCGCGGGCGGCATCGCCGTGCTGCTGCCGCCGCAGCCCGTGGACGCGGCCATTGCCGACCGGGTGCTCGACGGCCTCGACGGCCTGGTCATCACCGGCGGCAAGGACGTCGATCCGGCGCGTTACGGTCAGGCCGCCCACACGAAAACCGACGAGCCGCGGCGGGACCGTGACGCCTGGGAGCATGAGCTGATCCACCGGGCCATCGACCGGGAGCTGCCGCTGCTCGGCATCTGCCGCGGCGCCCAGATGCTCAACATCGCACAGGGCGGCACCCTGCACCAGCACCTGCCCGACGTCGTGGGCCACGGCGGCTACCAGGCCGGCGGCGGCGTCTTCAACATCGTGGACGTGCACGTGGAACCCGAGTCGCGGCTGCACGGGCTGCTCGACGCCCTGGACGTGCCGCTTCCCGTTCCCGTCTACCACCACCAGTCCATCGACCGGATCGGCGCCGGCCTCACCGTGTCCGCACGCACTCACGACGGGGTCGTGCAGGCCGTGGAACTCACCGATGTCCCGTTCGGGCTGGCCGTGCAGTGGCATCCGGAACAGCACGACGACCTACGTCTCTTCGCGGGCCTCGTCGACGCGGCCGCCCGCTACCGGGCGGCCCGTGACCACGACCACGACCACGACCACGACCACGATCAGGAAAGGGACACCCTGTGAGCAGCTACACCGTGATCAACCCGGCCGACGAGACCCCAGTATCCGTGGTCGAACACCTCGACACGGATGCGACCGATGAGGCCGTCTCCCGGGCGGTGGCCGCGCAGCGGCTCTGGTCCCGGGTGGCGCCAGCCGACAAGGCTGCCGTTCTGCGCCGCTTCGCGGAGGCCGTGGACGGGGACCGGGAGAACCTGGCCCGCATCGAGATGGCCAACTCGGGGCATCCGATCATGCAGGCGCGCTGGGAGGCCGGCCATGTGCGCGACGTGCTGACTTACTACTCGGCCGCCCCCGAGCGACTCTTCGGGCGGCAGATCCCGGTGTCCGGCGGTCTCGACGTGACCTTCCAGGAACCGCTGGGTGTGGTCGGCATCATCACCCCGTGGAACTTCCCGATGACGATCGCGGCCTGGGGTTTCGCTCCCGCCCTCGCGGCTGGCAACGCGGTGTTGCTGAAGCCGGCGGAGTGGACGCCGCTCTCCAGCATCCATCTGGGCGTACTCGCCCGGGAGGCCGGCCTGCCCGAGGGGCTGTTCCAGGTGCTGCCGGGCCGCGGATCGGTGGTCGGCGAACGGTTCGTGACGCACCCCCAAGTGCGGAAGGTCGTCTTCACCGGGTCGACGGATGTCGGCAAGCGGATCATGGCCGGCTGCGCCGCCCAGGTCAAACGGGTCACCCTGGAACTCGGCGGCAAGAGCGCCAACATCGTGTTCGCCGACTCCAACCTGGAGAAGGCCGCCGCCACCGCACCCTCCGGGGTGTTCGAGAACGCCGGCCAGGACTGCTGCGCCCGTAGCCGCATCCTGGTGGAGCGGAGCGTCTACGACCGATTTCTCGAGCTGCTCGAGCCGGCCGTCGCCGGTGTGCGGGTGGGTGATCCCGCCGACGAGAGCACCGAGATGGGCCCGCTCGTCTCGGCCGCGCACCACGCCGCGGTCTCGGCCTATGTGCCGGAGGGCTCCCCCGTGGCCTTCCGGGGCAGCGCCCCGACCGGACCGGGTTTCTGGTTCCCGCCGACCGTGCTCACCCCGGACTCCCGCACGGACCGTTGCGTCACCGACGAGATCTTCGGACCCGTCGTCACCGTGCTGCCGTTCGACGGTGAAGACGACGCCGTGAACCTCGCCAATGACACCGACTACGGCCTCTCCGGATCGATCTGGACCCGCGACGTGGGCCGGGCGATCCGAGTGGCGCGGGCCGTGGAATCCGGCAATCTGTCCGTCAACTCGCACTCCTCCGTGCGCTACACGACTCCATTCGGCGGCTTCAAGCAGTCGGGCCTCGGCCGGGAACTGGGCCCGGACGCCCCGTTGTCGTTCACCGAGACCAAGAACGTCTTCATCGCCGTCGACTAGACGCCACACCCTCAGACGAACCCCAAGGAGCCAGCATGAGCACCCTCACCCCCATCGACCTCACCCAGCGGCTCGCGGGCCGGGTCGCCGTGATCACAGGCGGTGCCAGCGGCATCGGCCTGGCCACGGCGAAACGGTTCGCCGCGGAAGGAGCAACGGTTGTGATCGGCGACCTCGACGAGGCGGCGGGGCTCGCGGCGGCCGACCAGCTCGACTGCCTCTTCGTCAAGGTGGATGTCACCGACGAGGGCGAGGTCAACAACCTCTTCGACACCGCCTATCTCACCTACGGCTCCGTCGACATCGCGTTCAACAATGCCGGGATCTCCCCGCCCGACGACGACTCGATCGAGACGACCGAGCTACCGGCCTGGCAACGGGTGCAGGACGTCAACCTGAAGTCGGTGTACCTGTGCTGCCGGTCCGCCCTGCGCTACATGGTGAAGCAGGGCCGCGGGTCGATCATCAACACGGCCTCGTTCGTGGCCGTGCTCGGCTCCGCGACCAGTCAGATCTCCTACACCGCCTCGAAGGGCGGCGTGCTCGCGCTCAGCCGCGAGCTGGGCGTGCAGTTCGCGCGCCAGGGCATCCGGGTCAACGCCCTTTGCCCCGGCCCGGTGAACACCCCGCTACTGCAAGAGCTATTCGCGAAGGACCCGGAGCGCGCGGCCCGGCGGCTGGTGCACATCCCAGTCGGCCGGTTCGCGGAACCCGAGGAGCTCGCGGCCGCGGTCGCGTTCCTGGCCAGCGATGACTCCTCGTTCATCACGGGCTCCACGTTCCTGGTCGACGGCGGCATCAGCTCGGCCTACGTGACGCCGATGTAGCGGTGCGGGAGGGTGCGGAAACCGTGATGGACTGGAAGTTCGACCAGGAGCCAGGACCAGAACAGTGATCGACGACGAACAGCCCGGGCTCGACAGTGGACTGCTGCTGCGCCCCGTGCACAGTGGCAACGCCTTCGAGGAGACCGTGCAGCGGCTGCTGCAGACCGTGCGGCTGGGACTCGTCGCGCCCGGCGAACGACTGCCGGCCGAACGCGAACTCTCCGCCATGCTCGCCGTGAGTCGGGACACGCTGCGGGATGCGATCGCATCCCTGGCCGAGGCCGGCTATCTGGTCTCCCGACGCGGCCGCTACGGCGGCACCTTCGTCAACGATTCGTTGCCCCAGCAAACGCCCGGCCGAGGCCACGAGCGTGGACTGCCGGCGCGCCGGGACATCTCCGTGGCCGAGATCGAGGACGCGCTCGCGCTCCGGGAAATCTTGGAGGAGGGCGCCGCCCGGCATGCCGCCGCGCGCACCCTGTCGCCCGGCGAACGGGAAGTGCTGTGGAACAGCCTGGCCGACTCGATCGGCGCCACCGGCGAGGACTACCGCCGACTGGACTCCAGGCTGCACCTCACCATCGGCGAGCTGGCCGGCTCACCGTCGCTCGTGCCGCTGCTGGCCGAAGTGCGGATGCGGATCAACGAACTGCTCGACAACATCCCGTCACTCGGACCGAACATCGCACACTCGGACCGGCAGCACGAGCAGATCGTGACCGCGATCCTGACCGGTCGGCCCGACGCCGCCGCACAGGCGATGGCCGAGCATCTGGCCGGCACCGCCCTGCTCCTGCGCGGCTTCCTGGAGTAGCGCGAGGCCGCGCCGGGCCAGATCGAGGTCAGATCAAGAACGCGAACGGCAGCGCCAGCAGGCCGAGGGCCAGCGCCAGCAGCACGAGCAGCAGCGAGCCGGCCAGCAGCACCGCGTTGAGCACGATGCCCCAGATCGCCAGGGTGCGCGCCTGCGGTTCCCGTCCGAGGGCGAGGATGCCGACGACCAGGCCGGCAATGGGCACGAGGAAGGTCCAGCCGGCGACGATCGACACGAGGCCGAGCACGAGGCTCGACACGGCCAGAGTGCTGCTCCGCGGGGGTACGGGCTCGGCAGTGTAGACCGGGGCCTGGTCGGGAGCGATGGTTGACATGGGCGGTTCTCCGTTTCGATGGGGAGCGACGGATGCCGCTCTCCCAACGACACTACGGAGCATCCGTTCTGGCACCCATGGGGTTAGCCCCCGAATCGGGCCGGGGGCGGCCACACGGTCACGCGCCGAACAGAACCTCGATCGGGCCGCGCACGAAGAAGACCAGGAAGCCGGCCGCGACCACCCAGAGCAACGGGCTGATCTCGCGCGCCTTCCCCGAGAACGAACGCACCAGCACCCAGGTGATGAAGCCGGCCCCGATTCCGTTGGCGATCGAGTAGGTCAGCGGCATCACGATGATCGTGAGGAATACCGGTAGCACGATGGAGAACTCCGTGAAGTCGATGAACCGGATCTGGGACACCATCATCGCGCCGACGATCACGAGGGCGGCCGCGGCCACCTCCAGCGGCACGATCTGGGTGAGCGGGGTGAAGAACATGGCCGCGAGGAACAGCAGTCCCGTGACGATGTTGGCCAGTCCCGTGCGAGCACCCTCACCGATGCCGGCACCGGACTCGATGAACACCGTGTTCGACGAGGCAGAGGTGGCGCCGCCGACGACGGCGCCGACGCCCTCGACGATCAGGGCGGATTTCAGGCGCGGGAAGTTGCCCTTCTCGTCGGCCACATCGGCCTCGCTGGCCAGGCCGGTCATGGTGCCCATGGCGTCGAAGAAGTTCGTGAAGACGAGCGTGAAAACGAGCATCGACGCGGCCAGAATGCCGATCCGGTCGAAGGCGCCGAAGCTGACCTGTCCGACGAGGCTCAGGTCGGGCAGCGAGACGATGGAGGTCGGCAGTACCGGCGCGTTCAGGTTCCAACCGTCGGGGTTCTGCCCGAATGACGGCCCGACCTTGAAAATCGCCTCGAGGACCACCGCGACCAGCGTGGTGGCGACGATTCCGATCAGGAGGGCCGCCTTCACCTTGCGGGCGACCAGGATGCCGAGAATGATCAGGCCGAGCACGAACACGGCGGTCGGCAGGCTCACGACGGAGCCGTTGTCGCCGAGCTGCACGGGCGGCGACGCGGCGCCGCTCGCGCGCACGAAGCCGGAGTCGACCAGGCCGATGAAGGCGATGAACAGGCCGATGCCGACCGTGATGGCGATCTTCAGCTGGCGCGGCACGGCGTTGAAAATGAGCTCGCGTAGGCCGGTGGAGGCGAGCAGCACGATGATGAGCCCGTTGATGACCACGAGGCCCATGGCCTCCGGCCAGGTCACCTGGCCGACGACGCTCACGGCCAGGAAGGAGTTGATGCCGAGGCCCGCGGCGAAACCGAAGGGAAGCCGGGCGACGGCGCCGAACAGGATGGTCATGACGCCGGCGGTGAGGGCGGTGACCGCGGCAACCTGGCCGTTGGGCAGCCATCCGCCGGCCACGTCGACCGCGGCCTGGTCGGCGCTGAAGCCGCCGAGGATGAGCGGGTTGAGGATCACGATGTAGGCCATCGTGACGAACGTCACCAGACCGCCGCGGATTTCTCGGCCGTAGGTGGAGCCGCGCCGGGTTATTTCGAAGTACCGATCGATGCGGGACTTGAGCCCCGGGTTCGTGCCCGCCGGGGCGTCCGGCTTGGGGGCAGGCGTGGATGACGTGTGGGTCTCTGTTTCAGAAATGGGGTGCTCCTGGTGTCCGACTCAGCTGATTCTCAGTTCCTCAGTTTACGGCCCCGGAGCGCGGGCCGATTCCGCGGGGCTGGGCGAGGACGGCCCGCGGAGGCAACCGGCCGGGCTTCCGGGCTGTGGCACGCCGAGCTCAGATGTGCGGCACGAAGGCGTCCCAGGCCCGGCGGCGGTCCCCGCGCGGGTCGGACTCGACACGGTCGACGGCGTCGATGACCAGGGTCAGGCGCTCGGCCTCGTCGTAGAGCGGCCAGGCCGCATCCGGCACCCCGGAGGCCGCGAAACTGAGCCACCAACCCTGCATCCGGGCACCGATCCGCTGGAAGTCGCGGCGACCGCCGAGCGCGGTCATGCCGCGGCCGAACCAGCCGTCGAGCCGGTCGAACAGCGGGAACAGCTCGAGGCCGTGCGTAGCGTCGAGCCCCATCAAACGCACCAGGCGCGGCGCGGCATCGAAGCGGTAGAAGCGCACCGGGGCATACCGGGAGTGCCGTTCGCCCACGCGCACGCTCGGGTACCAGAAAGAAAAATCACCACCGAAATCGAGGGCGGGCCGCAGCGCGGGTATCCCGGGGTACTGCGCCCGCAGGCGCGTGCGAGCCTTCTTCTTGGTGTTCGCGAACACGGCGCGGATGCGCCCGGGCGTCGTGGCGAGGATGTCGATGCGCCCACTGAACAGCGAACCTTCCCGCGAGTTGGTGCCGATGATCAGCGGAATCCGGTGGGCACGGCCGTCGCGGAAGGCGTCGAGAGGTCGTTCAGGCAGGAAGTCGCCGTCGATCACGGGCGAGAGCGGGATCGTGCCGGGGTACCGGTCCGGGGCACGCCGGGTCAGGTCGCTCGTGGCCTCGGCCAGATGTGCCGGGTCGGCCTGCAGAAGCAGGGCAGCGGCATCCGTCGCCGTGGTGGTCGAGTTCGTCGGGTCGGCCTGCCCGGTGCGCCGGGCCAGGAGCCGCACAAAGTCCGTGGCCCACTCGGCGGTGACATCGGGGGCATAGACGGCGTTCGGTGGGGCGCTCTGCGCGATCGCGCGCTGGAAGAGTCCGGCGGCGGCCGGGACGGTCATCAGGGTGGTCACGGCGTTGGCTCCGGCCGATTCGCCGAAGAGGGTGACGGCATCCGGGTTGCCGCCGAACGCGCGAATGTTGCGCCGCACCCAGCCGAGCGCAGCCACCTGGTCGCGCAGCCCGAGGTTGCTCTCGAAGGCATGCTCCGCGGTCGAGTAACGGCTGAAGTCGATGTAGCCAAGCGCCCCCAACCGGTAGTTGAGGCTGACATAGACGATGCCGCCGCGCCGCACGAGCCCCTCACCCTGCCGGGGCACCTCCCGCGAGGACCCGACGCTGTAGGCGCCGCCGTGGATGAAGACCATGACGGGCCGCAGCCTCCGCGGGTCGACCGGTTCATCGGGAGCGATCACGTTGAGGTTGAGGCAGTCCTCGCTTTGCGGGATCGTCGGTTTCGCGCCGATGAACTGGCCGCGGTGGCTCTGCGTGGCGACCGGGCCGAAGGAGCTTGCATCCCGTTCGCCCGGCCAAGGCGCGGCCGGCTGCGGAGCGCGGAATCGGAGCTCGTCCACGGGGGCGGCCGCGTAGGGAATCCCGCGCCACTGGCGCACCCCGCGCACCCGGATTCCGTGCAGCAAGCCGGTTTCAATCCTCACCGAGAGTGGCTCTGCTTGGGCAGGCTGAACGGATGGTCTCACCGTCCGATCTTAATTGTTCACTACCATCGGGATTACGTACGACACGGAAACGAGAAACACATGGCTCTGCCCTGGACCCTGCACGGTGACGGAAAAACGGTCGGAGCCACGGATGTCGTCGGCCCCGGCGAGCGCCTGAACTGGCCGCTGACCATCGGAATCGGCACCCAGCACGTCATCGCCATGTTCGGTGCCACGTTCCTGGTACCGCTGCTCACGGGCTTCCCACCCAGCACGACGCTGCTCTTCTCGGGCATCGGCACCCTGCTTTTCCTGGTCATCACGCGCAACAAGCTGCCCAGCTACCTCGGCTCCTCGTTCGCCTTCATCGCGCCGATCACCGCCGCGACCGCGAGCGCGGGCATGGGCAGCGCCCTGTTCGGCATCATCGTCGTCGGCTTACTCCTGGCCCTGATCGGCGTGATCGTGCAGCTCACCGGCACCGGCTGGATCGACGCATTGATGCCGCCCGTCGTCTCCGGGGCCATCGTCGCCCTGATCGGCCTCAACCTGGCGCCCGTCGCCAAGTCGAACTTCGAGCTGGCCCCGCTCACCGCGCTGATCACCCTGCTCGCCGTGATCCTCTCGACCGTGGTGTTCCGCGGCATCCTGGGCCGGCTGTCCATCTTCATCGGCGTGATCGTGGGCTATGTGGCCGCCGTGGTGGCCGGCGAGGTCGACTTCAGCGGGGTGGGCGAGGCTGCCTGGATCGGCCTGCCCCAGTTCACCGCGGCGATGAACCCGTTCGCGGATCCGTCCGCCGCCCTCGGCGTGCTCCCGGCGTTCCTGCCGGTCGTGCTCGTGCTGGTGGCCGAGAATGTGGGCCACATCAAGGGCGTTGCCCAGATGACGAATGTGACGGTGAACCGCTTCACGGGTCGCGCCCTGATGGCCGACGGCCTGGCCACGATGCTCGCCGGCTTCAGCGGCGGATCGGGCACCACCACCTATGGCGAGAACATCGGCGTCATGGCGGCCACCCGCATCTACTCCACGGCCGCCTACTGGGTCGCGGGCATCACCGCGGTGCTGCTCGGGCTCTCCCCCAAGATCGGTGCGGTCATCAACACGATCCCGGCGGGGGTGCTCGGCGGCGTCACCACGGCCCTCTACGGCCTGATCGGCATCATCGGCGTGAAGATCTGGCTCGACAACAAGGTCGACTTCAGCAAGCCGGTCAACCAGTTCACCGCGGCCACCGCGCTGATCATCGGCATCGCCGACTACACCTTCACGGCCGGCAGCCTCAGCTTCAACGGCATTGCGCTCGGCACGGTCGCCGCCATCGTGATCTACCACCTGATGACGTGGGTGGCCCGGGTGCGCGGCACCGCACGGTAGCATCCGCGGCCCTCTGCAGCGCCGCAGGTACTGGCTCGCGGCGCATGTTCTGGCTCGCGGCGCACGGTCTACCGTGCGCCCAGCTCCACAGGGTGCGCCGCCAGCCTGACGGACCAGGTCGCGCAGTCATCCGGCGTTGCGAGCGTGCAGCGCCGTTCCGCACGTGGCGTGCCACCAGCGCAGCGGCGCAGCTACCGCGCGGCAACCGAGAGCGCCCGTTACGGCACGGAACGCTGCGAGGGAAGCGGAACAGGGACGCAGCGGGTCAGCGGTGCAGGGCCGGCACAATCAGGTAGACACCGTAGAGCACGGCCGCGCTACAGAGCACGAAACAGGCGTAGGCGCCCATCAGGGCGACCTGCTTCTGCAGAGGGCTCAGTGGGCCGGCGGCGGCCTTGCGCGCGCGCTTGGCCTCCTTGGCCGCACGCTTGGGGGTGAGCACGGTGATGGCTCCCGTGAATTCGGCCGGTTCGACCACGGGTACACGGCCGGAGGTGGTGAGCAACCGCAGCCCGAGCGAATACAGGCCCACCACGACCGCGGACGAGAGGAGCGAAGCGAGCGCGACGACGAGGAACGCAGACCAATCGATCACAACGCGACCTTCTTCTGATCCTTGCGAGAGGCCGTGCGGGAGGCCTTGCGGGGGGTCTTCCGGATCTTCACGACCCGCCCGGCGTCGTCGATGTCGTGCAGGTTGTCGTGCGTGACCCGGCTCTGGCGGGACCGGCGAAACAGCACGGCGATGACGAGGGAACCGATCACCAGGTCGAGCACGATGCCCATCGGTCCGATCAGGGCGAGTCCGGCCGCGAAGGCACCCATGATGGCCGCCGCCGGCAGGGTGAGCACCCAGCCGAGCGCGATCTGGCCGGCCATCCCCCAGCGCACGGTCGAGCCGCGGCGGCCCAGGCCCGAGCCGATCACCGACCCGGACGCGACCTGCGTGGTGGAGAGCGCGAAGCCGAGTTGGCTGGACGCGAGGATGGTGGCCGCGGTGCTGGTCTCCGCAGCGAAGCCCTGGGCCGGCTTGATGTCGGTGAGGCCGCGACCCATGGTCCGGATGATTCGCCAGCCGCCGGTGTACGTGCCGATCGCGATCGCGATCGCGCAGGTGGTGATGACCCACAGCTGCGGGCCGGTGCCCACGTCCTGCATCCCGCCGGCGATCAGGGTGAGGGTGATGACGCCCATGGTCTTCTGGGCGTCATTGGTGCCGTGTGCGAGGGCAACGAGCGACGAGGAGATGATCTGCGCGTAGCGGAAGCCGCCCCGGCCATCCGCCTTGCCGGAATCCCGCCGGGTGATGAAGTAGGCGAGCCTGGTGGCGAGGTAGGCGACGATGCCCACCGTGAGCGGGGCGATCAGTGCCGGCAGGATGACCTTGGCCAGCACGACGTCGTAGGCGACCGCCTGCGAGCCGACGCCGATGATCGTCGCGCCGATGAGTCCGCCGAACAGGGCGTGGCTCGAGCTGGACGGCAGGCCACGCAGCCAGGTGATGAGGTTCCAAACGATGGCGCCGATCAGGCCCGCAAAGATGATCTCGGGAGTGATCTGAACTCCGGCGTCATCCTTGTTGATGATGCCGCCGGAAATGGTCCTGGCGACCTCGGTGGAGAGGAAAGCCCCGACCAGGTTCAGAATGGCGGCGAGTCCCACCGCGACCTTCGGGCGCATGGCGCCGGTCGCGATGGGGGTTGCCATCGCGTTCGCGGTGTCGTGGAAGCCGTTGGTGAAGTCGAAAATCAGTGCGAGCGCAATCACAAGCGCAACGATCAGGGTGAAATCCACCGGCGTCTTCCTCTGAGTGTACGACAGCCGGGGTTATCTCAAGCTGCACCGCTGTGATAAGCCTGACACTCCCGGGGAAGCAGGTCAATTCAAACCGGGTCGACCACCGTGGCCAAGTCGGGGCCGAAGGTGTAGGTGGCCCGCACCGGAATGCCGGCGAGCACCCCCGGCAGCCAGTGCCGGGCGTCGTCCCACATCTCGTCCACCGGTAGCGCGGCCACGTCGAACCAGACTGGGTTCAGCTCGTCGGACTCGCGCGGGGTGCCGCTCCACTGCGTGCAGACGAACACGCTCGATTCCTGGCTCCAGGCCTCCCGGTGCGGAAACAGGTAGGTCAGCAGACCCAACGGGGTCAGGGCGGATGCCGCCACGACCAGGCCGGACTCCTCCTCGATCTCCCGCACCATCGCCTCCACGGCCGACTCCCCCGGCTCGAGCTTGCCGCCGAGGCCGACGATGTTGCCCCGGCCCAGTCCTTTCTTCTTGCGGCCGAGCAGCACCTGCAGGTCCCCCGATGGAGAACGCCGGGTGAGGTAGCCCACGCAGACCTGAGGAAGAGACATGAACCAATGGTAACGAGGTACGGTCCTGCTCCCGTTCAGGCCGGTTTGTTAGGATCCAAGTATGAACTTTGTGCCGGAATCCGGAACCATAACCATGTTCACGACGACCTGGTGCGGCTATTGCACCCGCCTGAAGACCCAGCTGGTCAAGGCCGGCATCGCCTACACCGAGATCAACGTGGAGGAGGTCGACGGCACGTCCGAGCTGGTGATGAGCCTGAACAACGGCAACCGCACGGTTCCGACAGTCCTCTTTCCGGACGGCTCCAGCGCGACGAACCCGTCGCTGGCGCAGGTTCAGGCCAAACTCGCCTGAGTCGGTCCCGGAACTCACGAAGGGGTCCCGGTCGAACCTCCGCCAATCGGCGGAAATCGATCCGGATCCCCTCAGCGCCTGGTGCGGGTTTAGCCGAAGAGCACCGCGGCCTCGTCGTAGCGCGCCTGCGGCACGGTCTTTAGACCGATGGTCGCTTCCGCGATGCTGACGATTTCCATGTCGGTGCCTCGCAGGGAAACCATGGAGCCCCACTGGCCGGCGTAGACGGCGTCGACGGCCGCCATGCCGAGGCGGGTGGCGAGCACCCGGTCATAGGCCGACGGAGCGCCGCCGCGCTGGGTGTGGCCGAGGACGGTGGCGCGGGATTCGATGCCCGTGCGCTCCTCGATCATCGGGGCGATCATCTCGCTGATGCCGCCGAGGCGGGGGCGGTTGAACGCGTCGAGGCCCTTGGTCGAGAGCGCCTCCTCCATGCCGGCGAGCTTGAAGCCCTCGGAGACGACGAGCACGGGTGCGCGGCCGCGGTCGCGCACGTGCATGACCCAGTCGCAGATCTGCTCGATGGTCTGGGGCTGCTCCGGGATCAGGATGGCGTGGGCGCCGCCGGCCATGCCGGAGTGCAGGGCGATCCAACCCACGTGGCGGCCCATGACCTCGACGATCATGCAGCGGCCGTGGGATTCGGCCGTGGTGCGCAGTCGGTCGATGGCCTCGGTGGCGATCTCGACGGCGGTGTTGAAGCCGAATGAGTAATCGGTGGCTTCGAGGTCGTTGTCGATGGTCTTGGGAACGCCGACGATCTGGAGTCCGGCATCCGTCAGTCGGCGTGCCGCGGTGAGGGTGCCCTCGCCGCCGATGGCGATAATCGCGTCGATTCCTTCCGCGTCCATCGTCTTCTGAATGTTAATGGGGCCGCCGTTTTCACCCTCGAACGGGTTCGTGCGGGAGCTGCCGAGGATGGTGCCACCCTGACGGGAGAGACCGCGCACGCTGTGCCGGTCCAGAGTCATAAAGTCGCCCTCGACCAGGCCTTTCCATCCGTTGCGAATGCCGACGAATTCGGCATCGAGGACGCGGATGCCTTTAAGGACGGAACCGCGAATAACCGCGTTCAGGCCGGGGCAGTCTCCGCCGCTGGTGAGGATACCAATTTTCATTTGTCGTTGCTCCTTGTTGCACAAGTGATCAGATTGGCGCCCACACCGCCGCCACTCAATGATGGACCCCAAACGAGGCCCGGTTCAAATCCACGCCGGTGAGGGGCGCGTTCTACAACTCCCCGTCGAGTGCCAGGGTCAGCAGGTAGATCAGGGCGCTGGCCTGCACGGAATCGGCGGACGAGATCTCGTCGACGGTGCCGTCCAGGGCGCGGGCCGCGAGGCCCTGCTTGCTGCCGATGAGTTCGGCGATGCGCGCGTCAATGGTGTGGGCGGCGATGATCCGCCACGCGGTGACCGGCTCGTCCTGGCCGATGCGGTGCACCCGGTCGATGGCCTGTGTCTGCTCGGCGGCAGTCCAGCTGAGCTCGGCGAGCACGACGTTGGAGGCGGCCTGGAGGTTGACGCCGACTCCGGCGGCAGAGAGGGAACAGACCACCACGGCCACCCCCTGGTCATCGTTGAAGGAGTCGATGGCGGCCTGGCGGGCCAGTGCGCTTTGGTCGCCGCGCAGGGAGACCGTGCGCAGGCCGCGCTTGGCGAAGATGTCCTCGGCGGCATCCATCACGTCGATGTGCTTGGCGAAGAAGACGACCTTGCCCACCGAGTGCGCCAGCTGCACGGCGTAGTCTGCCGCGAGGGCGGCCTTGGCCTGGCCGATCTTGCGCACCATGGTGAAGACGTTCTCACCGGTCGTCTGCCCCTTCGACTCCTCGAGTTCGGCGTGGGCAACCGCGCGGATGAACGCGGCTCGCTGCTCTCCCTCGAGGACGGGCGGCGTCTGGCCCGGATGGCGGGCGGCGACGAGGGAGTGGTACCGGGTGACCAGGCGGGCGGCGAGCTCCCGCTCGGCCTGGCGGATGGAGCGGCCGAGGTCGTCGTCCAGCTCGACCGGGATGTCGGCGATGCGCTTGGCCGGCAGGTCGGCGGCGACGTCGACCTTGCGGCGGCGCACGATGCCAAGGTCGATCACCGCGGCACGCGCGGCGCTGTAGAACCCGGAGTCGGCCGGGGTCAGCCCGATCGCTTCGAGCTTCTGCATGAGTCTGGGGGCCGGCTTGTCGCCGTCGAGCCAACCGAGGAACTGCCAGATCGCCCGGAAGTCGTCGACGTCGTTGATCAGCGGGGTTCCGGTCAGAGCCATCAGCAGCGGGTTGCCACCGGGCGTGCGGCGCCGGATCTGCTCAGCCAGGGCCAGCACGTGCTTGGAGCGCTGCGACTGCAGGTTCTTGATGAAGTGCGCCTCGTCGACGACCATGCCCTTGAAGCCCAGGGTGCCCAGCCAGGTGCGGTGCCGGTCGAGCACGTCGTAGTTGACGATGACCACATCGGCGAAGGCGTCGAGCGTGTCGCCGTCGCCGTGGATGACGGTGGCCCGGCGGTTCGGCGTCCACAGTGCGACCTCGCGCACCCAGTTCATCTTGACGACGTTGGGAACGATGGCCAACAGCGGGTAGGCCCCGCTGACGGATGCCGCGAGCAGGCTCTGCGCCGTCTTCCCGAGCCCCGGCTCGTCGGCAAGCAGGTAGCTGCGGTGGCCCAGGCGCGCGCTTTCGACGAACCGGGCCTGGTGGCGCATCAGCTCCATGCCGCGAGGCGAGAGCCGGTCGACGCGGGGTGCCTCGGGCAGGTCCATGCTGGCGGCCTGACCGCCGGAACCATACTCGAAGGATTTGAACAGCGGGCCGATGAGTTCCCAGTTGGCCAGGCGACGGCCGGAGACGACCGGCTGGGCCGTCGCGGCGCTGAAATCGGGCGCGAGGAACGGGTTGGCGAGCTGGCGAGCCTTGACCGACTGAGGGATGACCTGGTTGACCGGAATTTCCGGCTTGGCCTCGGCCTCGCGGGTGATGATCAGTTCGTCGGGGGTGAGTTCGGCGCCGGACTCAAGCAGCCAGTCGCGGCGGAACCGCTGCGCGACCGTGGACACGCCGGCATCCGGTTCCAGCAGGGTGATCAGGCTGGTGTCGCGGGCCGCGGTCTTCGCCAGGATCTGGGCGATGCCGTCAAGGCGTTTCAGCAGTTCCGCGCGGTTCGCGTCGGTGAGATCCTCGTCGCCCTTGACCCGCGCACGTTCCTCGCGCATGAGCAGCGCGATGACCTGGTACTTGGTGCGGTTGGTCGGGCCCAGCTTGGCGCCGACCTGCGCCTTCGCCTCCACCTCGCGCACCTTGCGGGCGAGGATGGGAATGATGGGGGCGTCATCGTCGCGGGAACGAGGTCGCTGCCGAGCGCGACCTTCGGCGGCAACACGGTTGTTCGAACCGGCGGCCTGGTGGCGGGTGTAAGCCATTCTTCTCCAACTTCACAGCAGCACAGCAGACAAAGGCCGTGCTCGACGTGGTGCGGCATCCGTGGACACCGGTGCGATCGATACGTCGAAGCCTGAATCGAGCAACGTGCCAACCCTATTTGCGCCACCGGCATTTGGGATGCAGCGGCACGGTCAAGACGGTAATCGGGCTTTTTCGACGCGAATACAGTCTACGCCCGCTGGTCAATCCCGATGCACCGGCACCTTGGTGACGACCCCGACGAGGATGAAGACCAGCGCGGCGATGAACTGGGCGGACACCCAGCCCCGGCCGGATAGGTCGATGACCACGATCGGGTTCCAGAGCACCGCGATCGGCACGAGACCGATCAACCACAGCCAGACCTTCGCCTGGATGGCGAAGACGCAGAGGATCATCGCGAGGATGCTGACCGCGTAACGGATGATGATGAAGCTTTCGGAGTCCAGCAGCGCGAGCCCGCCGAGCAGGATGACCGCCCCGAGCAGACCGGGGGCCAGAGCGGAACGTGTGACTGTGGGTTCGACCGGGGTGCCCATCAGACGCCTCCTCCTCCTCCTCCGCCGCCGTCTCCACCGCCGCCGACCGAGCCACCTCCACCCGAACCGGAACTGGAGGAACTCGACGCGCTTCCCGACCAGGAGGCCGAGGTGGAGCTCGTGAACGAGCTCAACCCGGCGGCGAACCAGACCGGGTTGAACGGAGCGAACCCAGCGTACCAGTCCGGCTGCGCGTCACTCCGGGCGTAGTGGTCACCGAGAACCTGGGCCCACTCCTTCTCCTGACCGAACAGCACCGCGAACGGCAGCAGGTGCTCATAGAGCTTCAGCACCTGCCCCGGCTGCCCCGGATCGGGCAGGCCGAGAACGGATGCCGGGTCCGGCCGGTAGGGCGACCTCAGCGCTCCCTCGGGGCTCTGCAGCACTCGCAGGCGTTCGGCCTGGGCTATATCGATGTACAGCTTCACACCGACCAGAGTCAGAATGCCGGTGAGCACAGCGACGACGAGCAGCCAACGGGGCAGCCGGCCACCCTTCCTCTCCCGCAGCCCGTCGGTCAGCACCTGCTCGGTGACCGCCTGGAGCTGCTTGGCCAGCCCGGCGCCCAGCTTGGTGTCCTTCGTCTTGAGGTCGCGGCTCGTGCCCGCGTGCAGCCCCGGGAACAGCAGCCGGAGCACCGCCTGCTCGGCCGGGTCGAGGTCTCTGGTGTGCAGCAGCTCGAGCAGGTAGTGCTTTGTGCCCTCCCCCTCCAGGACCCGCACATTGCCACGCACAGCGAAGCTGAGCAACTGGGCGGTCATGGCCTTGGCGCTCGTGCGCATCACGTTTCCCGCCATGAGCAGGTTGACGCCCTGCGGCCGCAGGTACTCGGCGACGACGGTCGGCCGACCCGGTGCGTTCCGCCAGCGGGTGGCCCGGGAGGCGACGGCGAGACCGGCGCCGAGCAGGCCGATCAGGGCCGCTGCGAGGCCGATACCCGGGAAAGGGTTCGCCGTGAACGACTGGTCGCGGGGCACGAAGGTGCCAGGTTCGAACCCGACGGCCAGAGTGAGCCCCTCGGCCGAGCCAAGTGCCCCGGCGGTGACGTCGAGCGTGACGTCGACCTGTTCGCAGGTGATGACATAGGTCTGCGCGCCATGCACGAAGACATCGGTGGCGATCGTCACCGGCGCAGGCTGTTGAGCACCACGAACAGGCTGGAGAACACCATCAATGCGGCGGAGATCAACGGGTTGATCAGGTTGAACACGACCAGCGGCAGCACCGCCCGGCCGTAGCAGAAGGTGCATACCAGGGTACCCCTGATCACGCGCAGGGTGCGTCGGGACAGCCGGATGACGTCGGGCATGGTGCCAGGTGGTCGCACACGATGGTGACGTCGCTGGCAGACGACAGAATACCCCTCCGGGGTATGTGAAATCGCGATACTGTAGACCCATGATTGACGACATCAAACGGCGTGCCCTGCACCGTGCCCGCATCCTCGAGGGTCAGATGCGTGGTTTGGAGAAGATGATCGAGAACGAGGATTACTGCATCGACATCCTCACGCAGTCCCTGTCAATCCAGAAGTCGCTCGGCTCGCTCAACAAGCTCCTGGTGGACAATCACCTGCAAACCCACGTGACCGAGATGTTCGAGGCCGGGGGCGAGGCTCGGGGGACCGCCATCGCGGAGCTGCTCAAGGTCTTCGAACTCAACAACAACCGAGGCTGAAGCCGGCAGCACCCGCCGCGTTGACATCACCGGTGGAATCAATTAGCGTCTCTGAATGCTCCAAATCCGGGCATCGGTCGTTCCCCCGAGACGAATTGGTTTTCCCATTGACTTCAGAATCTGCATCCCTGCCTAACCTTCCCGGCCACACCGAACACCACGACATCACGAATCTGGTCGGCGAATACCGCCAGCGCCAGCTCAATCTCTTCCGTGAGCGCCAGCTGGAACTCGAGCCCGACGAGCAGATCTCTGCGCACCTTCCCACGCACTAGCCACTGCGCCCGAGCCACTGCTTAGACTCGCCCCACATCAGATCTGCGGGATCGGCATCGCGTTGCTCGCAACTTTTTCATGGTGCCTCGCCGTGACCGCACCGGCCCCTGAGTGAGTCCTCATCGCTTCGCGGCGTCGCGCGCCCACGATCGGGTCCGACGGCACCGCGTGCACGCGGGTCATCACCGGCGAGGCGGCGAGTGCCCTTGTCAAGGCCCGAGCCGCACGAGTCATGCGGCGCCTCCAGCGATCACCGTTTGGTATCCGGCAGATGGTGTGGCCAACTCAGGAGATCCGCTCGGGGCATGCCGGGCATCCGCGCTGGTTCCGCACTAGTCTGCGGCGGCTGGCGGACCCAGGCGGCGGATGTCCTGAGTTGGCCACACGCGCGGGCTCAGCCGGGCCTGACCGACGTAAGCGTTCGGGGCGCCAGAATCGCCGTCGACTCCGTTCGGGCTGAGTGGCCCCAGGGCCTCGGACTCGGAAAACCGGGCGGTTGGAACGCGGTTTCATACCGCGTCGAGGGCCCGGTCAGGTCAGGGGCCGGTCAGGTCAGAGGCCGGTCAGGTCAGGGCCCGGTCGGGTCAGGGCCCGGTCAGGTCAGGGCCCGGTCGGGTCAGAGCCCGGTCAGGTCAACCTCGGTGAACTCACCGCTCAGGCGGCGCGCTCGGCGACCGGCCGGCCCGATCCGGGGGCATTCGGGGCAGTCGTGGCGTTCGCGTTCGTCACGGCCACCTCCACGGCAGCCTCCCCTACGGCGGCCGCCGTGATCCGATTGGCCATGCCGGTGAAGATGACGCCGTGGAAGGGCAGGATCGCGAACCAGTACAGCCGACCGCCCAGTCCCCGTGGGAAGAAGACGGCGCGCTGACGGTACACGGAGCCGCCGCCCGGCGCCGGATCCGCCGTCATCTCCAGCCACGCCCGGCCGGGAACGCGCATCTCGGCACGGAGACGCAGGAACCGGCCGGTGTCGATGCGTTCGACCCGCCAGAAGTCCAGCACGTCGCCCGTATGCAGGTGGTCGGGGTTACGACGGCCGCGGCGCAGGCCGACCCCGCCGACGAGCTTGTCCATCCAGCCGCGGATGGCCCACGCCAGCGGGAATGAGTACCAGCCGTTGTCACCGCCGATGCTCTCGATCACGCGCCACAGGGCTTCCGGCTTCGCGGCGGTGTGCTTTTCCTTGAGGTCGGTGTAGACGAGGTGCCCGGCCCATTCGGGGTCGCTGGGCAGCGGGTTGCTCGAAGCGCCCGCGATCGACGCGTTCCGCCAGCTGGTCTCGACGTCGCCGTCGCGCATGCGACCGAGGGCCAGGCGCACGGCGGTGCGATACCCGGTGAGGCCCTCTTTCGGCTGGGGAATGTACTGGTCGATGTCGCGCTCGTGAACCACACAGTCGTTCTGCAGACTCGCGATGATCGGCACGGCAAGGCTGCGCGGGATGGGCGTGACCAAATTGACCCACTGCGATGCGAGCCAGGGCGTGAACACGGGCAGGGACGCGATGGGGCGCTGGCGCAGGCCGGCCTCGAGGGCGTACCCGTTCATCATCTGGCCGTAACGCAGCACGTCGGGGCCGCCGATGTCGAAGGTGCGGTTGACGTCGGCGGGAAGCTCCGCCGACGCGACGAGGTAGTAGAGCACGTCACGCACGGCGATCGGCTGGATCTTGTTGCGCACCCACTGCGGCGCCGGCATGTACGGCAAAACGTCGGTCAGGTGCCGGATCATCTCGAACGACGTGGAGCCGGACCCGATGACCACCCCGGCCTGGAGGGCTGCTGTCGGCACACCGGACTCCACCAGGATGCGGCCGACCTCTGCCCGGGAGCGCAGGTGCTGGGACAGCTCCTCGGTGTCCGGGTGCAGCCCGCCCAGGTAGACGATGCGGGAGACGCCGGCCGCGGCGGCGGCCGTAGCCACATTCGTGGCCGCGAGGCGTTCCGTGCTCTCGAAGTCGCCGCGGGTGCCCATCGAGTGCACCAGGTAGTAGAGCATATCGACCCCGGTGACGGCGGATCGCACACTGGCCAGGTCCCCGAGGTCACCCTCGGCGACCTCCACCTGTTCGACCCACGGGACATCCTTCAGCTTCTGGGGTGTGCGCACGAGCACGCGCACGGCGTAGCCGGCTTCCAGCAGCAGGGGAACGAGCCGGCCGCCGATATACCCGGTAGCGCCGGTCACAAGTACACGTCGTTGCGTCGTCATAGCGAAAGCCTAGGGGCGGATGCTGGACTGACGCCGAGGATCGGGCAAACAGCCGCGCCGTGCCGAGCTGCGGCTGTGGGCCAGGGCTGTGGATGACTCGCGCGGGCGCGCGCAGAGTGCGGCATCATCGCCGAATGACACTCCGACTCGATCCCCGGTATCCGGTCGTCTGGCGCTCGCCCGACATCATCCAGGTCGGCGTCGACCGCCCGTTGGTCGTGATCACCGCCCTGAGCCCGGGACTCGAGCGGGTGCTCGCGGCCCTGTTCGTGGGGGTGCCCCGCTCCGGAGCCCTGATGATCGGGCGGGAGGGCGGGGCCTCCGACGAGGCCATCCTGGCGCTGCTCCGCGCCCTGCGGCCGGCTCTTCTGGTCACCGCCGAGAATGTTCCGGGCCCGGCCCGGATGCCCGAACCGGTCGCCGTGGCACCGCCGCCCAGAATCTGCGTCGACGGGTGCGGGCTCACGGCGGACCTGATCCGCACCCTGATCGGCACCCTGGGTCTGACCCTGGCCAAGACCGACGACCCCGGCACCGGGCTGGCCGTGGTCCTGGGTCACTACGCCCTGGAACCGGAGCGGCACGGGCGCTGGCTGCGCCGGGACATCCCGCACCTGCCCGTTGTCTTCAGCGACAGCGAGGTGCGGATCGGACCCCTGGTCGAGCCGGGGGTTGGCCCCTGCCTGTACTGCCTGGAGCTGGCGCACATGGATTCCGACCCGTCGTGGGCCGCCCTGGCCTGCCAGCTGCTCAGCCGCCGGGCACCCACGGAGACCCCGCGGGCCGGCATCGATGTGGCCGCCCTCGTCGCCGGGATCGGCCACGACCGGCTGGTCCTCCGGCGCTCCACCCTCACGGAGACCGCGCTCGTCTTCGACGTGGCGTCCGGCACCCTCAAACGTCGTGGCTACCGGCCGCATGAGTCGTGCGGCTGCCGCACCGTTCCCGGGAACGTGACCGCGCTGCCCGGGGCCGGGCGCCCCGTCCGCGACTGACCGGACAGGTCCAGGTCAGACCCGGTCGCAGACACGGGCCCAGATCAGGCTCGGGCGAGCCGGATGCCCCGCTCCGGCCCCACGACCAGGGTCAGGTCGAGCAGCGGCCGGGCTTCGGCCCAGCCGCCCTCACCGTGCAGCAGGTAGTTGCCCTGCACCACCACGAGGCGCCGGCGTTCAGCCGGGCGACCAGCGCCTCCCCCACGGTCGACTTTCCGATCCCGGGGCGCCGGCCAGGCCGACGAGGGTGCGCGAGCCGGCATCCGTCGCCTGCCGGGTGCGTTCGAGTTCGACCGCCCGGACGACCGCGACAACCTCGTCCAGGCTACGGAGCAGGGCCATCAGGTGCTCTCAGCCGACCGGGCGGTCGAGTCGGAGGCCGGGCGCGGAGTCGAAGACGAACCGGGCCCAGAGGCGGTAGCCGAGCGCGCTCGGGTGGAACTCGTCGCTGGCGAAGAAGCCCTCGACGTAAGGCGGCGGGGTCGGGATCGCGACGACCCCGTCGAGACCCACGACGGCCAGGCGGGCGCCGGTGTCGAGGCTCGCGGCGTGCCGCGCGAGGGTGGCGCGCAGGGGTTCGGGCAGCAGCGCGAAGCGGTCGAAGCGCGGCATCAGCGACACGAGCACGGCCGCCTGCGGCGCCGCGGCCCGCAGGGCGAGCACGATTCGACGCACATCGTTCGTGAAGGCGTTTCGGGAGCGCAGCCCCAGCGCATCGTTCGCGCCGATGGTCAGCAGGGCCAGGTCGAAGGGCACGGCGGCGGCGTCCGTCAGGAAGCGCTCGCGCACGTCCCGGGCCGTGGCGCCGTTCTCACCGATCGCCCGCCAGGTGCTGCCGCGGCCCCAGCGCTCGGCCACCTCGTGGGCGATCCAGCCCGGCAGGGCCTCGCTTTGGGTCTCGGCGCCCACGCCGGCGGCGGTCGAGTCGCCGAGCACGAGGATGCGCAGCGGGTCGGGGCCGGGCCGGGAACCGGTCCACGGGAGGGCGGCGTCGGGCAGCCGGGGCGTGTCGCGGCGCAGCCGGCGTGCCTGCGTCACCAGCAATGGCGCGTAGGGCACCGCAGCCAGGCGGGTGAACGGAAAAGTGGGCACGCCCCGAGGCTACCCCGCGCCGGTCTCAGGAGCCGCGGGCGGCGGGCGCACGCACGCCGCGGGCGCCGATCTCGGACAGGAACCGGGAACGCTCTCTGGGGCTGCGCTGCTGGTGGCCCGCAGCAGACCAGCTCAGGGACAGCCGTTTGCGTGCCCGGGTGATGCCCACGTAGAGCAGCCGGCGTTCCTCGTCGATCTGCTCGAAGGTGCCTGCGTAGCTGATCGGCACGAGTCCCTCGGACAGACCGATCAGGAAGACGGCGTCCCATTCGAGGCCCTTCGCCGAGTGCAGCGTCGCCAGGGTCACCGCGGACACCGTGGGTTCGTGCTGGCCGGCCTGGCGCTCCATCAGCTCGTCGGTGAACTGGCGGAATGTGGTTTCTGGGGCTGCCTGGTCGACGAGGCCCATGATCGCGTTAAGCGACTCCCACCGGTCGCGCACCGCGCCCTGGGCCTCCGGCGCACTCTGGCTCCAGCCGAGGGAGCGCAGCACGTCACTGACGGATTTGAACAGCGGTTCGCCGATGATCGAGACGGATGCCGCGCGCAGCTGCATCACCGCCTGCTTGACCTCAGCCAGGTCGAAGAAGCGCTTCGACCCGCGGATCTGATAGCTCACCCCGACGTCGCCGAGGGCAGTTTCGAGGAAGGCGGCCTGCACGTTCACCCGGAACAGCACAGCGATGTCCTCCGGGCGGGTGCCGCCCTCGATCAGCTCGACGATGTTCTGGGCGACGCCGCGGGCCTCGGCCATGTCGTTCGGGTACTCGCGCACACCCGGCTCGGTGCCGATTTCGCTGGCGTGGGCGCGCAGGGTGAGGGCGCCGGTCCGCCCGCGCATGAGCTGGTTGGCCGTGGCGACGATCGACCCCGTCGACCGGTAGTTCTGCTCGAGGCGCACGACGGTGGCGTCCTCCCACCGCTTGGGGAAGTCGAGCAGGTAGTCGCTGCGGGCGCCCGCGAAGGAGTAGATGGTCTGGCTGGCGTCCCCGACGACGCAGAGGTCGCGGCGCTGGCCCAGCCAGAGCGAGAGCAGGTCGTGCTGAAGCGGGGAGACGTCCTGGTATTCGTCGACGACGAAGAAACGGTACTGCTCGCGCACCTGTAGGGCGACGGATGGCTCGGCCTCGATCATCCCGGCCATCGCCAGGAGCACATCCTCGAAGTCGATCTGCTTGCGGTCGTCCTTGAGGCGCTCGTAGGACTCCATCATGGCCAGCACCTGGTCCACGTCGAGCCGGCCGGGCAGGCTGCGCTTGGCGATGCCGGCCCCATACGCCTCAATGCCGATTCCGGAAATCTTTCGCCACTCGATCTCCGCGGCCAGGTCGCGCAGGGTGGCCGTGTCCAGCTTGAGCTTCAGGGTTTCGGCGGCGTGCCCGAGCAGACGGCCCTTGCCGTCGAGGATGCGGGGCGCCTGGCCGCCGACGACGTGCGGCCAGAAATAGTTCAGCTGCGACAGGGCCGCCGAGTGGAACGTGCGGGCGGCGACGCCCCCGGCGCCGAGTTGGCGCAGCCGGCCGCGCAGCTCCGCGGCGGCGCGCGCCGTGAAGGTGAGGGCCATCACCCGGTTCGGCGAGTACGCGCCGGTCATCACGCCGTAGGCGATGCGGTGGGTGATGGCCCGGGTCTTGCCGGTGCCGGCGCCGGCGAGCATGCACACCGGACCCACGAGCGCCTCGGCCGCCACCCGCTGCTGGTCGTCGAGGCCGGCCAGCAGGGAACCGGCGGTCAGCGCCATCCGTGCACCTTGTCGGGGCCGAAGTCGAGGGGTTCGCCGAGCCAGTGCTCGATGATCACCCGGGCGATCGAGGAACGGCCGGGCAGGATGATGACGTCGCCGGAGGCCCGTAGCTCGTCGCGGCTGAACCAGCGCAGGTCGAGGATCTCCTCCCCGTCGGGGAGCAGGGCCGCCGGAGCCTGGCCGTCGGCGAGCCGGGCCGTGAAGCCGAACATGATCGAGGCCGGGAACGGCCACGGCTGGGAGCCGAGGTAGACCGGGTCGGCCACGCGCAGGCCGGATTCCTCGAACATCTCCCGGATGACGGCCGCCTCGAGCGACTCGCCCGGTTCGACGAAACCGGCCAGGAGCGAGTAGCGGTTGCCCTCCCAGAGGGCGTTCGAGCCGAGCAGGATGCGGTCGTCGGCGTCGGTGATCAGCACGATCACGGCCGGGTCGGTGCGCGGGAACACCTGGCCGCCGCAGTCGGGGCAGCGCCTCGTCCAACCGGCGTTCTCGATCAGGGTGGCCGTGCCGCAGCGCGGGCAGTGGGCGTGAGAGTCGTGCCAGTTCACGACGCCGAGCGTCTCGGTGAACAGTCCCGCGTCGCGGTCGGACAGGGTGGTCGCCACAGGGCGCAGGGACACCCAGAGGGACTCGTCGGGTTCGAGCGCCAGGGCCTCCTCGTCGGTCAGCACGGCCGCGACCAGCGGGGTGCCCACGGGCTCCGGCGCATCTTCGGCCAGGGAACGGCCGAGGTAGAGCCGGAACTCGCCGGCGGGAACTCGGTCGGGAGCCAGTAGGCGCAGTCGGGCGGGGGCGGCGGCCTCCATCAGCGCGGAGCCTCGCCACAGCACGAGCAGGCGCGTGCCGGCATCCGTCTGCAGCGTGTTGAGCAACCCGGGGGTGGCGCGCGCCTCGCCGTCACGGTCGACCGCGTGACGGGAAAGCGGCAGACGGGAGGTGAACGCAAACGACATGGTGCTCCTCGGTCTCGGACAGACTGCCGAAGTTGTGTCGAGGCGTGGCGAACAACCGCGCCGAGGGGAAGTCGACCTAACCTAGAAGTATGGTCAGATCACCTCTCACTCTAGCCGCGCTGGCCACTGCCGCCGTCCCCGGTCTCGACGTCGTCCAGGTGCGTCTGCACGGCACCGTCGCGCGTTCTCGAGGAGCCAGCGGCGCGTTCGAATCCGCACTGCTGATCGACCGCGACGACCGTGCCCTCATCATCCGGGTCCCCGCCTCGCAGGCCGCCGAAACCGAGCAGTCCGCCGATCTGGTAGCCCTGCGCGCGCTCACCGTCGGCAACCGCAGCCGGCTCCCCTTCGACGTGCCGCAGTTCGTGGGCCAGGCGCCGCTCAGCGGCACCCGGGCCGTCGTCTACGAGTTTTTGGAGGGCGATTCCTTCGACGCGGATGCCCTCACCGGCCACGCGGGCGTGTCCGGTTCGATCGGCCGCGCCATCGCCGCGGTGCACTCACTGCCGACGGCCTTCGTCGGCACCGCCGGGTTGTCTCAGCAGAGCGCTCAGGAATGCCGTACCGGAACCATCGCCTTGATCGACCGGGCGGCCACCACCGGCTACCTGCCCGCCGCGATCCTGCGCCGCTGGGAACAGGCCACCGACGACGACGGGCTCTGGCAGTTCGCGCCCTGCGTGGTGCACGGGTCGTTGTCGGCCGACTCGTTCCTGATCACCGACGACTCCGTCTCCGGGGTTCTCGGCTGGTCCGCCCTGAGCGTGGGCGACCCGGCCCGCGACCTGCACTGGCTGCTTTCCTCCCGCGGGGCGGCCGGCGAGACCGCCGTCGCGTCGTACGCGTCGGCCCGCCAGGGCAACGACCCGAGGATCACGCAGCGCGCGATGCTCTACGCCGAGCTGGAGCTGGCCCGCTGGCTGCTGCACGGCACGGACACGCGCAGCCAGGGGATCGTCGACGACGCCGTGGCCATGCTCGACGGTCTGGTGGACAACGTGCACCAGGCTACGTCGCATCCGTTGTCACCGGCCACCGGCCCGATCCTCGATGTTGCCGGGGTGGAGAGCATGCTCAAGTCCACACCGCGCGGCATCCCCCGCCGCGACCTGGGTGGTTCCATGCACACCGACGCCTACAACCTGTCGGAGTTCGGCGGCGAGTTCGAGGACGACGACGAGACCGGCTCCGGTTCGGGTCCAGGCTCGTCGTCATCGTCATCGTCATCGGCCGACGATGCCACCACCGGCGCGCTCGACACCGTGGGCGATACCGCCTTCAATCGAACGGACGACCAGGCCCGCACCAGGTCCTCCTCGGAGTAGAGCCGGTCCGGGGCGACGATCGTGTCGTCCGCGACGAAGTAGAACACCGCGTCGACGATCTCCGGGTCGATGCCCTTCCAGCGCGCATAGGCGAGCCGGTACAGGGCCAGCTGGGTCTGCTTGAGCTCGAGGTCCGCGGCGCTCGAAGGCGCCCGGCCGGTCTTCCAGTCGACGACCTGGTAGCCCGTCTCGGTGCGGTAGACCGCGTCGAGCTTGCACACGAAGACCTGCCCGGCCAGCACGTGGTGGATCTCGATCTCGACCTCTTCGGGCTGCACCGACGCCCACGGCGAGTGCTCGAAGGTGCGCTGCAGCCGTTCGAGCTGGGCCTGCTCCAGCGGCTGGTTCTGGTCGAGGTCGAGGTCATCGGGGCCCTGGTCACCGAGGTCCAGTTCGCTCTCGTCCGCGTCGATCAGGTCGCCGCCCGACGCCCCGCCGGCGCGCTGTTCCACCCAGGAGTGGAACAGGGTGCCCAGCCGGGTGGCCCGGTACGGTCGCTCGGGCATGGGGCGGCGCAGGGCGGCGGCCACCCCCACCGGGTCGTCGATGTAGTCCTTGAACCGGGAAGCCGGAATGCGCGTGGGCAGCGGGACGGCGCCCGCGCCGGCGAGGCGCAGCATCCGTTCCTCGAGCAGCAGGGTGACCGCGTGGGACCACCGGGTGTCGCGTTCGCTCTGCGCTTCGGCGCGCACCCGGGCGGCCGCGGCCTCGACGAGGGGCCGCCGCGTGCCGAGCGGGTCGAAGGGCCAGTGCTCGTCGACGCCCTCCCCGGTGTCGGGTTTCTCGTCGTGCTCGCTGCCCTCCGGCAGCGCGGCGATCAGCCCGGCCTCGGCGAGCTCTTCGAGGTACCGACTGGGGGCGCGCACGGTGCTGCCGCCGCCCCAGTACGATCCGGTGAGCAGCAGCTCCTCCTGGGCGCGGGTCGTGGCCACATAGATCAGGCGCCGCTCCTCGTCGTCGTGGCGGGCGGCGAGCTGCTCTTTGTAAGCTTGAAATTCTGTGTCGAACGACAGCTGGGTCTCATGCTCCTGCCAGGCGAGCTCGGGCAGCTCGGCCCGGTCGCCGCGGAACGGGTAGGGCAGCTCGCCGAACTTCAGCCAGCCGGCCCCGTCCCGGGTCTGAGCTGGCAGGCTCTTCTCGGTCAGGTTGGGGATGGCCACATAGTCCCACTCGAGCCCCTTGGCCCCGTGGATGGTGAGCAGTTGCACGGTGCCGCTCTCGCCCGGCTCGATCCGCGGGCCCAGGTCGTCGTAGGCGGCGGCCCTGCCCAGCCAGCGCAGGAAACCGGCGAGGCTGCCGACCTCGTCGCTGGCAAGGAAGGCGGAGACCGTGTCGTGGAAAGCGTAGAGGTTCGCGAGGCCCAGGCCGTTGGCCTCGTTGGCGACAAGTTCCACGTCGAGCAGGAGCTCCTGCTCGATCAGCCGCACGAAGTCCAGCAGCGGCAGGCCGGCCCGCGCGCGCAGCCAGGCCAGCTGGCGGCCGGCGGCCCGCACCCGGGCCCGGCCGGTGTCGCTGAAGCCCGCGAGCTGCCCGTGGGTCTCGGGGGCGGCAGCCACGAAGTCGAGGGCGTCGACGAGCGACGCGCCCTCGTCGACGGCGACGGATGCCCGCATCTTGTCTTTGAGTTCCTGTGTCACCGCCTGCTGGGCCCAGTCGTGTGCCGCCAGCCAGCGCGCCACGGCCGCGAGGTGCTGCAGGTCGCGGGGGCCGACCCGGTAGCGACCGCTGGCGAGCAGTCGCACCAGTTCGCTGCCGGCGGCGGGATCGTGCACGACCCGCAGCACGCAGATGACGTCGGTGACCTCCGGGGTGGAGAGCAGGCCGCCGAGGCCGAGCACGTGGGCGCGGACGCCTTGCTCCCGCAGCACCTCGGCGAAGAACTCCATCTCGCGCCGGGCCCGGAAGAGCATCGCGCCGGACTTGTCAGTGCCGCTGGTGAGGCGCGTGGCGAACCAGTCCGCCACGACCCGGGCCTCGTCGGCGATGGTCTCCAGCATCGACGCCTCGACCCGCCCGTTCGCCTTACCGGCCGGCACCGCGAGGGTGTCGACCTGGATGCCGTCGGGCCGGGCCCGGAGCGCCTCGCTCAGCGGCGCCACCAGCGCGTTCGCGGTGTCGAGCACCGTGACCGGGTTGCGCCAGGTGACGGAGAGGCTCATCGACGGCGACTGGCGGTTGGAGAGTCCGGCGAAGCTCTGCGAGAAACCCAGCAGGTTCGCCGAGCTGGCCCCGCGCCAGCCGTAAATGGACTGGTGCGGGTCACCGACGGCCATCACCGGATGCCGGCTGAAGAGGGTGTGCAGCAGCTCGGTCTGCAGCACCGAGGTGTCCTGGTATTCGTCGAGCAGCACCACCCGGTACTGGTCGCGGTAGCGAGCGACGACCTGCAGGGTCTTCTGGCAGACCTGCAGGGCGAGAGCCACCTGGTCGGAGAACTCGATCAGCCCGAGCCGGCGCTTCTCCACTGCGAAGCGTTCGGCGAGCTCGAACAGAACCGGCAGCGGCTCCACCGCCGCGAGTGACTCGGCGACCGAGGCATACGGGATCTTTTTGCGCGGGTTGCCGTAGGGCAGGTCTCGCAGATAGCCGAAGCCGGCGGAGAGGCCGGTCAAGTCGTGCGGCGCGGCCGGAACGCCTGGAACAACGGGCGGGGGGTTCTCGGCGAGGGAACGGCTGAAGGCAAGCACGGCATCCGTCACCGCGTCGAGCTTCTTGCCGAAGGGTACGAGCCGGCTGTCGCCGTGCTCGATCACCACTCGGCGGGCCAGCAGCCAGGCGCTGGTCTCGCTGAGAAGCACCGACTCGGGTTCGCGCCCGAGGAGCAGGGCGTTGTCGGTGAACAGGCGGCTGGCGAACGAGTTGTACGTCGACACCGTGGGCATGTTGAACAGGTCGGAGGAATCGATCGTGACCACCCCCGCCGCGGGCGCCGGCGGCTTCGGCAGCAGCCCCTGCGCGTCGAGCTGGTCGATGCGGTCGCGGATGCGCTCGGACAGTTCGCCGGCGGCCTTGCGGGTGAAGGTGAGGCCAAGGATCTGGTCGGGCCGGGCGTGCCCGTTGGCGAGCAGCCAGAGCACCCGGTTGGCCATGGTCTCGGTCTTGCCGCTGCCGGCCCCAGCCACCACGAGGGTGGGCGTCAACGGCGCCTCGATCACGGCCTGCTGTTCATCCGTGGGGGGGAACATGCCCAGCGTCGCAGCGATCTGGCGGGCCGAGATGGGCGGCGGGGTGACGGACTGGTTCATGAGCTGACCTGCTTGATGACGTGGATTCGGCAGGACCCGTGCGAGCGCGGGTCGAGGCAGTGGGAACTGATTTCGGCGAGGAAGGTGGCGCCGCCCATGCCGGCGGCGTCCCAACCGACCCGGCTGCGGAAGGCCGCAAGCTCCTCAGGGGTGAAGGTGGACTGGGTGGGATTGCGGTAATTCTGCTTGACCGTGCCGCTGGACACGATCAGGAGGCGAGCGCCGGCGAGCGGCATTCCGGCGGGGATGCCCTCGATGGCACCCTCGCTGAACGCGAGCTGGTAGGCGCCGAGCTGCGGGTGCAGGGCCACCCCGGCGTCGCTGATCGGGTCGCCGCGGCCCGTCTTCAGGTCGACGATGACCGCCCGCCCGTCGCCGAGCCGCTCGACCCGGTCGACCGTGCCGGACAGCACGGCGCCGTCGACGTCGAGCTGGAAGGTGCCCTCCGCGCTGAGCAGGCTGCCACCGCCGTGTTCGAAGTCGAGCAGGTAGGAGGCGAGCCGGTCGGTCAGCGCGCGCGCCTCGACTTTCTGCACCCCGGACTGCCAGTCGGCATCGAACTGAAGCTCACCCCAGCGCGCCTCGACGCCCTTCCAGAGCGCGTCGGGGCTATGAGTGGTGGAGTCCTCCATCACCTTGTGGATGATCGTGCCGAGGTTCGCGGCGGTGTTGGACGTGCCGCCGCCGACCTGCCCGATCACCCAGTGCAGCGGGCAGGTCTCGAAGGCCGCCATCCGCGACGGCGAGACGCGCACCGGGGCGTCGCCGGCCTCCCGGTCGTTGAGCGGGCGCACGGTGCTGGGCTCGTTCAGGCCGTACCACTGGTCGGGGGCGGCACCGACCACGTTCTCCCGGGCCAGCCGGGCCAGGGTCGCTGCGGCATCCGTGGCCCGGCTCGCGGCCTCGTCGCCGTGGGCCGCGGTGCCCCGGGTCAGATCCCGGCGGAGCCGGCCCACCAGGCCGCGCAGGGAGAGCGGGTAGCGGCTGATGTCGCCGGGCTCCGGAGCCGTGCGCGGTGCGGGCTTCGGCAGCAGCCGTAAAAACACCGACGGCTGGTTCTCCTCGTTGTCGATGGCAGTCACCAGCAGTTCGCTGCGGGCGCGGCTGGCCGCCTGGGCGAACATGCGCAGCTCGTCGTGCAGCACGGTGGTGCGGGCGCCGGCCTCCTCCGGGCGCCGGCCGGCGGCGAGCGCGGCCAGGTCGCCGGCTCCGAGCAGCGAACCACGGATGCGCAGGTCGGGCCAGACGTTCTCCTGCACCCCGGCGATGACGACGACGTCGAATTCGCGGCCGATCAGGCCGCTCGGGGTGGACACGATGACCGCGTCGCCCAGCGCGCGCGGGGCGAGGGTGTCTTCGGGCACGTCGGTGTCGACAAGGTGTTCGAGGAACAAAACCGGCGGGGCGGTCGGGGTGCGCTCCACGTAGCGCTGCGCGGCGGAGAAGAGCTCCACCACGGCGTCGAGGTTGTGGTTGGCCTCGTCGGCGACGATGCCCGTGCCGGTGGACTGGTCCTTCCACTCCCGGGCGAGGCCGCTTCGTTGCCAGAGACCCCAGAGCAGTTCCTCGATCGTGGCGCCGGCAGCGTATTCCACGGCGGCCGCCCGAAGGCTCTCCCCGCAGCTGGCGGCCCGGCGGGCCGTGCGGTTGTCGATGGCGGCGAACAGGCCGGGGTCGCCGAGGGCCTCCACCAGGAGCTCGTCGGCGGAGCGGTTCCGGTCACTGCTGAGTTCCTGTTGGCGCAGCGCGGCACGCAGGCGCCGCAGGGTGATCGGGTCGAGGCCGCCGAGCGGGCCGCGGAGCAGCAGGGTCGCCTCCTCGGGCCCCAGGGGTGTGCGGCCCAGGGTCACCTCGAGCGCGAGGATGAAGGCCCGCACGGCGTAATCGTCGCGGAGCGCGGTCTGCGCCGACGACACCTGGGTGGGCACCTCGAGCGCGGCGAGCCCCTTGGACAGGGCGGGCACGAGCGAGCCGCTGCGCACGACGACCGCCATCTGACCCCACGGAATGCCGCCGAGCACGTGCCGCTCCCGCAGCCAGCGGGCGATCACGGCGAGCTGGTCGGCGGGGCTGTCCGCGAGCATGGTCTGCACGGGGTTCGGCTCCCCGGCAGGCTCGGCCTGGTCCGCCTTCCCTCCGGGCTGGACTGCCTGCGCGGCCGGGTCAGCCACGCCGACGGCGAACCGTTGCGTGCCGGCCGAGGCCGCGCCGATGCGGTGCGTGAGACCCCGCACCACCCCGCGGATGGCCGCGTCGTGCCGGTACACCGTGCTGAGAACCAGGGACGGCAGCACGGCGCCGGACAGGTACGCGCCCAGCCGGCCGAGGGCATCCGGGTGGGCGCCGTGGAAGGAACCGGTGCTGATATCGGGGTCGCCGAACGCAATGACGCCCACGCCGCGCGCCGCGAACTGGGCGAGGAGGGTCAGGTTGGCCTGGGTAAGTTCTTGCGCATCGTCGAGCAGGATCAGGCGCAGGCTGCCGAGCGAGCCGAGCGCCGCGGAACCGGCCGGGGCCCGGGCCACGATGGCCGCGGCGAACTGGGCCAGTTCGGTGGAGTCGTACTGGCCTGGGCGGGACTGGTCTTTCACGTCGTCGTAGCCGCGGATGAACTCGGCCGCGGCCACCCACTCCGGGCGCTGCTCGCTGCGGCCGAGAGCCGCGAGCGCCTCCGGGGTGACGCCGTATTCGACGGCGCGCATCATCAGGTCGCGCAGCTGCGTGCGGAACCCGCGCAGGCTGCGCACGTCGGCGCCGAGGCTGTCGGGCCAGTCCGGTGCGGCGTGCCGCGACTCAGGGTGTGACTCGATGTGCTGCGACCCGCCCTGCGCTTCGGCCTGCTGCGCTTCGGCGTGGTCCTGCCGGTGCCCCTCGAGCAGCTCCGCGATGATCTGGTCTTGTTCGCCGCCGGTGAGCAGGGTGGGAGCCGCGCCTCCCGCCCGGGCCAGGGCATCCCGCACGATCTGGAACGCGACCGAGTTCGCGGTGCGGGCCAGCGGGCCGTTGGTGGGCACGCCGAGGCGCAGCGCAAGCCGGTCACGCAGGGCCGTCGCTCCCGTGCGAGTGGGCACCAGCACAAGCACCTCGCTGGGCGAATACCCGTGGCCCCGCACGCACTCGGCGACGAGTTCGACCAGCGTGGTGGTCTTGCCGGTGCCGGGTGCGCCGATCACGGAGGCGCTGACTCCCGAGGTGTGGCGTCGACCACCGGGCAGGGCAGGCTGCGCTACCAGCGCAAGAACGGCGCGTTGCGAGTCGTCGAGAACGACCGTTTCTTGCTCGGTACGGAGCGGGAGTCCCAGGGTTGTCACGTTTTCAAACGTAACGGGTTGCGCCGACAGTGAACGATGTCGGCCCGGTGCGCGGTTCTGTCGTAATCTGGGCGCTTAGGCAACGAAAGGCGCATCTGGTGGATATCCGCATTGGCATCTTCAATTCTCCCCGTGAGATTGGCTTCGAGACCTCACAGCCCGCGAACGAGGTCGAGGAAACGGTCGCTGCCGCCCTCGCCGGGCAGACCGGGTACCTGAAGCTCTCCGACAGCAAGGGCAAGGTCTACATCGTTCCAACCGTCGGGCTCGCGTACGTGGAGCTGGGCTCCGAGGAGTCCCGCCGCGTCGGCTTCGTCGCCTGACCAATCGTGGAACTGCTCTTCATCGCCCTCGGCGGTGCGGTTCTGGGGATTGCCGCACGGTATGCCATTCCGGGGCGCCGCGCACACGGCGCTGTCCTCGTCCCGGCGATCGGCACCATGGTCGCGTCCGTCGTCTGGGTGGCGCTGAGCTGGCTCGGCGCGCCCTGGGACGGTGGCTGGATCTGGTGGGTCACCCTCGGGGTGACCGCACTGGCATCCGTCGCAGCCGACCTGGCCCTGGTGCGCACGCGCACCGCCGGCGACGAGCGGATGCTGCATACCCTGATGCGCGACGGGCACCCGGCCCGCGCGTGACGAAGGCTCCCCGTGCGGCCGGCGGTCAGGCGGTCAGGCCGAGTCCGTCCATGCGCCGCGTGTGCGCGGCGATGAGCTCGGTGAACACGGGTTCGATCCGGGACTCCGCTGCGGTGATGCCCTCCATCGGCAGAGCCGAGCGGGCGACCAGCAGGGTGTCCCCGACCAGGCGTCGTCCCCACAGGGCCAGGTGCGACCCGAGCGCCGGGGCGGCGCCGATGGCGGCCTTCAGGTGGGTGACGAGAACCTCCGTGCCGGCGTCCTGGCCGAGCAGGTGCGCCACCCGCGGGCCCACATCGCCGGGCAGCCCGTCGGACAGCCGGATGAAGAAGTCGTCGAGCAGTCCCCCGGCGAGATAGCAGCTGAGCAGCAGTTCGTTCCAGTCGGCGCCGGCCGTCTGCTCGCGGAACGCGTCGAGGTGGGGCGCGAACGGGGCCATCACCTCGGACGGCTCACCGCCGCGGCGGCGGATCTCGGCCACGAGCCCCTGGTGCTTGGCGAGGGCCCGGCCGGCGGCGACGCTCAGCGCCTCCTTCGCGGTGAGGTCCGGAGCGATCGCGATGGCCAGGGCGAGGTTCTCGAACATGCCGAGTTGGAAGTACGCCGCCTGGCCGAAGTAGGGCAGCAACTCCGGCGTGAAACCGGCGATGTCCATTTTCGTGGTCGACTGACGTGCCCGCCGCGCCGGTTGCCGGGGTGCCTCCACGCGCTTCTTGCGCCCATCGGTCCACATGATCACAGGCCCAGCTTAGAACAGTGTCGTGCCGCCACCGCGGGTTCCGGCCCACGCTGGGCGCATCGGCGCGTCCGGGTCCGGTATAAGAGACTTCACAGGGCCGCCCGATAGGCTGGGAGCACGCCATCGGCATGGATCGATGGCCAGGTGCCCGAAGCAAAAGACGGGCGCATCCCGCTTCCAGCTAATGACAGGCAATAATTCGTGACTTTCTCCGAACTCAACATCGACCAGGACATGGTTCAGGCTCTCGCTGATAAAGGCATCATCGAGCCCTTCCCCATCCAGGTGCAGACCATCCCCCTCGCCCTGAGCGGCCAGGACATCATCGGTCAGGCCAAGACCGGCACCGGCAAGACCCTCGGCTTCGGCCTTCCGATCATTCAGCGACTCGGGCTCGACCCCGCACCCGGCGTGCAGGTACTCGTCGTCGTCCCGACCCGCGAGCTGTGCGTGCAGGTCTCCGAAGACCTCGAGATGGCTTCCAGCAACCGCAACACCAAGGTTGTCTCCATCTACGGCGGCAAGGCGTACGAAGGTCAGATCGAGGCGCTCAAGGCCGGCGCGCAGATCGTCGTCGGCACCCCCGGCCGGCTCCTCGACCTCGCCAGCCAGCGCCTGCTCAGCCTCGCCAACGTAAGCGAGATGGTGCTCGACGAGGCCGACAAGATGCTCGACCTCGGCTTCCTCGCCGACATCGAGAAGCTGTTCTCGCAGACGCCGCCCACCCGCCACACGATGCTGTTCTCGGCCACGATGCCGGGCCCGATCGTCGCCCTGGCGCGCCGGTTCATGAACCGCCCGATCCACATCCGTGCGTCCGACCCCGACGAGGGCCTGATGCAGGCCAACATCGAGCACCTTGTCTACCGCGCACACAACATGGACAAGGACGAGGTGATCGGCCGCATCCTGATGGCCGAGGGCCGCGGCAAGACCGTGATCTTCACCCGCACCAAGCGCGCCGCCGCCAAGCTGGTCGAGGAGCTCGGCGATCGCGGCTTCAACGCCACGGCCGTGCACGGTGACCTCAACCAGGAACAGCGTGAACGCGCCATGGCCTCCTTCAAGGCCGGCAAGAAGGACATTCTGATCGCCACGGATGTCGCCGCGCGCGGCATCGACGTGGACGACGTCACTCACGTGATCAACCACACCATCCCCGAGGACGAGAAGGCCTACCTGCACCGCGTGGGACGCACCGGCCGTGCGGGCAAGACCGGCATTGCGGTCACATTCGTCGACTGGGACGACATGCACAAGTGGACGCTGATCAACAACGCGCTCGACTTCGGCACGCCGGTTCCGATGGAGACCTACTCGTCGTCGCCGCACCTCTACGCCGACCTGAACATCCCGGCCGGGTCGAAGGGTCGCCTCCGCGCCTCGCCCATCCGGGAGACCGCCGCCTCGGCTGCACGCACGGGTGGCGCAGGCCGCACCGGCGGCGCAGGCCGCTCCGACTCGGGCCGCTCTGACTTCGGCCGTTCCGGCGGGGGCCGCACCGGTGGCGACTCCTCGCGCTCGGGCGCCGGTCGCTCCGGCGCCGGTCACACCGACGCCGCACGCTCGGGCGCGAGCCACTCCGGCGAACTGGCCGGCAGCCGCCCGCCGCGCTCGCGCACCCGGGTCAGCGCGACCACCAACCCGGATGCCCCGGTCATCACCCCGGCCGCCGGCACTCACGACGGCGGCGGCGCCGAGCACCACGACGGCAACAGCGCCCCGCGGCGTCGAAGCCGCACGCGTCGCCACGCCCCGCAGGCCGGCACCCCCAGCTAGGCACCCCCTGCACGGCAGTTTCGGCCGTAAGCGCCTCCGCTTCGGCGGGGGCGCTTTTCGTTTGACTCCGCGGTGGCTCACGATAGGGCTCGCGGCGCATGGTAGACCGCGCGCCCGGTCCCCTAGGGTGGGCGGCGTCAGCCGAAGACGGGCGGCGAGCCCGTTCCCTGTCCGATGATGCGCTCGAGCACCTCGGGCGTCGTCGTGTTCTCGCCCAGGCGGTTCGGCTTGCCCTCGCCGTGGTAGTCGCTGGACCCGGTGACGAAGAGTCCGTACTTCTCGGCGAGCGCGTAGAGGTGGGCCTTCGCCTCGGGCCTGTTCTCACGGTGCTCGAGTTCGAGCCCGAAAAGGCCGGCCTCGGCCAACCGGGCCAGTTTCGCTTCAGGGATGACGTCGACCGCCCCGCGCGTCGCCGGGTGTGCGATGACCGGCACCCCACCGGCCGCGCGCACGAGGGTGATGGCCCGCAGCGGGTCCGGCGCGTAGTGGGGCTGGTAGTAGCCGGCCTCCCAATGCAGGATTCCCGCGAAGGCCTCGCTCCGCGTGAGCGCGAACCCGCGGGCCACCAGTGCGTCGGCGATATGCGGGCGGCCGACCGTCGCATCCGGCGTGGTCTGTGCGAGCACGTCTTCCCAGGTCAGGGCGTAGTCGACGCCGATGCGCTCCACCATCTGCTCGGCGCGCACCAGCCGGGCCTGCCGCACCCGGGCGGTTTCGGCCACGATGCCGGCGTTGGACGGGTCGAACAGGTACGCGAGCAGGTGCACGCTGGAGAAGCCCACCCGGGTGCTGAATTCCATGCCGGGGATGAGTGTGAGTCCGGCGGTGCGGGCGGCAACACCGGCCTCGGCCCAGCCGGCGGTCGAATCGTGGTCGGTCAGTGCGACCGTGCCCAGGCCGGCCGCGGCGGCGGCCCGCACGAGCTGCGACGGGGTCTCCGTGCCATCCGACACGCTCGAATGCGTGTGCAGGTCGATCGGACCGCGGAATCGTCGAGCACCAAGCATTCCCCCATGCTAGTTGTGCGACGGACCCGGACCGTCCCGCGGGGTTCCCAGCCGCCGCCATCGCCGACTCGCCCTCGGCCAGAACGCCGACATCGTCACCCTGCCGGAAACCACCGAGGCCACCGGTGAGGCCGTCGCCGAAGCCATGCGCGAGGGCGGACGTCCGATGTGGGTACACACCATCGCCTTCGACCAGATCTCCAAGGCCCGCTCCACGACCCTAATGATCAGCTCCGACCTGGGCGACTACACGGTCAGCGACGACGCCGGACCGGCGACCGGTGCGGGTGCCGTCGGCACCTGGCCGACTTTCGCGCCGGCCCTGCTCGGCTCGCCGATCGACCACGTGTTGGCCACCGCGAACTGGCAGGTGCAGGGCCTGCGCGTGATCGAGGCGGGAGACGGCGCAGGCAGCGATCACCGCCCGCTCGTGGCCGCCCTCGCCCCGACCTCCTAGCTCAATGGGACAATGGGCCATGGCCACTTCCAGCGAAACCGCGATCAACCCTGCTCCCCGATCGAACGAGAACCGCTCCACCACCCCCGGCTCGGCCGGGTTCAAGGCGTACATCTCCAGCGACTGGGCCGAGCGCACCGAAGAGCTACCGCTCGCCCGCGAGCAGGCGCACTTCGCGGCCGCCCGCCGCGAACTCCTTTCCGCAATGCACCCCGGACAGCGTTTGATCATCCCCGCCGGTCGTCTCAAGCAACGCTCCAACGACACCGACTACGCGTTCCGCGCGCACTCGGCCTTTGCGCACCTCACCGGCTGGGGCAGCGACGCCGAGCCCGGCGCCGTGTTGGTGCTCGAACCCACAGCGACCGGCCACGACGCCACCCTCTACTTCCGAGAGCGGGCCGGCCGCGACTCGGACGAGTTCTACGCAAACCCCGATATCGGCGAATTCTGGATCGGCCCACGCCCCGGGGTCGCCCAGGTTGCCGCCGACCTCGGCGTGCCCGTGCGCGGCATCGCCGACCTGGCCCTGGTCATGAACACGATCGACACCGAGAGCCTCGTGCTGCGGGAGGCCGACCCGCTCTTCACCACCGAGGTCGACGAGGCCCGCCTCCGATTCGCGGCGGAGAAGGTGCTCACGACCGACGCCTCCGACTCGCCGTTCAGCCTCGAGATCAACGGCGACCATGCCGCCGACGAGCAGTTCGCCCGCGGCCTGTCGGAGCTGCGCCTCGTCAAGGACTCCTACGAGATCGCCCAGATGCGCCTCGCCGTCGCCGCCACGGCCCGCGGCTTCGAGGACATTATCCGGGACCTGCCCCGCTCGAGCACCCACCACCGCGGCGAACGGCTCGTTGAGGGCGTGTTCAACACCCGGGCCCGGTCCGACGGCAACGCGGTCGGCTACGACACGATCGCCGCGTCCGGCCCTCACGCCTGCATCCTGCACTGGACCCGCAACGATGGCGCCGTCGTGCCCGGCGACCTGATCCTGATCGACGCCGGCGTCGAGGTCGACAGCTACTACACCGCCGACATCACCCGCACCCTCCCGGTGAACGGCACCTTCACCGACGTGCAGCGCCGTGTCTACGACGCCGTGCGCGAGGCAGCGGATGCCGCGTTCGCCATGGCGCGTCCCGGCGCCGTGTTCCGCGACGTGCACGCCGCGGCGATGGCGGTCATCGCGCGCCGCACGGCCGAATGGGGCATGCTGCCCGTCACCGCCGAGGAAGCCCTGCTGCCCGACAACGGCCACCACCGCCGCTATATGGTGCACGGCACCAGCCACCACCTCGGCCTCGACGTGCACGACTGCGCGCAGGCGCGCCGCGAGATGTACATGGACGGCGTGATCGAGCCCGGAATGGTGTTCACGATCGAACCCGGCCTCTACTTTCAGCCCGATGACCTGACGGTGCCTGCGGAGTACCGCGGCATCGGCGTGCGGATTGAAGACGACATCCTGGTCACCGCGGACGGCCCGGAGAACCTGTCGGCCGGCATCCCCCGCACCGTCGAGGAGGTCGAGGCCTGGATCGCCGCCCTCACCACCTAAACCTGACCGCGGACTGTCAGGGCAGCGGATGCTGCGGAGCCGCGGGCGGCTCTTCGACGCGAGGGGGCTCCGACGGATGCGGCGGGGCCGGCACCGTCTGCTCGGCCTCAGCGAGCCCGGCGAGCAGGTTCCGGGCCCGATTGACCAGGGTGCCGTCGACGATCACTTGATAGGTACTGGCAATCACCTGCATGGTCGATGTGAAGTCGCGGCGACGTCGATTGAGCGCGGCGCTGACGACCCCGAACAGCATGCCGAACCCGGCGCCGATCATCACCGCGGCGAATACGAACGGCAGGCCCGCGCCATCCGGCGAGAAGATGAAGAACAGCAGCCCGAAGAACACGCCCAGCCAGGCGCCGGAGGCCGCACCGGCGAGAGCGACGCGCCCCCAGGTGAGTTTGCCGGTGACCCGCTCGACGGTTTTGAGGTCGTTGCCGAGGATGGAGACCTGCTTCACCGGGAAGTCGGACTTCGCCAGAGTGTCCACAGCTTCCTGAGCCTCGCCATAGGTGGCGTATGTCGCGAGCACCTCCCCCTTGGGTAAAACGGGGAACAATGCGGCCCTGCGCCCGCCGAAGGGGTTCTGATTGCTCATGAGTCCATTCTTTCACAGGACCGATCTGCCCTGAAGGTGGCCTAGATTTGATCTGTGTCTGCCACCAGAGTCTTCGTTGCCCGTTTGGCCGGGTGTACCGTTTTCGACCCCGCGGGAGACCGTGTGGGCAAGGTCAGGGACGTGCTGGTGGTCTACCGAAAAAACGACCCGCCCCTCGTCGTCGGCCTGATCGTGGAGATCCCGGGCAAACGCCGCGTTTTCGTGTCCATCGGGCGCGTCACCAGCATCGGTTCGGGTCAGATCATCACCACCGGCCTGATCAACGTGCGCCGCTTCGAGCAGCGCGGCGGAGAGGTGCGCGTCATTGCCGAGATGCTTGGGCGCACGGTGGTCTTCAACGACGGTTCCGGTGAGGCGACCATCGAAGACGTCTCGATCGAGGAGCTCCCCCAGGGCGGTTGGGCGATCAGCCAGCTCTTCGTGCGCCGCCCCAAGACCAGCCTGTCCCTCTTCGCGAAGGGCGCCACGACCTTCACGGACTGGGCCGAGGTGCGCGAGCAGACCACCGAGGGCCAGGCCCAGTCGGCCGAGCAGCTCATCGCCACCTACTCCGACCTCAAGCCCGCGGACCTCGCGAATACCCTGCTCGACCTCCCGCCGGAGCGCATGCACGAGGTTGCCGGCGAGCTACCGGACGGCCGTCTCGCCGACGCCCTCGAGGAGATGCCGGAAAGTGAGCAGGTCAGTATCCTGACCCGGCTCGGCGACGCCCGCGCCGCCGACGTGCTCGACCACATGCAGCCCGACGACGCCGCCGACCTGATCGCGCAGCTGCCGGAAGAGCTCGGCGAACAGCTGCTCGACCTGATGGAGCCGGAGGAAGCGGACGACGTGCGCTTCCTGCTCACCTACGCCCCCGACACCGCCGGCGGCCTGATGACGACCGAACCGATCATCGTCTCGGCCGATGCCACGGTCGCGGAGGGGCTCGCGCTCATCCGTCGCCACGACCTGGCGCCGGCCCTCGGTGCGGCCATCTGCGTCACCCTCCCGCCCTACGAGCCGCCCACCGGCCGCTTCCTCGGCATGGTGCATTTCCAACGGATGCTGCGCTACCCGCCCCACGAACGCCTCGGCACACTGCTCGACCAGGGTCTTGATCCCGTCACCGCCGACACCTCGGCCGCGGAGGTCACCCGCATCCTCGCCAGCTATGACCTCGTCTCCGTGCCCGTGGTCGACGAGAACCACCGACTCGTCGGGGTGGTGACGATTGACGACGTCCTCGACTATCTGCTGCCCGACGACTGGCGCAGCCACGATGGCAACGACGACGTGCGCCGCCGGGCCGAGGCCCGCACCGAACTGACCACGGGAAGCATCCCGCTGCACCACGGACGGAGGACCGGCAATGGCCCGAGCTAACCGAGCGGATCTCCGCCTCGACTCCCCCAAGGGTGTGCGCACGCCCGCCCTCGGTCGCAAGCGCCGGCGTAGCCGCGACCGCCCCAGCCGCGACCGCTTCGGCCGGTTCACCGAGGCCATCGCCCGCGGCATGGGCACGCCGTGGTTCCTGCTCGGGCTGACGTTCTTCGCCGTCAGCTGGATCGCCTGGAACACGCTCGCACCGGTGCAGTGGCGCTTCGACTCCGTGTCGCTCGGCTTCATCGCACTGACCCTGGTCTTGTCGATGCAGGCCTCCTACGCGGCCCCGATGATCCTGCTGGCGCAGAACCGCCAGGACGACCGAGACCGGGTGCAGTTCGAACAGGACCGGCAGCGCGCCGAACGCAACCTGGCCGACACCGAATACCTCGCCCGGGAGGTGGTGGCGCTACGCCTCGGCATGAAGGACCTCGCCTCCCGCGATTTCCTCCGCTCCGAGCTGCGCGCCCTTCTCGACAACCTGGAAGAGCGCGAAGACCCGGACAAGCAGACCCGGAAACGCCTCCGCAAGGGCGACCGCGAGCGAGACCGCGACCGCGAGGAGCGATCGCCCAGTGCCTGAGCCCCTCTTTTCCGCCGACCAGGTGCTCACCGCCCTGGCCCGGGTGATCGACCCGGAGATCCGCAAGCCGATCACCGACCTCGACATGGTCTCCGGGGTGCGGATCGTCGACGGCCGCGCCCTCGTGGGCATCCGTCTCACCATCGCCGGCTGCCCGGCGGCCCGGCAGATCGAGCGCGATGTGTTGCGCGCCGTGGAGTCCGTGGCCGGCCCCGGCAACGTGACCGTGGATGTGAGCGTGATGACGCGCGAGCAGCGCCGAGCGATGACGGAGAAGCTGCGCGGCGGCAAGGAAGCCCGCAGCAACCAATTCGGCCCGGACTCGCTCACCCGGGTCTACGCCATCACCAGCGGCAAGGGCGGGGTCGGCAAGTCCACAATCACCGCGAATTTGGCCGTGGCCCTGGCCGAGCGCGGCCTGCGGGTCGGCATCGTCGACGCGGATGTCTACGGGTTCTCCATCCCCGGACTCCTCGGCCTGGTCACCCCGCCTTCCCCCGAGACGGGCAAGTCCGCCGCGGTCAAGCCGACCCAGGTCGGCGAGATGATCCTGCCGCCGATCGCCTTCGACGTGAAGGTCATCTCGATCGGCATGTTCGTGGAGGACGGCTCCGTCGCGGTTGCCTGGCGCGGGCCGATGCTGCACCGCACGATCACCCAGTTCCTCACCGACGTTTACTTCGGCGACCTGGACATCCTGCTGCTGGACCTGCCGCCGGGCACCGGCGACGTGGCCATCTCGGTCGGGCAGCTTTTGCCCCAGGCCGAGGTCATCGTCGTCACCACCCCGCAACCGGCCGCCGCCGACATCGCCGAACGCAGCGGTGTCGTGGCCCGGCAGACCGGCCAGACCATCTACGGCGTGATCGAGAACATGGCCGGGATCGTGCAGCCCGACGGCACGGTGCTGGAGCTGTTCGGTTCCGGGGGTGGCGCCGAGGTCGCGCGCCGGCTCGGCGCCGGGCACGGGTTCCCCGTACCGTTGCTCGCCCAGGTTCCCCTCAGCGTGCCGCTCCGCAGTGGCGGGGACACCGGGGTGCCCGTGGTGCACGGCGACCCGACCGACCCCGCGGCCGTGGCCATCCGTTTGGTTGCCGACCGCCTCGCCACCCGGGCGCGCGGCCTCTCCGGATTGAGCCTCGGCATCACCCCAAAGTAGCGTCGCCGCACCGGCGCCGCGGCGGAGCGCACGCGCCGCCCCCACCTAGACTTTCGGCATGCCTGCCTCCCCCCTCGACCCTGCCGGGATCACGACTCTCACCCGCTCCATACGTTCCACGACGGGAGCCACGGTCACCGTGATCGCGCCCTTCACCGGGGAGGTGCTGCACGAGCTGCCCGTCAGCGGGCTGCCCGACGTGCAGGCGGCCTACGCGCAGGCGCGCCTGGCCCAGCTGGCCTGGGTGCGGGCCGGGTTCGCACGGCGCCGAGCGATCCTGTTGCGCGCGCACGACCTGATCCTCGAGCGACGCGGGCTGCTGCAGGACACCGTGCAGGCGGAGACCGGCAAGACCCGCGGCCAGGCCTTCGAGGAGGTCTTCCAGGCCGCCGGCGTCACCCGCTTCAATGCCCTCGCCGCGCCGCGCGTGCTGCGCGGCGGGCGCCGCCACTCCGCGATCCCGCTCGTCATCACGGCCACTGTGCGCTACCGGCCCAAGGGCATCGCGGGCGTGATCACCCCGTGGAACTACCCGCTCAGCCTCGCCGCCATGGATGTCGTGCCGGCCCTCGCCGCCGGCTGCGGCGTGGTGCAGAAGGCCGACGACCAGGGTGCGCTGAGCATCCTCTCGTTGCGTCAGGCATTCATCGACGCCGGCGTGCCCGAGCAGCTCTGGGCCGTGGTCGTCGGCGACGGCGCGGAGATCGGCGGGGCGGTCACCGCGGAGGCCGACTACGTCTGCTTCACCGGGTCGACCGCGACGGGCAAGCGGGTGGCGGCGCAGGCGGCCGGCAACCTCACCGGCGTCTCGCTCGAGCTGGGCGGCAAGAACCCGCTGATCGTGCTTGACGACGCCGACCCGGCCCGCGCGGCCGCCGACGCGGCCCCGGCCTGCTTCACGGCGATGGGCCAGCTCTGCGTGTCGATTGAGCGCATCTTCGTGCAGCGAGGTGTGGCCGACGCGTTCCTGCACGAATTCGTGGCCGTCACCCGGTCGCTCCGGCTCGGCGCCGACTACGACTACACGACGGACGTCGGTTCCCTCACCTCGCAGGCCCAGCTGGACCGGGTGAGCGCGCAGGTGGCCGACGCGGTCGCCCACGGCGCCACGGTCGAGGTCGGGGGCCGTGCCCGCCCCGACCTGGGACCGTTCTTCTACGAACCCACCGTGCTGACCGGGGTCACCCCGGCGATGGAGTGCTTCGCCGGCGAAACGTTCGGCCCTGTGGTCGCGGTCACCGTGATCGACTCGGAGCAGGAGGCCATCCTGGCCGCCAACGACAGCGACTACGGGCTGAACGCGTCGGTGTTCTCCGGTTCCGTGCGGCGGGCTCTGCGCGTGGGCGGGGCCCTCGAGGCCGGCAGCGTGAACATCAACGAGGGCTATCGCGGGTCGTTCTCCTCGGTGGCGGCCCCGATGGGCGGCCTGAAGCAGTCCGGTCTCGGCCGACGCAACGGCCCGGAGGGACTGCTCAGGTTCGTGGACGCCGTCACCATCGCGCGTCCGACGGGTCTCGTGCAGCTGCCGCGCACCGGCCACGACTTCGAGCGGCTGGCCGGGCCGATGCTGCTGCTGGCGGCCGTGCTGAAGGGCATCCGCCGCCGCTGACCCCGGGCAGCAGAGCCGTGACCCGGCTCCGCGAACCCGGCTCAGACGAACAGCTTGGCCGACGCCGCCGCCTGCTGGGCCGCCTGCTGGGCCGCCTGCTGGGCCGCCTTCTCCGGCGCCAGCTTCGCCGCCTCCGCCTTGGTCGCCTTCTTCGCGTTCTTCTTGATCTTGGCCTTGCCCTTCGGCTTCGCCGTGGGCTTTCCCAGCGTGGTCGTGATGTCCGGCACTGGCCGGTTCAGCTCGCGCGGCGGGCGCTCGTACTCCGAGCCGGCGGGGCGAGTCGGAATGGTCACCTGGGGCGGCTCGCGATGCGTGTAGGGGACGATCGACAGCAGGTGGCTGATCATGTTGAGGCGCGCGGCCCGCTTGTCCTCGCTCTCGACGACCCACCATGGGGCCTCCGGCAGATCGGTGTGCACGAACATCTCGTCTTTGGCGCGGGAATAATCGACCCACTTCGTGATCGAGAAAAGGTCGGTCCCGGACAGCTTCCAGCGGCGCATCGGGTCGTTCAGCCGTGACCGGAACCGCCTCTCCTGCTCGGTGTCGGACACCGAGAACCAGTACTTGACGAGCAGAATGCCGTCTTCGACCAGCATCCGTTCGAAGAGGGGCGCCTGGTGCAGGAACCGGCGGTACTCGTCGGGGGTGCAGTACCCCATCACGTGTTCGACGCCGGCGCGGTTGTACCAGGAGCGGTCCATCAGCACGATCTCACCCGTGGAGGGCAGGTGTTCGATGTACCGCTGGAAGTACCACTGGCCGCGCTCGCGCTCGGTCGGCACCGGCAGGGCGACGATCCGGGCGACGCGGGGATTGAGAAACTCGCTGACCCGCTTGATCGCGGACCCCTTGCCGGCCGCGTCCCGGCCCTCGAAGATCACGACGATGCGGGCCCCGGACTCCTTGACCCATTCCTGCATGGCGACCAACTCGGTCTGCAGATTGCGCAACTCGGCGGAGTAGACGGGCAGCGGCACCCGCTTGGGCTTCGCGTGGGTGTTCGACGGCTTCGACACGGTCACACTCCTCAGATACGTGGGTTCAGCGTAGCGTGCACGCATCGCCCGTATGGCCCGGCCTGCATATTCTGGTGCGCACTGCGCCGCTCACCGCCCGGCCCTCGGCCTCAGCCTCGAGTGGCACATACACCTGTTCGACCCCGGCACGCATTTCTCCTGCTCGAGAATCATCGCCGACGATCTACCGCCCGCCGTCGGACAGGCCGTCGCCCTTTCCCGGCTGGGCGACGACCGAGCGGCCGTGGCGGACACCGGCGAGGGTGCGGCCAACCAGGGGACCTTCCGCGCATCGCTCTTTCCGGCCGGGCGCCTGATCGTGGTCGACGAGGACTTCTCGTCATTCGGGCTGTCCGGCGAGGTCATCGCAGCGGTCGGGAACACGATTCGAGCGCACTCGGCCCGTGTCGCGGGTCTACGTGCCCGACGTGCCCGGCCTGCCCAACCTGACCAACCTGCCCAACGTACCCGTTCCCGACGTCCGCCAGCTCGAATACGCCGCGTCCGGTGTGCTCGTCACCTGGTTCGTTTGGCCGCGTGGCTTCGTGGCTGCGTGGCTAAGTGGCTAAGTGGCTTCGGAGTCGAAGGGCGCCGGCAGCGTGGCGGCCTCCCTGGCGCGCTTGCGTTGCAGATAGGCGCCGTCGGGGTTCGGCACCGCCCGCGACACGGTCGCCGATTGGCCTTTCAGCTCGTCTTCGTCGGTGAGAGCTTCACGGATGATGCGGCGCGGGTCATACTGACGCGGGTCGAGTTTCTTCCAGTCGACGTCGTCGAAATCCGGGCCCATCTCGTCCCGCATCCGGTCTTTGGCCCCGTTGGCCAGGTTGCGGAGCTGCTTCACGAGACGGGCGAGCTGGGCGGCATAGTGGGGAAGCCGTTCGGGTCCGAGCAGGAAGACGGCGACAATCCCGATCAGTAATATCTTCTCGAAGGTCAAACCGAACATTCCCCCAGAATAACCCCCGGCGAGGCCTCCCCGGACCATGCCCGGCCCCCCTTAGGCTTGACCCATTCATCTACTGGAGTTGCGCTGTGTCTGACAAAGATCTGAACTGGAAATTCTCCGACGACTCAGTCGTGGAGTCCGACGCTGTGGCGCGGGCCAGACAGCAGTCCCTCGAACTCGGAATCGACGCGATTTCTCCGGCGGTCGGCGCTCAATCGGCCGTGATCGCGGCCGCCACCGGGGCCCGGAGCATTCTCGAGGTCGGCACCGGTGCCGGCGTCTCCGGCATCTGGCTGCTCACCGGCGCCCCCGGCGCCACCCTCACCTCGATCGACACCGAGGTCGACCACCAGCAGCACGCCAAAGCCAACTTCGCCGAAGCCGGCATCCCCGCGAACCGGGTACGCCTGATCACGGGCCGGGCAGCGGATGTACTGCCGCGCATGAACGAGAACTCCTACGACATTGTGTTCGTCGACGCCGATCCGCAGTGTGTGATCGAGTATGTCGAGCATGCTCTGCGCCTGGCCCGCCCGGGCGGAACCGTGCTCGTGGCCCACGCGCTCTGGCGCGGCCGCGTGGCCAACCCGGCCCAGCGCGACGATGTGGCGACCGGCTTCCGCACCCTGTTGACCGTCATCGCCTCGTCCACCGCAGTCATCAGTGCCCTCTCCCCTGTGGGCGACGGCCTGCTGCAGATCACCAAGCTCCGCGCCTAGACGGTCGAGCACACCCTCCGGTGGTCGAGCCGATCGGTGGTCGAGCCTGTCGGTGGTCGAGCCTGTCGGTCGTCGAGCCTGTCGAGACCCGGTGCGCCGGCTCCGGAGGCCCACACACCGGCATCCGTTGTCGCCGCCCGCGCTAACGGATGCCCCGGGCCGGGTTCGGAAGATGGCCCGCCTGGTTTCGACGACCTCGACCACCGGGCTCAGGTCGCTCGCGGCCGGGGATTTAAGCTGACGTCGGTCGAGCCGGACGAGACCGGTGACCCGATCCCGGGGACTCACCCTGACGTTGGTCGAGCCTGCCGAGACCGTGCCCGTGCCCGTGCCCGGTTGGCCGGGTTCCCTTCCGCGGCCCGCCAGGTGCGGGTGGGGTCGTAGCAGTAGGGTGCCTGGACTTCGGGTGTGCCGCGGATCATGCGGATGTTCCAGCCGGAGGTGTCGATGCTGTGGTGGTGGTACCAGCAGAGCAGGACCCCGTTGTCGATCTCGGTTTTTCCGCCGCGGTGCCAGGGGGTGACGTGGTGTACTTCGCACCAGGCGGCGGGCACGGTGCACCCCGGAATGATGCAGCCGCCG
>NZ_SOGC01000033.1:0-50307 GCF_004402765.1 Cryobacterium sp. TMT2-17-1
CATGAGTAACGTAAGAGATGAGGGCCTCCGTTGCATCGTGTTGAGTGTGGTAACCCAATCGATACCGGAGGTCCTCACCTTTTTAGCTCACGCCACGCTCACAACCTGTATGGGAACAACATCTAGGCCAGGGTCTCATCCAATAGTTCATGCCCTCCGGCCCGTCCCCGCCCTGCCGTCGGAATGCGTCGGTGAAACCCGACGGCTCTGCCTGGAAGAATTGAGAGGTGACCGTAACCCTTCAGCGAATCCTCGCCAGCGACTTCCCGACATGGATTGAGCAAAGCTGCGCGGAGTACGTCGGTGACTTACTTGCCCAGGGGCGATCACACGAGGAAGCTCGGCGCATAGCGGTCGAGAGCATGGCTCGTTCATTCCCTGAGGGCACTCAGAGCCCCGGCAATGAGGTCTTTCACGTAATGAACGAGGTTGGCGCGGCAGTGGGATATCTGTGGATCGGGCAGGATGTCACCACCGATCCGGGGGCGTGGTGGGTCTGGGACGTTTTCATCAACGCAGACCAGCGTGGCCAGGGTCATGGGAGGACAACGATGCTGCTCGGCGAGGAATATGCACGCTCCCACGGTGCGCACTCTCTCGGCCTCAGCGTCTTCGGATTCAACACCGGCGCCAGGGGACTTTACGATTCCCTCGGCTACGAGACAACCTCGGTGAAGATGCTCAAGAAGCTCGAATGAGCCTTCTCGTCGCTATCGCTGGTTGGCGTCACCGCAGGGCGGCGCCGAGATGGACACCCATAGGTGGAACCCCTTACGGCAAGCCATTCATCCCCATTTATGCGACCTCTGCGGGCGCTCGTTTAGGCCCGTGTACGCGAGAGCGACCTGCCTCCTTCTGCGGAGTACGACGCGACCTTCAGCCGACAGAGGCGTCGTGGGTCCGAAGGCCGGCAAGGAATTCGCGTCGCTGGAGCAGTTGTTCAATCGAGTGCAGAGCCTTGAGAACGAAATACAACGCCATCTGGTCGGAATTCGTCAGTCGCAAGACGACGTTGTCGCCGTCGCCCAACGGAAGCTCTTCACGCTCCAGAACTCCCATGCTCGCCCACGACCGGCCGTGAGCGAAGCCAGACGCAAGACGCCACTCAAACTCAGCCGCCTCGCGGCCAGCTGCCTTCAGCTCTGTGAAGACGGGCGTGATCGTGAAGTTGCTGATCGCCGAGCTCGCCGAGATACCCCTGACTTCAGCGATGGCGCCCAGACGTTCAAGTTTTCCGGCGAGGTCTACGGCGCTGAAATGTGCTGTAGCCCGGTGTTGATCGCGGGCATCCTGTGCATACCAGCGCAAACTCCGACTGATGCGCTCATTACGACTAGCGGGCGAGATCACCCACAACCCCGTTACCGCGTTCTCAATTGCGCTGCGCGCAAGTGTGGCCGGCGGTCACGTGTGCAGCAGCCGGGCGTCCCAAACAAGGGCCTTCAAAGCATGAAGGTGGTCAATCGCGGAGGAAAGGCACGCGTTGGCGACGTACGTCACCGAATATGGAGCCGCTCCTCGATCGTCACCTGTGAAGGCACTGCCAGTGGCAACCGGGAAAGGCTCCGATTCTCCAATCCGGGTGGCCAGAACATCGATGAGCGGGGCTATCTCTCGCCACTTCGAATGAAGAACCTCGTCGGGGATTCGGGCTAATTGCTCCATTACGCGACAGTAGCGCGCTCACCGAAGTTTCAGCGACGAAGGAGATCCTCGACATCCGCTCCGGCTGCGACTCCGCGCGGCTGGGGGGACAAGATCGAGACTTTCACCTACACGGCAGAACCGTCCGTGCTGCTTCAGCCGGTGCGGATGGGTTAGGTCTCGACGCCTGAGACAATCGGTGCCGCCAGCGATACCGGCTGATACGTTGTAGCGCACGTCCAGGCGCGTCGCGACCTGACGGACTGAAACGAGGCAATGGTGACGAACGCAGCAGCAGGTTGGTACGACGACGGTTCGGGTCACCAGCGACGGTGGGACGGCGAGCAGTGGACGAATGTCTGGCAAGAGGAGGCGCCGGTGAACAGTCCCGCCGCGCTCATCGACCACATCAAGTCGGAGTCCGTCGCGATAGGTCGACCACGCCCAGCGCAAAACGGGCAGAGCTACGTCGTGTTGCAGGTGGTGCTGAAGGAGAGACTATTCGGTAGCGGATCTGGCAATCTCACCGAGCTAGAACAGTCCATCAACGCGCAAGCCGCCCTCGGCTATCGACTGCACACCATCACGACGTCAGCCTCAGGCAGTAAGGGCCTCGGGGGCGGTGACCGCATCCAGGCCACGCTGGTCTTCGAGCGACTGGGGATCAGCTGACGTCTATCGGCACCCGATCGGACCTCAGGCACCCACTGACCGCCCGTAAGTCGGAGCCTTCGAGCGCTACGGGCGGCGCAGGAGAAAGTGTGTCGCTGTCTCTCCGAAGGGGGTGAATCCTTCGCGCTCATAGAGTCGCTTCGCGTCTCGGTTCACCCGGTGGACCTGCAGCAAAGTACCTTGCCCTTGGCTCGCCGCCTGATCAGCGACAAGTCCAAGCGCCGCTGATCCGACGCCCAGGTTTTGCGCGGCGGGAGCCACCTCGATCAGTTCCAGCCAAGTGTCTTGATCCCTGGTGCCGAGATACACAGCGCCAACGCTCCTGCCGTCGGCTTCTAGGATCTGGATGTCGTGTTCGCTGACCAGCGACGCAAAGAATCCGATCTGTTGTTCATGATCCCAGGGCCCGTAAGCCTGTTCGACGAGGGCGCGATGCGCGCTCTCGTGGAGATCGAAAAGCCAGGAGTGATCGGCGGAGGTGGCCTGCCGCATGGTGATCTTCATACGGAATGCTTGCACAGCGGCGCTATCCGCCGCGATAGGCGCACAGCGACGCAAGAGGAAGGTCTAACGCGCCCCACGCACCGAGTAGCGGTGCATCGTCACGCCTTGGTCGAACGAACCCTGTTCCAAGAGGTCGAGTTCGACGGGCTGGTCAAGTGCATCGAAGAGGGGTCGGCCGGCTCCGAGCACGACCGGGTGCGTGAACAGCCAGAGCTCGTCGAGCAGGTGAGCCCGCAACAGCTGAGTGGCGAGGTTCGCCCCGCCAATGCCGATGTCTCCGTCAGTCTCCTGACGCAGCACGGCGAGCTGATCGATCGCGTCGTTGTCGCCACCGATGATGCGCGTGTTGTGTTCGGCCGTCGTGCGCGTGCGCGAGACGAGCACCTTGGGGATGTCCGTCCAGATCTCGCCGTATTCGCGCAGGAAGCCGGGAAGCGATTCGTCCGTGCGGGCGTTCGGCCAGAACGGATCCATCATCTCGTACACCTTCCGGCCTTGAACAATCAGTGCCAGAGCCTGCGCGCGAGCGTTGAACTCGCGGTGCAGTGGCTCGCCAAGACGGATCCAACTCGGCCCTCCGATGTCACCGTGCTCACCCGCCTCGCGCTCGATGAAGAGATCGAGCGAGACATTCATCCAATACACGAACCGACCGGCCACGACCACTCCTTCGGCGGGCCACGATTGCGGTAAAGCTCCCCACTCTCACCGGGTGGGCGAACCCGGGGCGAGTTCGGCACCACCCTACAACTCGCGCATGGCTCCAGGTCGACCGCGCTCATTGCTCCGCAAGCCGGACGGTTCCCGGCACTCGTTTTGCCCGAAGTGGGGGAGCGGCTGATGATCGCGTCCAGGGCCCGCGAGGGAACCGTCAGCGCATTCAGGCCGATCTGTTGCATACGCTGTCACTCGGGACTGAAGTTTGGGGAAGGACCGTCATGCCGGCCGAGGCCAGGGAAGGCGCAATCGATCTACGAGACCATTGGTGGTGGCGCTCCGGCTGGGAGAGAGGGACTCGCTACTACACCTGGCATCTCACCTTTGAACATGAGCCCGCGCTGCAGCGGCTCGTCCTCGACTATCAAGAGGTCCTGAGCGGCTTCTCGTTTCTGGACCCTGTACCGATCGAATGGCTGCATCTAACCCTCGTCGGGGTAGGGAATGCAACGACTGTCAATGATCTGCAAGTGCGCACGGTCATTGATCAGGTTCGAGGCGAGATCGCTGGGGGGCCACCGATCTCACTCACCTTCCAGAAACCAGTTGTTCTGCGGGAGGCGGTCTCGCTCATCGTCGAACCGACCGAATCCCTTTCGAGGCTGAGGGCAACGCTCCGCCGCGCAGTGACTGGCTCCTTGGGAGCAGCGGCTCCACCTGAGGATGCCCGCTTTCCGTTTGTCCCACACGTGACGATGGCCTACGTCAACGCTGACGCGGACGGACAAGGAGTCAGACAAACCCTGGAGCAGAAGTCGGGGCGGGTCGCGGCCGGGGTCTCGCCGGTTCTCGCACTCATTGAGCTCCACCGTGACAACCGGCAATACGAGTGGCGAACCCTGGAGGAGATCCCGCTAGCGGATTAGAGGACATTGAGCTTTTGGGGCCCCACAGCGTGCCGTCGCGCAGCCGAACGTTCATCGAAGCGGGTGGGAAACTCGATACACGGAGAATCCGTGGGGGGAGAACGATTTCGTGTTCCGAAGTGGCACTGCAGAGGATGCGGCGGCTTGCGTTTCGCTTTGGGTCGCGGCGTGCGTTGCTCGGGATGGTGAAGCGGTCGATGGAGTAGCCGAGCGAGCTCGACTCAAGTTCGACAATTCAGAATGTTGGATCGTGGCCGAGGATGCAGTCGCTGGGCTCATCGGGTTTGTACTCGCCACTAAACCGGGTTCGGGTCTGGCCAGTGATCCGCCCGACTCGCCTGTCATCGGTCTGCTCGCTGTCGCTCCTGGCGCTCAGGGGCGCGGGCTCGGCGGCGCACTTCTTACTGGAGCAACAGTCGAGCTTGCTGGGCATGGCCATGAGCGCTCTGTCCTTCACGTTCTTGCCGATCATCACGGTGCCGTGCACCTCTACGAGAAGAACGGCTGGCGACCGCTGGGAGAGCCATACCCGCATTCTCTGTTGGGACGTCCGTCGCAGACGTATGTGCTGGACCTAGATCTTCCGGGTGTCCGATAGACGGACGCTTACCGCAGTACCGGCAGCTGAGAGCTGGAGGTGTCGCCGGCCGTGAGATTTATCGTGATGAACGTCGTCAAATTCTCGGTTGATGGCACGTCGAACTCGAATGTCGTTGGGGCAGAATCTGCCGTGCAGGGGCCTTCGGTATCGACCGAAAACCCGAACGTCATCGTCTCTAGATCCGCTGAGTCCGCGTGGGGCGGACAGCTTGAGCTGCCCAACAGGACAATCGCCAGCCGCCCATCGACGACTGTTGCGTAGCCCGCAGATGGGTCGACCAGACCACTCGGCCGAGGTGTTGGCTCGCCAGGGTACGCGGTCGTTGCGACGCCCGCCGGAATATCCGTCGACGGCTCAGTCGTGCACCCACACATGCCGGCTGCTACGGCAATCGCGATCACGATCAGCCACCGTCGCTTCTGACGCATGGTCACAATGTACGGGCGAAGAATGCCCCCTCACGGAAACGAGAGGCGATCGTTACAGGGGCTTGACCGCGCTTCGAGTCTTCTAAGTCGGCGCGCATAGGATCACTTTTGCGTGGGTGTGACCTCGACGGATATTTCCGCCAAGGTCACACCTCGCCGACATGCTTCGCCCGAGATCGAACTAGGGGACGAAGTTGAGTCCGTAGCCGTTTGCCATCAGCTCTGTCACCGGCGCGTGGAGAACTGTCGCGCTGCAAACGCGTCCGCTGTCTCCCGGCTCGCCTATGCAGTTCGTGCTGTAGTTGGACACACCAATGATGATCCCAGCGGCAGAGATTCCGTGCGACGTCACGTACACCGGACGTCTACGGGCACAGATTCAGCGCCAATTCGCCGAAGCTCCGAAGTAACGGGGGGAGTGGCGTTGGGGAACCTCTACCGGTTACGCGTATTCCTCATCGGGATATGACCTCGGAAGGCTCAGGCCTTACGAGCCGCCATAGAGAACATCAGCGGCATTCTCTCGCGATTCGAGGCCAAAGCAAATCCGGCCGGCGTCTCTACGAGTGAGGGCAACGGCTTCCAGGGCATAGCGGCCCGTCCACCCTCGCAGGCCGTCGAGGTGCGAGTGTGGTCGACCACGTGCTGCCCGCGGAGGTTCCTTGGCCGTCCCCAGCCTGATCAATCCGTGCAACGTTCGGCTCGCGGCCTCAAGCGACATTCGGTCAAGGCCTCGACGGCATGGAGGCTCAGCGCGTGATCGCGCCGTGCCTCCACGCCGTCAGCTCGCCGGGACGCGACCTCCGGGGTCAGGCGGCCATCGCCCCGTAACGCTTGTGGCCCTTGACGTCGTAGCGGTCGAGCATCATGACCTTCGACCAGACGCGGATGAATTCGCGGACGAACCGCTCTTGCCCGTCGCTGCCCGCGTAGGCGTCGGCGATCGACCGCAGTTGCGCGTTCGAGCCGAATACCAGGTCATTCCGGGATGCCCTCCAGCGAGCCTCGCCGGTCGCCTGAACCCGACCAGTGAAGGTCATCGCGGTCTCGTCGTCCTTCGTCCAGATGAGGTCGGTGTCGGTCAGATTCACGAGGAAGTCGGTCGTCAGGGCTCCGACGTGATCCGTGAGCACACCCACGTCGGACCCGTCCCAGTTGCTGCCGAGCACGCGGAGCCCGGCGTGCAGGACGGTCCACTCCGGTGCGGTGAGAGTGAACAGGTTCGCCTTGTCGAGGAATGCCGCCTCGGGCGCGACGCCCGGAGCAAACTCTTCGAAGCGCTCCGACACGAAGTTGCGGAACCCGTCCGCAATGGGTCGCAGCCACTCGAACATCTCGATGTCGGTCAACTCCTGCGTCGTGTCGACACGGCCTGGCGTAAACGGCACGCTGGCGTCAGATCCTGCTGCCCGTGCCGCTTGCTCCACGGCGGCGCTGCCGGCGAGGACGATGAGGTCGGCGAGAGATACCTTCCGTCCGTCCGACGTCGCCGTGAAAGCCGCCTGCACGTTCCGCAGCGCGTCGATGACTGGGACGGTGCGTCGGTTGACCGCCCAGTCTTTCTGCGGCGACAAGGCCAGGCGGGCACCGTTCGCCCCTCCGCGCTTGTCGCTGTCGCGGTAGGTCGAGGCGGCGGAGAACGCCGTGTAGACGAGGTCGGACACGGACAGCCCGGTCGCGAGGACGGCTTCCTTGAGCGCTGCCACGTCGGCCTCGTCGAGTGAGGATCCTGCTGCGTCCGGGAGCGGGTCCTGCCAGAGCAGGTCGTCGGCGATGGTGACCTCCGGGCCGAGGTACCGGTGCTTCGGCCCCATGTCGCGGTGCGTGAGCTTGTACCAGGCCTTCGAGAACGCGAGGGTGAACAGATCGAAGTCGGCCAGGAAACGCTCGCATATGGCCCGATACTCCGGGTCGACCTTGAGTGCGATGTCCGAGGTCATCATCATGAGCGGGTTCATCTGACCGGGTACGTGGGCGTCCGGAGTCTTCGGCGCCTCCGGGTCAGTCGGTGTCCACTGCAGCGCGCCGGCCGGGCTTTTCGTCTGCTCGTAGTCGTACGCGAACAGGTTCTCGAGGTAGGTGTTGTCCCACTGTGTCGGGTTCGGAGTCCAGCTGCCCTCGATGCCGTTGGTCGAAGTGTGTTCGGCACTGCCGGTACCCACCGGGTTGTGCCAACCGAGCCCCATCGACTCGATCGGGGCTTTCTCGGGTGACGGTCCGATGTCGGATGCCGGTACCTGGCCGTGGCTCTTACCGAACGCGTGGCCACCGGCGATCAATGCCACCGTTTCCTCGTCGTTCATCGCCATCCGCGTGAACGTGATGCGAATGTCGCGTGCTGAGCCCAGCGGGTCGCCGTTCGAATAGGGCCCCTCAGGGTTGACGTAAATGAGCGCCTGGTGCGACGCGGCCAGGGGGCTCTGCAGGTCGTAGTCCGCGTCGCCGTTCTGACCATGCCAGCGTTCGTCGCGGCTCACCATCTCGTCAGGGCTCGCGACCGCGTGCGGGTTCCAGACCTCCGGGCCCCACCAGGTGCCGTCGTCCGGTTCCCACGCATCGAGTCGTCCACCACCGAAGCCGTACGTCGGCAGGCCCATCAACTCGAGGGAGCAGTTGCCGGTCAAGACCATCAGGTCGGCCCACGACAGAGCGTTGCCGTACTGGTGCTTGATCGGCTGTAGGAGTCGTCGTGATTTGTCGGTGTTGCCGTTGTCCCACCAGCTTCCGATTGGTGCGAACCGCTGCATCGCGGTGCCCGCTCCGCCACGGCCGTCGGCAATTCGGTACGTGCCGGCGGCATGCCACGCCATTCGGATCATCTGTGGACCGTAGTTGCCGTAGTCCGCCGGCCACCAGTCGACCGATGTGGTGAGCAGTCGCTTGATGTCCGACTTGAGCGTCGTGAGGTCGATCGTGGCGAAAGCCGCCGCGTAGTCGAAGTCCGCGCCGAGCGGGTCGGCGTCTACGCCATTCCGGTGGAGAAGCTCAACCCGGAGACGCTGCGGGTACCAACTGTCCAGGGTCGGCGACTGACCGAAGGTGCCACCGAGGTGGTCGCCACCTGCTGGCAGCGCACCGCTCATGTGGAAACTGCATGTGTTGGTCTGGTCGTCAGTGCCCATTGATGCTCCCTGTGTGCTTTAGCTGGATGAGAAACGGTGTCGTCGGGGTCACAATTTAACGATCAGCCGCCGCATCGCAGCAGCGTCAATCTGTGGTGCAGCGATGCTTCGACGCTGCTGTGAGGCGGTGCGTCGCGGGCTGCCGACGTGACGGGAAGCCCGATAGAAAGATCGTATTCCCGCAAGGTGTGCGTGGCATGCCAAGAAAGTGACTGACTTCTAGACGGCGGTGGTGCGGTGGCCGAGCGCACGACGGCCAAACATAATAAAGCCCTGCGCCGATTGCTGCGGTGCGGGCGATGCGAAGCCCGGTGAAACCGACGCCGGAGGATGGGGGCTGTCGAGAGCTTGATTTCCGCGAATCGTGTTCCGCTCGCGGTGACCTGGGAGCACCCCCGCCAGAGGCTCCTAGTGGGGAACGGTCAGCGGGTAGCCGAGTCGAGGTGTTTTAGGACGCGGCGCAAGTAGGTGCCCCCTATGCTTGCGGCAGAACAGGACAAGTCGCTCCATGGCGAGCGGGCTTTATAACGGGGAGACGTGCCATGGCTGCCAGTAGATGCTCTGGTCTCCGCTCTCTCGTTCTAGTCGCACTGGCCTTCGGCCTGACTGTTCCTGTGACAGGTTGCGTGCCGGCCGTGCCAGGCAAACCTCCGCCTTCGGGAAATCCCGCGGTGCGCGAATACGTGGAGTCTGCCCTCGACTTCATGAATGAAAACGGCCTCTACGCCACTCGCAGGAAGTGGAAAGAAGCTCGAGCTCTCGCATCGGTGAGCGCGTCCTCCGCAGAGACCATCGCGGAAACCCACAGTCCACTGATGCGGGCAGTGTCGGCCGCCGGAGGAAGAGCGCATAGTCGCTTCGTCCTGCCCCCAGGCCAGTTGGGCTCGGTCCAGTTGCCGCCGACGGGCGAGAACCGGCCAGTCGTCAGCTTTGCCACGGGTAGCATCGCTGCCATCGATGTTCCCTGGTTCAGTAGCAGCGACACGAGAGAAGGCCAGTCCTACATCGACGCTGGTGCGCGGGGGATTTCAGACGCAGAAACGCGGGCACGGTGCGGGTGGATCGTGGACCTGCGCGGCAATGGGGGCGGCAATTCCTTCCCCATGCTCGGGACTGTGACGCCATTGCTCTCCCAGGGCACCGTGTTGTCGTTCATCCGCCGGAATGGCAAGTCGGAAGTCGTGCGCATAGATGGCTCCGCCGTAACATACGAATCGGACGGATCAACCGAAACGCTTGCCACGTCACCCGTGACCGGCTCATCGCAAGCCGGTCGGAACATCGCCGTCCTGCAGGGTCCTGAAACCGCCAGCGCAGGCGAGTCGACACTCCTGGCATTCCGGGGTCAATCGGGCGTGCGCACTTTCGGAGAAACGACGACCGCGGGTTTCGCGACCGGGAACACGTTAAAGACGATGTCCGACGGCGCAGTTATCGTGCTGACGGTAGCCCGCATGGCGGACCGCACTGGGCTCACCTATCCAGACGGTATCGACCCCGACCAGCAAACAGGCGCCGCGGCCCTTGGCGAGGATCCGACCTGGGCCGGCGCGATCGACTGGCTCAACGCGAACTGCGAGCATCCGTAAGGCGGACGTCCATGGACGCAGAATCGGCGCCAACCGGCCGAATTTTCGACATCTCGGGGGAGTGGCGTTTGGGAACGGCTATCGGGAATCCCTCTCGGTCATGGGACGAAACCCTGAGTCGTGTGCATCATCGGTCCTGGCCAGTCTCTCGGAAGGTGTTCGGGTAGTTGTCGAGCCAGGACCAGTGACCGACGGGCCAGGTGATCACGAACGCCCGGCCGACGACATTGATAATGGGCACGAAACCTTTGCTGGGCGTGGTGGTGTGGAGCCTGCTATCCGCCGAGTTGTCGCGGTTGTCGCCCTCGACCCATAGAGAAACTGCGGGGACTGTCACGGTGAAGTACTTCTCAGGAGAACGCGTCGTCCCGGAAGATGCTTTGAGGTAAGGCTCGCTGAGAGGCGCATCGTTGACGGTGATGTGGCCGGTGGCGTCGCAGCAGGCGACTTTGTCGCCGGGCAGGCCGATGACGCGTTTGATGAGATGGTCGTTCGTTTCTTGCGCGCCCAGGCCCACCTCGGAAAAAAACCATCGGATGCCATCGGCTACAGGATTGCCCGGCTGGACAGTGCCGTGTTCGGTTGCGCTTAGCCATCCACCGGGGTCTGTGAACACAATAACATCGCCACGGGCGATGGGGATGAGGTCGGGGACGAGTTCGTTGACCATGATTCGGTCTTTGACTTGCAGGGTGTTTTCCATCGATCCCGAAGGGATATAGAAAGAGCGAATGAGGAATGTTTTGATCAGGAACGATATGAGCAGGGCAACAAAGAATATGACGAAAAGGTCTCGGAAGAAGCGCACGATTCCGTGCTTACGGTTGGAATCACCCTGGGTTCTCTTGTCCCGCCTCAGGCGCATAAGTACGTCGTGATTCGTCAACTTTCCCCCTGCGCTGATGCTGCTGGGTTCAGTGTCACCCCTCTGCACTCCCGAACTCTTTTGCGGAACCCTCACCGGGACACCTCCACGGCGTCGACGGTTACGCCTTCTCGCGTTGCGGTTAAGCCGCAGGGTGCCGTGGCTTCCATTCAGCGCAGGCAGGATGTATCGTTTGTCGATAGCAGAGCACCGATTATCGATAGGACTCACATGCACAAGGCAACCATCGTCTCGTTGAAGGCCCTCATCGTCGCGATGATCGTCCTTCTCCTGGCCTGCCAGCTATTCATGGTCCCCGGTGTGGCACGGCAGTCCGCCGAGACCTACGCAGACCTCGGCTATCTCCAGACGCCGGGCATCATCGTTGCCGTGCTCTTCCTGCTCTGCGTGCAAGTCGTGCTCGTGTGCGTGTGGCGGCTCCTGTCAATGGTGCGCACGTCCGTCATCTTCAGCGACAACGCGTTCTTATGGGTCGACGTCATCCTCTGCGCCATGGTCCTAGCGACCCTTCTCATCGGGGTGTCGATGGCCACCCTCGCATCGGCGAATGTCGCCTCCCCATCGGTGATGCTGCTGTGCGCACTCGGCGTCGTCGTCGGCGCAGGACTCGCTCTGCTGATCCTGGTGCTCCGGGGACTCCTGCGAAACGCGCGACAACTGCAGCAGGACCTGTCGGAGGTGGTCTGATGCCCATCGTCATCAACCTCGACGTCGAACTCGCCAAGAAGAAGATGTCCGTCGCTGACTTCGCGGCCGCGATTGACATCACGCCGGTGAACGTATCTGTGCTCAAGAACGGCCGGGCCAAAGCGGTGCGCTTCTCGACCCTCGACGCGATCTGCCGCGTACTCGAGTGCCAGCCCGGCGACATCCTCATCTGGGTGCCGGACGACTCGGGGCCAGATGCCTCGGATCCGCACAACCCGGCGCGAACGAGCGATGCGGCGGAAGCCTCGTGAGCACGCCTGCCCCGATGAGCCAGTGGAGCGACATCGCCGTCGCGCGTCTTCTGGACGATGCGTCCTGCCCGTCCTGCGGGGTCGATGCCCTGCAGAACAGGCGCTGCCGCAACTGCGGCGCCGACCTCAACGGGAGAATCGGCCTCGAACTCTGGAGCGCCTCCCGGGACGCGGCCACCGCCCTGCGAGCGCGGCAGGCGGTGCTCGAGCGTGTGCCGCGCTTGCTCGCCGAGCCGTCTGGAGCCAGTGCAACCGAACCGTCGCCGGCGGCGACTCCGCCAGCATCTGCCGCCCTCGCTGCGCCCGCCGCAGCCAGCCCAGCTGCCGCTGATCCGCGCTCGAGCGCCACAGTTCAGTCGGTGCTGGCGGTAGCGGGTGCCGGGCTGTTCGCGATCTCGGCGATCGTCTTCACCTTCTTCAACCCCGACCTCAGCGATCGTGCGCTGCGCAGCGTGATCGTCGGCCTCATCACACTCTTGTTCCTGGGCGGCGCCTGGCTGCTCGCGCGGCGCAGGCTGCAGTTCTCAGCCGAGGCCGTCGGTGCGCTTGGAATGCTGTTCGTCGCCCTCGACGTGTACGCGCTTTCCGAACTGACCGTGAGCGGCCTCAGCCCGTGGGTGTTCACTGCGGTCGGCACACTCGCCAGCGGCTCGGTCATGGTGGCACTGTCGCGGGTGGTGCGCATCCGGACCTGGCTCTGGATCTCCCTGCTCGGCCTTTCCGTGGTGCCTTCGATGCTCGGGTACGCGGGCGGCACCGTGTTGTCGGCGGTCATCGGACACCTCGGCACCGCATTCGTCGCTCTCGCACTCGTCGCACTCGTCCGCGCCACGGCACGCAGATTCGACGGGCGCCTCCGGGCGGAACAGGTGACGCTGACGGTGGTGCAGGTGGTCGCCGTCGCAATCGTGCTCGCTCAGGCGAGACTGATCGAGGCCGACAGCACCACGGGATACTGGCTCGGGATCTGCGCCATCCTTGCCGCGATTGCGGTGCTCGCCGGCCTCGCCAGCCGCTATCTCGCACGCGGTCTCTGGAGCTTCGTCGCCGGGGCTGCCGGCGTCGCCGCATTCACCGGGCTGCCATTCGCCCTCGACCTCGGGGCCCATGGCGCCGAGCAGTGGTACTTCGCCTTCATCGCTGTCGCGGGCGCCGCAGGACTCATCGTCCTCGGCGCCCTGGCCCCGACCCCGGCGACGATCGAGCGGCGACGGTTCACCGGCGGCGCGTTCGGGATGGCCGTGGTCAGTGTCCTGGCGACGGTGCTCGTGGCGCTGCTGATCGGCGCCGCGAAGGTGCTTGGTTCCTTCAACGGCTCCGATCTCGTCGCCTCAGTGATTGACACAGGCGGCGTGCTCGCGGTCGTGCTCGGCCTCGCCGCCGGTGCCATTGGCTTCGGGGTCTTCGCCGCAATCACCCTGCACCGGGACATCGCCCAGGCGCCCCTCGCGAACGGGGGCGCAGCGCTCGCTATCTGGCTGGCGGCGCTCTCAGGGCTCGTGGTCGTCTGTGCCCCCGGCCTCTTGCCCTGGGCTCAAATCGCGATCGCCCTTGGGCTCGCGGTGGCCACGAGCGCCGCGCTCGTTCTCGTCCCGGGCATCCGGGCGGCTTCGCTCCGCTTTCGCCTTCCCCTGATCCTCGCGGCTCATGTGGCGGTCCTTCTCGCCGGCATCATCTCGTGGACCGACGTTCGCCTCGCGGCGTGGGCGGGCATCGCAGTCGTCACGGCCATCATCGCGCTCGCGCGACCCGTGCCCGCCGGGACTCGTTTTCTCCACGTCGCTGTCGGCTACGCCTACGCCCTCGTGGTCGTGGCGACAGCGCTCGGACAGCTCGGCATCGGCACGATCGCGCTCCTGTGCCTCACCACGTCGATCGGGCTGATCGGCGCAATCGTCGCGACCGCCCTTCCGCAAGTAAAACCCGCAGCCTGGTACTCGATCCTGGTCGTGACATCCGTGCCCTTTGTGATCGGCGTGATCCAGGTGGTCTTCGAGCGCAGTGGCTGGACCGCTCTCTCAACCGGCATCATGTTCCTGCTTGCGATGACCCTCCTCGTTTCCCGCCGGCCCGGACTCGGCATCGTGCTGCGCGCGATTGCCGCGGGCCTGCTCATCCCGTCCCTGGCCGTCGTCGTCGTATGCCTCGGCGCCCAGGTGCTTGTGGGCAGCGCCTCACCCGTGACGCTGCCGGTCATCGCAGCGATCGTCGCTCTCGCGCTCCCGAGCACTGGGGTGATTCGCTCGGCCCTCAAGCGACGCGGCATCGGCGAACCGGACGCCACGGTCGCGCGGATCGCCCTCGAGGTGTCTGCCATGCTCACCGGCGTAATCGCCGTCGGGCTCGCGCTCATTCGGGTGGCGGCTGGCTTGCCGACGACATTCCTCGTGCTCATCATCCTCGCCCTCGGCGCAGCGGCGACATCGTTCTGGGCGAAGCGCCGCTACGGATGGTGGACCGCGGCTGCCTGCCTCACGGGAGCCTTGTGGTGTGTGTGGGCTCTGATCGGTATCGGCCTGCTCGAGCCATACCTGCTCCCGCCGAGCCTCGCAGCCACGACCATCGGCCTGCTCCTCACCGCGCGCGGCGCACAAGGCGTGCCGCTGTACACCGGCGGGCTCCTCGTCGCCGTCGTGCCGACCTTGGTGGTACTGGCGGTGTCGGAGGCAGGTGAAACCGTCGGTGCAGCATGGCGCGGCTTCGGGCTGGTCGCCGCGTCGTGGGTGCTGCTCGGGCTCGGCCTGCTGCTCGACCGGTGCGTGTCGCCTCGCGCCGAACGGCTGCGCACACTCTGCACGCCGACCCACGCGGTCGCGATCATCGCCGGGGCTGCCGGGGCTATCCAGGGCGTGCGCTTCGGCGTCGGTGCCGACGTGGTCCAGATCGCAGGAATACCGTTGGTCGTGGTGTGTCTCGGGATTGGCCTGGCCGGCGCCGTGCCAGCTGCCGCAGCGGCGCGGGCCATCTTGTCCCATGCCGAGATATCTCAACCGGCGCGCATCCGAGGGTGGTCTTTCGGTCGCCTGTCTGCTCGCTGGCTTTATGCCCCCGCCGCCCTGTACGTCGGGCTCGCTACCTGGACGGCCATCGAACGAGACTGGTTCACGATCTGGCTGATGTGGTCGCTCATGGTCGCCTACCTCGCCGCCATGGTCATTGTCGCGGTGCGGCTGCGAAACGGGCGGACAAGCCTGCCTCCCGTTTGGTTCATCTTCACGCTCGCGTTCGTCACTGCGATCGTGGCTTGGAGTCCGCGTGACTTGCGAGTCGAGTGGTTCTCGCTGCCCCTGGGCCTTTTCCTACTCTTCGCCGGCGTTGCCGCCATGCGCGGCAGGCAACGGGATACAGCTGACACCCAGCGCGGCACGCTCAGTAGCTGGCCCGCCCGCTGGCACGGCTCGTGGCCGCTGCTCGCCCCCGGGCTCGGCGTGATGTTCCTGGCCTCGATCCTCGCGACTTTCACCGACCCCCAGACCTGGCGGGCCATCCTCGTGATCGCGATTGCGCTCGTCGCCATTCTCGTCGGCTCGAGCCGGAAACTCGCGGCACCCTTCCTGCTGGGCATTATCGTGCTGCCCATCGAGAACATCTTCGTGTTCGTGGCGCAGATCGGCCGCGGCATCGAATCGGTGCCGTGGTGGATCACGCTGGCCGTCGTCGGCGCCGTGCTGCTCATCATCGCCGTCACCTATGAGCGTCGAGCCGGGGACGACAACAGCATCGCGGCGCGATTGGGCGACCTGGCATGAATTCCGCACGCCGAGGCGCCGCTGAGACGTAAAGGACGGCGACAACGGATACGGGAGCGACTGCAGTGTCGCCGGATAGATAGTGCGCTACCCGAGTGGGGCCGAGCCAAAATGTAGATAGTCGGGACCTGTGTAGTCGAAAATTGTGACGCTGTGAATCTCGTCCATGTGTTGGCTTCCCCGAATCTCGATCTCTTGCGTACTGGCTGATGCCCTGACGGTGGAGATGTCATAACTGAGGCCGCCATCGGTGGTCCAGGCGCTATCAGTGTTCTTGACCAGCTCCCCTTCATTGAGGTAGAGCCTCAAGTTCGGAGAGGCTCCCGTGCTGAAGTCGCTGAGGGTCGCCCAGACAGTGCCATCGCTGCGACGTTCGATCTCAACGGAGCCGACGGTCTCGGTCCATTGAGTCACGAATTGCCCTGCAAGCGGGAGTTGCCGCTCGAATCCGCTCATTCCGGCGGAATTGTTTTGGCTCGTCTCCGTCGTCGGAGACGTTGAAGGCGTTGAGGTGGGCGTTGGCGTTGGCGTTGAAGCTTGCGATTCAATGCTCGGATTCGGGGCGCTGCCACAGCCGCTGGAGCAGAGCACGATCACCCCAGCCAGCACTAATGCCGATGTCTGACGCAGAGCGAATCGCATGCGCTCGAACCTACCGGTCAGGCGGCCGTTGCCGGCGCATTCGGATACAAGGAGTTTCACAGAGGTTGTTCGCGCTACAACGCCCTTCCTGCCCCGTGGGCAGTCACCCAACCCCCTCCGCGAAGAGAAATGAAGGTCGAGGTCTACCGAACCTTGTGTGTGAGTCGAAGGCCGAATGGGTGTGGCCCGGCGAGGTACCAAACGAGCGCGCCGAGCAGAGGCGCGAATACGACGGCGATCATCCAGAGGGCCTTCTCCACCTCGGACAGGTCGCGGGTTCGCGCAATCTGGACGATGGCGTACGCGATCGCAGCGAGGTAGAGGACGGCGACGACGGATGCGAGAGCGACTGCAAGTGCGGCTGGACTGTCCACCACGGTTCCGTTCGTTTGGATACTTCAAGATAGGGCCCCAGTGAAGATGCGTCTCCGGAACCTCCTGTGGGGGACTTGCACTCGCTACTTACCGGCAGCGGGCCCGTGACCTTCCGTGGGTTGGCTCGCCTCAAGAATGGCGCTCTTGCGCCGCCCCCAGCGGATGAAAAGCCCCAGAGCCACGAAGACCCCAACCACAACGAGAACCTGGACTACCACCCAGAAGTTCCACCAAAAAAGAGCACTGAATTCCATTTCGACCCCGCCCTCGATTCGCGGACACCTGAGTGCCCTACTCAGCGCGAGCCTACGACCGCGAGGTCGTTCGGGGAAATATGCCGTCGATTGCTTCGCCAGGAGGGAACATCCGGAGCAGCTCGTAAGACGAACGCTTCATTGGCACGGAATTCGCCGCCAGGGCTCCGAGCCGACGTTGACCGGCGGGGTGCCATTTCGGAACCCTTATCGGGACGGTCTATCCCTCAGACGGTGAGATCTTCCCAAACGAAGTTTGTGGTCTCGCCCGATTTCCAGGCTTGACGAAGAATCGCATAGGCGACTGATGCCAACGGGTGCGCGCTGGTCACGAGCCAGCCCTCGCGGTAGTGAGCTTCCTTGATGAACGCCGTGCGCGAGGCCGCCGATTTCGGCGTCGGTCTTACGGCAGGACGGTGATCCGTCCCTCCGTCGTCGCGTCGACGACGCCGAGCGACTTTGCGTGGGCCATGATCGCCTCCGCGTCGCTTGGCGCTCCCGAAGCTGGGACCAGCACTGATCCTCCCGAGAACCCGGCGACGCCGTCGCCGCCACCGACGACGTAGTTTGTTACCGCCACCGAGTACGTGGATCCGACGTCGATTGGTTCCCCGGCGACCCGGACGTCGCTGACGCGTGAGCCGACGGCAGCACTGGGGGAGTAGGAGTAGGAAATCCCCGACACCTGGGGGAAGCCGCCTCCCAGAATGTCCACGTGTCCAACGCCCTGCTCGAGTGCTGCGACGATTCCGGCCCCGGACGCCTGCACGACCATGACTTTGTTATCGAAGGGTGCGATGGAGTACGCGTCCCGCGTGGTGAAGTCCGGCCCTGGTGCCTCTGCGCGCAGGCCACCACCATTCATCCACCCGATCTGGGTGCCGTGGTACGCGCGGAAGGCATCCGCAACCCAGTTGCCGAGAGCTGTTTCCTGGCGGCGGGCGGCGTTCTCAGGGTTGAGCAGCGGGGTCTGGACAGTGGCGAGGACCGTGGAGAGGTTGGCCGCCATATCGGCCTCGTAGAACTTCTCGAGCTGGCGCAGACTCGGGTCCGGGGTGACCGTGTGGTCCACCTCGATCACGGACGGGGCGACGATGTACTCGCCGCCCTCTTTGGTGATGTCGAGCCGGATGAGCGAGCCGATGTTCCCCTCGGGAGCCATCAGAGGGACCGCGCCGGAGTAGGAGATGACGGACTCGTACTCAGCCATCTCCTCGCCGAAGATGGCATCGATCTCCGGTACGGCCTGCGCCAACACCCGGTTGTCGTCCATCGAGTGCTGAGTCACTGCCACCACGACGTCCACCTTCTCTGTCGCTGTCATGTCAGCCACGGCGGCCCGTGCGGCTTCGACGGGATCGGTCTCGTCGAGCTGGTCGCTGGCCAAGGTCGTATCGATGGCGTCGGTCAGGCCGATGAAGCCCACTCGCACCTTGCCGATGCGCTGGACCTCCCACGTGCCTCCCGCCACGAACGGCTCGCCCTCAGCGTCGACCAGGTTGGAGGTGATCCACGGAAACTCCGACGCGGCAACGAGCTCGCGGGCGATATCGATCCCGAAGTCGAAGTCGTGCTGGCCGAAATTCGCGAGGTCTACGCCGATCTTGTTGAAGGCGTCGACCATCGGGAACCCCTTGTAAAGCCCGCCGAAGAGCGTGCCTCCGGCCAGATCGCCGCCGAAGACGACGGATGTCGCTGGATTGTCCTCACGCACCGTGTCGATCGCAGCGGAGAGACGGGCGACACCGCCGCGGTCCTGTCCGCCGGAGAGTACCGGTCCGATCTCGTGGGCGTCGTTAAAATACAGCAGGGTCGCGGAATTCGACGCGCGCGGGTTGGCGGCATCGGCGCCCTGATCGGGCGGGGCGGCCTGGGCCTGGGCCGGTGCAGACGCCGCCAGTACTATCGCAAAGGCCGGAATGGACAGGAGTCGGATCAGGGGGCGCGTCAAGGTGTGGTCCCTTCGAATTCGGAGCGTGCGTACCCGACCAAGGTCCCCGCAGGGTGTGAACGTGACCTCTCCTGCCAAGGTCATTTCAACGTCCTACTGATTAACAACTGACTTCACACTTTCCAGCGCGGCGGCTTCCAAAATAGCGGAACTCCTGATGGTCTGGTTTTTACTACACGGTGCAAGAACGGTGACGCCGACCGCGGACTTTCGCACTCTCCCGGTAGGTCAGGCGGCTCGGGGGCGGGTTGATGAGGGCGTCCACGATTTGTGGGGTGAGGCGCTGCAGGCCGGAGATGGCATTTATTCGTTGGCGCCACAGGGTTGAGCGTAGTTCGGCGAGGTCGTCGCCGTGGGTGGGGATGTACCAGCACCAGATCTCGTTGTAGATCCAGAACGAGAGCGCATCGGCTGCTCAGATGCTGGCGGGTGATGTGCGCGTAGTGTGACCGGCATGGACGACGACCTGGGTGTGCCGAACTGTCAACGATGCTTGGTCCGTATGGTGATCTTGGGCACCGATGAAGGCCCTTTCTGATGCTGCCTGGAGTGCGGATTCGTTCGCTTCGTGTGACGTTGGCCGTCCTCGCACTACCCAGACAGCGCCGGGTTGATCCCATTGCTGACGAAGCCGGGGGAGAGCTAGTTTCAACTGCATGTGCGGCAGATACGTGGTTCCCAATACGACAGACGAGCTGCTGAGCCTCTTCGACGCCACCGGCGCCAACGCCGCCGACTGGAAGCCCTCGTACAGTGTTGCGCCCACCGACCCGGCACCTATCGTGCGGGAATGGACCCGTGATGAAACAGTGCAGCGGGACGTGGACCTGGCCTCGTGGGGATTGAAGCGAGGCTGGGCAAAGCCGGGAGGCCCGGCCCCCATCAACGCACGCCTGGAATCGGTGGCCAGCAACGGCATGTTCCGCAGCCCGTTTGCCAGCCAACGGTGCCTGGTGCCTATGCCCGGCTACTACGAGTGGCAGCAAGATGGAAGACGGGAGACAGCCCTACTTCATCCACGGCGATGGCGATGTGCTGGCTGCGGCCGGCCTCTATGCGGCGATCGCGGAAATGGGGAAGGTTCCGGATAGTGCCTTGCTTTAGAGCCAGACACGCTGGTCTTACTTCGTGATGTGGTCTGAGCAGCTATGCGGGAACAACACGAATGCGGCGATATAGAGTACCTACTTTCATCCGCGTTTTCTGAACCAGGGTGAGGTGACTCTGCGCTGACAGGCGCACCGGTTGAGGTCTCAGGCTGGGGCCTCCCTGCTTGTGCAATTCGGTTCGAGGAAGATTAGTTAGGCCGCGGCCGACATCTCTGCGTAAGCTCCACCCGCGGAAAGGAGCTGTTGGTGGGTGCCCACTTCGACGATGCGGCCGGCGTCGAGAACTACGATGCGGTCCGCGTCACGGATGGTGCTGAGCCGGTGCGCGACGATAAGGGTGGTCCGCCCGTGACGAAGGCGTTCGAGGGCATCACGGACTTCGGCTTCCGTTTTTGGGTCGAGAGAGGCGGTCGCCTCGTCCAGAATCAGCAGTCGCGGATTACGGATCAGCGCGCGCGCAATTGCTAACCGCTGTCGCTGACCGCCGGAAAGCTGTGCGCCGCGCTCTCCAACGGGCGTGTGCCATCCCTCTGGCAAGTCGAGGACGAATTGTGCGTTGGCGGCGAGAAGCGCATCCTCGAGCCGTGTGTCGCTCGTCTCGGGCAGTCCGTAAAGAACGTTGTCTCTGATGGTGCCTCTGAACAGGACGGGCTCCTGAGGGACAACGGAGATGAAACGGCGGGCGGTGCGCATGTCGAGCGTGCTGACGTCGAGCCCATCGAGAAATACGCGGCCGTCGGTTGGCCGCAGCAACCCGAGGGCGATACGTGTGAGGGTGGATTTTCCCGACCCGGAAGGACCGACGAACGCTACCGTCTCTCCCGGCCGGATCTGAAGGCTCACATTGGTGAGAACATTGTGTTCGCCATAGCGGAAGGTGACCGATTCGAAGTCGATCCGACCGGAGGTAGCGAGGACGACCATCTTTCCCTCGTTGTCCTCGATGTCCGGTTCGGTCAGGACCTCAGCTATGGATCGCCGGGATTCCAGCCCTCGGGTGATAATAGGCGCGGTTTGGAACGCGCCGGAGATGGATCCAGTGAGTAGAGCGAAGTAGGAGCTGAGGAGGACAACTTCGCCTACGGTGATCGGAAGGAGACCGGTCATGGCGACGATGGCTGCTCCGAATAGGCTCCCCAGGGTGATGAGCTGGTAGCTACTCCATGACAATGCGCCGAAACGGCCGTTGAGCCGATCCAGGGCGACTCCCGCAGTCTCGACACGGCGTGCGGCATCTACGACTCGCCCCACGGACACGCCTTCGAGACCGTGGGCTCGAGTGATTTCCAACAGGGAGGACATCTCTCCCACGGTCGAGGACATGGTCTCGACGTCGCGTCGGAACGAAGCGTTGCTCTCGGCTGTTCGGCGTCGCAACCAGATGATGAGAGCGGCTGCAAGGGGGATGGTTAGTGCGAACACCCCCAGAAATTGAGGCACTCGCGCTGCGGTTACGACACCCGCGCCGATGAGGATGGTTATGGCATTCAGAAGCGGGCCGGATGCCTGTTGAAGCATCAGCTCCAAGTTTTCAACGTCGCGTACTACCTTCGTTTGCACGATCGACGCGCTGCCGCGGGCGTGGTATTCGAAAGACATGAGTTGAAGGCGCACCGCCAGCGCTTCCCGGAGCCGAGAGCCCATCGAACGCACCGCGGACGAATACAGTCGGACGTAGATGTTGTTGGCGGCGATGTTCGCAATGATGGTGGCCGCCCCGACGGCGGCCGGCAGGATCAGCGCGTCTGGTGCCTTCTGGTCAACTAGGGCGTCGACGACTGCCGCCGTTACAAGAGGAAGGAGCCACAGAGGGCTTTCTTTCACAACAAAGGCTGACGCTGCGACCATTATGCGTCCGGCCGCCGGACGCAGGGCCGAGCGAAGGAGCTGGTCGGGTCGGATCTCACAAAAGGGTGCCATGGTGCTCCGCATGTTGTTGGTGACCGGTCGTGGGATGTCAGAACCTACCCAGGGATGGATGGCGGAGAGTCAGAGGGTTGAGGCTAGCGTGACCTCGCCAGGGTGACCGATCAAATGTGGTCGGTGGATGAGGGCCGCAGCGCCGATCAGGGGGCCGTCGCTGCCTAAGCCTGACGAGAGGATCGCGACGTCGCGGGAGTAGTCGAACACCGCATGGTCGCGCGCCGATCCGTGGACTATGTCCAGGTAGGAGGGGGACACATGGGAGAACCCTCCGCCAATTGCCACTGCCTCAAGGTCAAGGAGTGTGGCGACGTTCGCAATAGCGCGTCCCACGGCTGCTGCCGAACGCTGAACCGCGGCGATAGCAATGGCGTCGCCGGCGCCTGCTGAACGTCCAAGGTCCTCACCGGTCTGCCCTGACCACCCGTGCCTCCTAGCCCAGTCAACGCTTCTGAGTCCGGAGGCGATCCCTTCGAGTGTTCCGCCGTCCGAGGTCCCGTCGTCCGAGCGGTCAAGGTGAATCTGCCCGATGTGGCCAGCGTTGCCGGAGCGGCCGAAGACTATCCGGCCGTCCAACATTATGCCGCCGCCGACACCGGTCGACACAACAATGCTCATGGACGATGAGGTCCCGCGGGTCGCACCAATCCAGTGTTCGGCGAGGGCGAGGCACGTGCCGTCGAGGCGCAACTCGACAGGACGGTCGGGGACGAGGTCTTCGACGAACGAGCGGACTGGGAAGCCGCGGAGAAGAGGCAGGTTTTTCGGAAGGATCATTCCTGCGGCGAGATCGACGGGGCCTGCGGATCCGATCCCGACACCGACGATCACCGTGCCGCCCGACTTCGCAGTGGAGGCCATCACGCAGCCCTCTAGTGCAAGGCCGAGGCCGTGTGAATCCATATCCCGGCCGGTCGGGACGCGGTGCCTGCTCTGGGCGACGATGTGTCCGTCATCGTCGACAAGAGCAGTCTCGATCTTGGTCCCGCCGATATCGATTGCAAGCGCGAGTGAGTTGGGCATTGGTGTTCCTTAGGTTTGTAACGCATCCGGGCACACGAGGCCCGGCGGATGGGGGCATCCGTCAGGCCTCGTGTGTGACGGTGAACTAAGCCCAGTCCGCCACGAGCTGGTTGGCGGTGCGAAGTACCCGGTCTGACACCAGTTGGCGAAAATCGATTGGGCGGTCAGTAGTGACATGTAAGGTGACGGACTCGCCCGGGAGCAGGGTGACGAGCTGATCGTCTACGACTGCCTGGGGGTCGACCTTGTCGATCAGCAGAGTGATGTCGCGGACGAGGTTGTCCGCTGTCACCGTGACGTCCACACCTCCGTCGACCGTCTTGACTGTGGTCGACAGGCGGGCGGCTTCGAGGGCGGAGTCGCGATACTCGGCGAAGAACCAGAATGCACGCGTGTCACCGAAGTCGACGACCAACAGCTCATCGTTAACGTCTCCAGGTGTGCCGGTCTCCTCATCGATCGCGATCGTCGCTGCGGAACGCGCGTCGACGTGCACGTCCTGCCGGTTCTCGGCAAGGACGGTCCCGTCGAACCGTAGGCGACGGATCACGTACTCACCATCCCAGTCCTCGGCGCTGTCGTTGACGGCGACGGTTGCGAGAGAGTCTGCGCGTGGCTGGACGGTCAGAAGGCGGTCCTGGTAGACGTGCTTGAGCGCGTAGAGCAGCGGTTTGGCGACACCGTAACCGTCGATGGCGGCCCAGGACGTGACCGGCCAGCAGTCGTTGAGCTGCCACACGATAGAGCCCATGCACCGAGGACTCTCTGATCGCATGTGCTCGATTGCGAGGGTGACTGCGAGCGCCTGGTTGAGGGACATGGCCCAGTGCCAGTCCTCGGTGTTGTCCGGAAGGGGTAGGTGCGCGACGAGGCCGTCGGTGAGCTTGTCGTTGCCGTCCGTCGCCTTTTGGTGATGGATCATGCCGGGCGACTCCGGGGTGAGGGGGTTGTCAGAAATCGACCGTTGGATGCTCGACCAGGATGCCGGGCCTTGCCAGCCGAACTCAGCGACGAATCGGGAGTGGATGTCGCGGTAGGCCGGGTAGTCAACTCTGTTCCACAGCTCCCACAGGTGCACTGATCCGTGGTTGTAGTCGTTGGCAAAAATTTCCGGGTCGCCCGACCAGGGGCTTCCAGGCGTGTAGGCGCGGCCGGGGTCGAGTTCGGAGACGAGGCGGGGGAGGAGGTCGAGGTAGTACCCCAGCCCCCAGGTGCGTCCCTGCAGGCGCTTGGCCCATCCCCATTCCTCGTAGCCCCAGATGTTCTCGTTGTTGCCGTTCCAGAGAGCCAGGCTCGCGTGTGGCATGATCCGAGTCACGTTGTCGCGGACTTCAGCTTCGACCTCGCTCCACAGCGGCTCCTCCTCGGCGTAAGAGGCGCAGGCAAACAGGAAGTCCTGCCAGACCAGGATGCCGCGCTCGTCGCAAAGTTCGTAGAAGTCGTCGGACTCGAAGTAGCCGCCACCCCAGATGCGCAGCAGGTTCATGTTGGCGAATTCCGCCTGGTCCATTCGCCGTGCCAGGCGGGCGCGGTCGACGCGGGTGATGAAGGCGTCGTCCGGGATCCAGTTCGCGCCTCGGATCCATACCGGTTCGCCGTTCACGACAAATCGGAAGGAGGAACCTTCAGCGTCTGGCTCAAGTTGCACTTCGATGGTGCGGAAGCCGATCCGGGTGGTCCAGGTGTCGACGAAGGCGCCGCTCACGCTCGCGTCCACGGCGAGGTCATACAGGGGCTGGTCTCCGAATCCGCGTGGCCACCACAGATCAACGTTGGCGATGGCAATCTCGACTGTTGCTGTCGTGCTGCCAGCGGGGATGGTGGCTGAGGACCTCTCCCCGGCGATGCTTGCCGTGAGGACGACTGGTTCGTCGGAGGTGCGGTCGATGGCCACGTTCACGCTGACTCGCCCGGTTGACTCGTCGACGACCACCACGGGTCGCACCGTCGCCAACCGTGCGGTGCTCCAGGCGTGCAGAGATACGGGCTTCCAGATGCCGACGGATGCCGCATCCAATCCCCAGTCCCAGCCGAAGTTACAGGCGGCCTTGCGGATGGCGTTGAAGGGGTGGGTGTAGGTGTGCGGCCGGTAGCCGATTTCGAGGCTGGCCCGGTCGGCTTCAGCAACGGGGGAGGCGAAGAACACGGAAAGCTCGTTCGGTCCATCGATGAGAAGTTCATCAATCGCGAGGCGGTAGGTGCGGTGCTGGTTGCGGGTGGTAGCGATCTGATGACCGTTGAGGGTTACCGTGGCGATAGTGTCCAGTCCCTCGAAGACCAACTCGTGGCGGTCGTGCCCGTCGGCAGTCCACTCGAATGTTGTGGTGTATTCCCAGTCGCTTTCGCCGATCCAGGTCACCTTCTTCTCGTTCTGATCGAGGTAGGGGTCGGGGATCAGGTTCGCGGCAAGCAGATCGGTGTGTACCAGTCCTGGGACAGTTGCGGGGAATGACTTTCTGGCTACCGAGGAAGGGATGGGGCCGCGCTGCGCGCGGACGCTCCAGCCGTCGTGCAGGGGGCGCACGGCCGCGCTTATGAGAGTCGGATCGGTGATGGTGTCGGTCACTTTGTTGCTCCTGAGGTGAGTCCGTTGTAGATGAAACGCTGAAGGAAGAGAAAGGCGATGAGCGTGGGAACGATGACGAGGATGGTTCCGGCGGCGATGACTTCCCACTGCGCCCCGAATGGGCCCATGAATCGGAAGAGGGACGTGGAAATCACGCCAAGATCCCGTGAGGGCATATAGAGGAAGGGGATGTAGAACTCGTTGTAGACGGCAATGCCCTTGATAATCACGACCGTGGCAACGGCGGGTCTTAGCAGCGGCAGGATGATTTTCCAGTACACGGTGAATCGACTGGCACCGTCGAGCGTGGCGGCCTCATCGAGGGAGATCGGGATCGACTGCATGAACTGCAGGAAAATGTAGATCGCGACGATATCAGTGCCGGTGAACAGAAGGATGGCCGACCATCGGGTGTTGAAAAGATCGAGGGCGTTGATGACCTGGAAGGTCGCCACCTGGGTGGTAACGGACGGGACGAGGGTCGCGAGCAGAAACAGTGCGGTGACCAGGGACCGGCCGCGGAATCGGAACCGGTCGATAGCGTACGCAGCCATGGTACCGATGAGCACAGTGCCAGTGATCGAGATCACGAGGATGATTGCCGTGTTCACGAATCCGGTGATCATGTCGCCCTGGGTGAAGGCGATGACGAAGTTGTCGAAGTTGAACCAGTTGCTCGGGGGAACGAGGGGACCCGTGCTCCGATACTCCGCAGACGTCTTGAAGGCGAGCATGAATATCGTCACGATCGGAATTAGCGCGAACAGGCAGGCGATGACCAGGGACGCGTACTTGCCAAGCCGGCCGAAAAATCCACCTGCACGGCGTCGCCGACGGGGGCTCTTCGTACCCGAACTCCCAGACGCTGCGATTGCGTGGTCCGTCACGGGCAGTCCCGTGGCGTCCACTGGGCTGGGCTGGGTGCTGGTCATTCCTGGCCCGCTTTCTCGTCGGGGAAGACGCGTCGTTGCACTGCGGTAATGATGAGGACAATTGCGAGGAGGACAACAGCCATCGCCGAGGCGAGACCTACCTTGGAGTAGCGGAATGCGGTGTCGACGGTTTGGATGACGAACGTCTCAGAACCGTTGGCACCGCCGGTCATGATGTAGGGCATTTCGAACGCCGAGAGGGCACCCGCGATGGCGAGAATGAACGACAGGCCCAGGATGCGCCGGATGCTCGGCACGATGATGTACCGGAACTTGTCCCAAGAGTTCGCCCCGTCCAGATCAGCCGCTTCGTACTGCTCCGCAGGAACGGATTGGATGGCGCCGAGGAAAAGTACGAAGTTCAACCCCATGTATCGCCACACTGAGGTCGCAGCCAGCGACGTGTTGACAACCGACGGATCGCCAAGCCACTGCGGGGTGTTCTGCACGCCGAAAGCGCCGAGGACGGCGTCAAGCGTCCCGTCAGGACGGAAAAAGTACAGAAACATCAGCCCGATCGCGACACCGTTGATCAGGTATGGGAAGAAGATAACGCCCTTAAAGAAGTTACGGAACCGTGTCTGAAAGCTCAGCAGGGCCGCGAAGAACAGCGCTAAGCCGAGTTGGGCGATGGCGCCGGCAAGGTAGAAGAGGCTGACCAAGAAGACGCGGAAGATCTCCGGTTCAGTGAAGATTTTGATGTAGTTGTCGAGCCCGACCAAGCTTTTCTCTGGATCAAGGCCGTCCCAGTCAGTGACGCTGTACCAGAACATATTCGCGACGGGGATGTAGGTGAGAACGATGAGGAACGCAAGCGGGACTGCCAGGAACAGCCACGGCGTGATCCGTCGGCCGGCCAGCCGCTGTTTGCGTTCCGGCCGGATCCGTTTGCTGGCTCCCACCTCGAGGGAAGGAGTGTCGGTGATCGACATGTCGATCCTTTCGGCATCTTCGGGGGATGCGGTTGAAGGTGGGAGGAAACGGGCGGCCCGCTGCTAGGCGGACCGCCCGTCGAGTCGTTTATTCGACGACGGCGGCGCGGGCGGTAGCCCAGCGCTCGTTCAAGTCATCGAATAGTGACTTCTTGTCGCCGTCTCCCGCGCCGCGGGCGGCGTCAATGAGCCCCTGGCGGTAGGAGTTGCCGAAGAGGTCGATCTCGGCCTCGTTGGCGATATCGGTGATGACGGCCTCTTTGCCGACCGGGTCCGGAGCGAGCTCGAGGTACTCAACGCCGATCTCGGTGAAGTCGGAGAGGGTATCGGGAGCAGCGGCGTCGATGACGGGGCTGATCGCGCCCTGGCTCGCGGCGAATCCGGACTCATCTGTGAACCAGTCGACCCAGGCACGGGCAGTGGCCTTGTTCTCGGAGTTCTTGTTGATCGCGAGGAATTTGTCGGACGCGGTCACCGAGGTGAACGTGCCGTCCTGCGCCCAGGGCATCGGCCAGAAGCCAATGAGGTCGCGCGATTCGCCGGCCTTTTCTGCCGCATCCTGCATCTGCGCGACGGCCCACGAACCAAGAACCATCGAACCGATCTTGCCGGTGGCGAGGAGGTCTTTGGATTCCTCCCAGTTGGTAGTGGTGGGGTCATCCTCGCTGAGGCCAGCCGCGACCGTGTCAAAGAGCAGACCGTCGATGTTGAACTGGTCGTTACCTTCCGTCCAGGGGGCATCGTCAGCGATCATCTGGCTGCGCACGTCGGCGCCCTGAACGGTTCCGAGATTGCCCTCGATCGTGGCCAGTGGCCAGCCGTCCTTGTAGTTGGTGTAGTAAGGAGTGACGCCGTTGTCCTTGATTTTCTTCAGAGCCGCCAGGTATTCGGCCTCCGTCGTTGGGGGACTTGTTATGCCAGCATCTGCCCAGACATCGCGGTTAAAAACGTAGCCCATCGCTGAGCCGAAGGTGGAGATGCCGTAGGCGGTGCCGTCGAAGGAGCCTTCGTTGGTGAAGCGGTACTTCTTTGCCAGGTCTTCAGTCGAGCCGAGAGGCTCAAAGTAGTTCGCGAACTTGTCTTTGGTGACGTTTGAGCTGGGGATGAGCAGAACGTCGCCGAAATCCTTGGAGTTGAGGCGGATCTTCGTGTCGCCCTCGTAATCGGTGAGAGCCTCGAACTTCACCGTGGTACCCGGATACTTCTTCTCGAAGGTCTCGGCATAGTCGGCGAAGGTGGTGTCAACGAGGTCGGTGCGGTTGGTGAGCACGGTGATCTCGCCGGCCGGTTCTCCAGAGTCGTTGGCTGCGGAGTTGCCGGTGCATCCGGTAAGGGCAAGTGCGGCCGTCACAGCGATGGCCGTAGCGCCCATCAGTGCGTTTCGTCGGGTGTGTGGCGTGTGTTGCACGATGATTCTCCTTGGTTGGCCGTCGCCGTCATCGGCGCCGGGGCGTTCGGATTGATGTACAGAGGGGTAGAAGCAGGTTGGTGTTAGTGGGCGACCACGACGGTGGTGATGTCGTCGATAGTCATGGTTCCCGTGCCAGTCCCGTTGATATACAGCGCGAACTGGGTGACGGAGGTGAGGTCAAGATCGGCCTGTGGTGCCCACGACGGTGGCGCGAAGTCAGTGAAGGGGATATTGACTGTCTGTGGTCCGTTAGTCAGTGGCGTCACAGACGCTTCCCAGTAGGCGCCGTTCGCGACGAACTGCACTGAGAGGGAGTTGCTGACGTCGGCATCGATGTTCAGGGTTAGACCGGAGTATCCCCACCAGTTTTGTGCGCCGCTAAAGGTCTTTGCAGTGCCGGCGTAGCCCGCGGTACCCAGATCGTAATCGAACTGAGCAGCCCTGGTACCGTTGGCGTCGTTCGCGGTGAGCGAGAGGTTGATTGCGCCGCCACCAGCATTTCGGACGTAAGCGGCCTGCAGGTCCGAATCAGCTGCGTAGTCGTCGAAGTCGTCGACAACTGTGGGTTCAGTGGGTAGGGCTGCGGTAAAGAAGTCGCGCCGTTCTGACGCTGTCGATCCGGCGCCATTCACCGCGGTCACCTGCCATGAGTAGGTGGTCTCCGGGTCCAGCTCGAGAGCCGGCCGATATCCCGTCGCGGTTAAGCCGGTTGCGGACGTAACGGGCGTACCGGGGGCGTTTGTCTTCCAGAGCTCGAACCGGTAGTAGGCGGCGGAGACGGCGGATTCCCAAGAGAAGGCTGGTGTGGCGGTGACCGATGCCGCGGCGGCTGCGGGAGTTCCGAGCTCCACCGCTCCGGGTGCAGTCAGTGGTGCTGCGTTGGGAGAGTAGATACTGACCGAGCCAATCTGGGGGGTCCAGATTTCGCCCGCGAACTGGGGCCAGGAAACTCGGAGATGGTTGACGCCCGTCAAGTCCTCGACACTGTAGGTGTAGGGCTTCCAATTTCCAACACCGGCGCGCGTCTGCGTTTGCAGAGTTGTCCAGGTAGACCCATCGGCGGAGCCCTCGACCGTGAGCGCGGCCACGGCTTGGTCGGGCCAATACCACGCGTCGATGTTGGCGCCGCTGATGTCATCAAACGCCCAGGAGAGACTTGCCAGGTTACTGCTGTCGCGTTTCACCCGTGAGGTATCGCCGCCGAATGATGTCGGGTTGCTGCTGTCGAACGAGAGGTTCCCGTTGTGTTGCGCAGTCTTCGAGAAGTCGTTCAGGGGGTCGAACAATGCGATAGTCACTGCTGCGCTAGTGATGGTGGCGCGTTCAACCTTGCCGTTGCCCTTCCAGCTCAGGCGAACGGCGTCTCCGGATAGACCGTTCGCGATCACGAAGCGGTGCCCTGCTCGCACCACGTTTTTGGTAGGAACGTCAGTCCAGTTGACTCCATCGACGCTCGTGGACACGACGACAGATTTAGAATCGGTGACCTTGAACGTCGCGCTGAGGAGACCATCGCTCTCCCAGGTGATGCTGGCGGTGCCGCCCTTTGTGCCTGCGGCAACGCCGCCGGCAGGTGTGGCGAGGATGTCGGTCCCGTCGTGTGTGGAAGTAAGTGACCAGCTTTCAAGCGGGTCGACGAGGACAGCTCCTTCATTGGGTGCCGCGACCGCGTCGGAGGCAGTCCGGCGTCGGTCATTGGCGTCGACCGGGATCACCCGGTAGGCGGCACCATCCGGAGATTCGTAATCGGTGACGGGTGACGCTGAGGCGGACACCGGCCCGTCAGTCACGTCGGCCCATTTTCCCCCGTCGGTTGAACGCTGCACGATGTATCCGGCAGCACCCGCTGTCCCGCGCCAGGCGACCACGTTGATACCGTAATTCTGATCGATTGTGGTTATGAGAGGAATGCCGATTTTGAGACGACCCGGCTCGCTTCCTGTCGCGGCGCTGTAGTGCTGGATGGCGGCGACGTTTTCTTTCGCCCGCTCCAAGACTCCCGGATAGTGAAGGGTGAATCCGTCGTCGTGCTGGACCTGGCCGCCGCGGTCGTTGTTGCCGAAGAGCGACCAAAAGAACATGCCAGAGACGTTCGGATCGGCGGCCGCGGCATCCAGGAGTTCTCCGGTGGCGGCCGTGGAGGCGTACTCGCCCGCGATGTAAATCTTGCCGGCGGCAGCAACGACTGCGGCGTCGGCGGAGACACGCTCGGCCGTTGGAGGGTAGTAGTGAACGTCAACGATGTCGAGGTCGGGGGCCGCGAGGGTGTCCGGGTCAATGTCGAAGCGGCGACCCGCTGCGACGAGCTGCTGCGGAGCCCGATCCTTAATATGGGCGACCTGGCTGTTGATCCAATCGAGGGTCATTCCCTCGAGTTCGTTGCCGAGCTCCCAGGCCATGATCGTCGGGTCGTCAACGAAGCGTGTACCGGTGATCGAGTTGGTGTGCGTCAGGATGTGGTCTACGTAGTCCTGGTAGGCGGCGATGGCGGATGGGTCAGAGTAGAACTGGTCTGCGTTAAGCCCGAGCGGAGTTGTGAAATCGCGGTGGCCTCCGTGGTAATACTCCCACTCGTCGGTCAGAGGTAGCACCAAGCGGATGCCCAGTGTTCCGGCGTAGGCCACGGCAAAGTCAATGGTGCGGAAGGCCTCATCGTTGTACTGACCGAGTTTAGGCATGAGCGCCAGCGGATCTGCATTGTCCTGACTGGTAGACGTGGTCATGTGCGAACGCACCACGGTGATGCCCATCACAGCGGCGGTATCCAGTGCGTCCTTGATCCGGAAGAACGTCGGGTAGTCGACTCCGCCGACGTTTTCATCGAGACCGAGCCAGTAGATGTTGGTTCCGCTAGCGCGGAATTGCTCGCCATCGAGGGTCAGAGAGCTTCCATCGCGTTGCACGAAGGCCTTGTTTTCGTTCTTCCAGTCGGACCCCTTCTCGGTGGCGCCGGCGGGAGCGGCTACGACGAGGGACGCGGCGGTAATCGCAACGAGAGCTAGTCCCGCAATGGATGAGCGATGTTGCTGCCGCGGTGACGCGGACTGGTGGGTGGCAGATTTCATGTTTTGCCAGGGCTCCTTCGACCGGGGACGTATCTGTTGCCGAGCGGTCCGAGCGAGTGCACGGTGCTGTGGCGTAACCCATGGTCGCGGATTGGTTAGCAGGAGTCAAGAACATATATAAATTACTTATGTAATACTTTTTGAGGAGGTATTCTCATGCAAGAGATTCGACGGCTAGCTCGAAACGTTCAATATCGGCGCCCCGGTCGATTCGCGGGCGACGACTACCACCGGGGGACTCGCGATGGATTGCCCCGAGACCGAGACAATCTCTTCGAGCAGTCCCTGACCGGCGAGCATTCCGATGACCTGGACATCATGCGATACCGCCGACAGCGAGGGCTCGCTCAGTTGGCATTGCGCGGAGTCGTCCCAGGCAAGCAGGGAAAGGGCACCTGGAACCGAGATCCCCAGCTCTTGCGCCGAGTCCAGCGCACCGAGCGCCATCAGATCATTGTCAAGGATGGCGGCAGTCGGTGGCTTCTTGTGCCTGATCAGGGCGCTGATGCAGCGCCCGCCGGATTCGCGGGAGTAGTCACCGTTTTGCTCGATCGGTTCGATACCGAGACGTGCGCATTCGTTGAGGAAGACGTCGCGCCGGATTTGGCTATGCAGCAGATTGGCGGGGCCGCCGACGTGAGCAATCCGGATATGGCCGAGTCCGGCAAGATATTCGACGGCATCGCGCATGGCCATATCGTCATTGGTCCATACGGCTCGAAAGCCCGGAGCTGCCGTGGGCGGGCCAACGACAATCGCGGGCAAGCCAAGCGCGTGGACCAGCTGGGGTCGAGGGTCGTTGACAGTGAGGTCGACAAGAATGACGCCGCTCACTTCGCCGTCGGCGCTCCATCGGCGGTACGCCTTCGCCTCCGCTTCCGTATCTGGAAGCACATTCAAGAGAACCGAATATCCTGCAGGTCGCACGGCCCGCTCCACGCCCGCAATGAACTCATGGAAATACGGCTCTGCGCCCATGATCTCCGTCGCCCGAACGAGGGCGAGGCCGATCGGGCGCAGCAAGGGGAAATCGCTCACGGGGTCCTACTTTCGGTTAGACATCTCCAGCGTAGGTGCCTCATGCACTCATGCCGCCGCAGCAGCAGTCGGCAGAATGGTGACACACCGGTTGCCAGAGGACAGACCGGTGCGCCTGCTGCTTTACCGTACGCTAGCGAGCAGATCGAGAGGAGAAACGATGGCTCGTCCTGAGGCCACAGCGGCGGCGCCGGGCAGCCGGGCCCTAGTTGTCGACTTGATCCGCTCCTCCGGTCCGATTAGTCGTGTCGAATTGACTGCGGCGACCGGGTTGACGCAGCCGGCGATCTCTCTGATCGTGCGCAAATTACTGACCGACGGAATAGTCCGTTTAACTGGATCCACCGCAACCGGCGGTAAGCCGCGCCAGATGCTCGAGATCAACGCCCGTGCTCGCATCGCGGTCGGCATTCAGCTCGCTTTCGAGGCGATTACCCTCGTGGCCACCGACACCGCGGGTGGCGTCATCGCACGCCAACAGATCGACGGTGCGGCACTGGACCCGCCAGAGGAGGTCACTCGCCGCATCGTTCGCGGGTACGAAAACTTTGTACGCGGGAGCGGGCTGGACCGAACCACGATTGCCGGCGCCGCCGTCGTCGCCCCGGGGCCGATCGACCAGAAAGCAGGACGAGTGCTTGGCCCTCCGACGCTCCAACATTGGCGGGACTTCCCGCTGCGCGAGGAAATCGGCTCCGGGATCGGTGTCCCCTTACTCGTCGAGAACGACGCCGCTGCGGCGGGGATAGGCGAGTTTTGGAGCCGCGGCGTCTCCCGGCACGAGACTTTCGGCAGCATATACATCGGGTCGGGAATTGGTGCCGGGGTCGTGCTCGACGGGGCGTTGTACCGGGGTGCAAGCTCCAACGCGGTTGAGATCGGTCACGTAACGGTCGTTCCCGGCGGTCGCGAGTGCTTCTGTGGCAACATCGGCTGCCTGGAACGCTACGCCGCCCCATCGGCCGTGGTCAAGGAAGCAGCGGAGAATAAGCATGCATTCGACGACCTGGACCTCACCTTCGAAATCGAACGGAATGCCCGCGAGTTCGACGTCATAGGACTCGCCGCCATCAACGGACACGCTGCAGCCGGCAAACTCCTACAACGATCCGCGGCGTACCTGGCCGAGGGCGCCGTGACTCTGGCGAATCTATTCGATCTCGACGCCCTCATATTGACTGGACCCGGCGTCGCCATCGCCGGGTCCATTTACACCCGCGTCATCAGAGCCCGGCTCGAGTCGCAGAGATTCGCCCGCCGCGCACATCCCATCAGCGTCGAACTCTCTGCAAATCCGCGCGACGCGGCCGCCATCGGCGCGTCTTCATTGGTCCTGCAAAGCACGCTGTCGCCCGGACACGGACCAGTCCTCCATCAATCAGCCATCGACCGTGGCTGACTCCACAGCTTCGCTAGTCCACACACCAGACGGTATTCTCCGCGGCCGCGTCGTCACCACGCCCGACGGTGTAGCGGCTGCGTTTCGCGGTGTCCCGTACCGCGTGGCAACCCAACGGTTCCGACCCGGACGTCTCGTCGAACCGTGGAAAGGCACTCGAGACGCCGTACAAGCCGGACCAGCTTCGCCCCAGCACGTCGACGACCCTGGCGGGCTACTCATCAATGAGCGCGACTGCCTGAACCTGAACGTCTGGACGCCTGATCCGTCGGCGCACAAACTGCCTGTGTTCGTCTGGATACACGGTGGCCTGCACATCTCCGGGTCTAACGCCGACCCACTTCGCGACGGTGTACGCCTTGCTGCGTCTGGCGGAATCGTCGTCGTCTCAATCAACTATCGCCTCGGCGCCCTGGGATACCTCACTCTCGACCACCTGCTCGGTCCGGACTACAGCCAATCCGGCAACCTCGCGCTGGTCGACATCATCTCCGCGCTCGAATGGGTGCGCGACAGCATCGCCCAATTCGGCGGTGATCCCCTTAACGTCACCGTCGCCGGCCAGTCCGCGGGGGCGACCATGGTCGCCACCCTTCTCGCATCACCACGCGCGGCAGGGCTGATGCGCCGCGCCATCGTCCAAAGCGGAGATCCCGAACGGGTGGGCTCACGTGCCTACGGAGAGGCCGTAACCGACGAACTGCTCGATCTGCTCCACCTCGGCGGCGATCCCGCCGGCATCATCGACCTGCCGTGGTCCACTATTATCCGCGCGCAACAACACCTGCTTGCAAAGCACTCCGCCGGGCGACCCCAACCTGTTCCGGTCTTTCGCCCATCGATTGATGGGCGTCTGCTGCTGAGCAACCCTGTGGCCGCTGTCGCTGGGGGAGCGTCGGCGGCCATTGACCTGATCGTGGGAACGAACCTGAACGAGGCAAGCGGGCACGTGGATCTGCGTGAACGCGGCACACACGCGTCACAAGCAGTCCTAGATGGCTCCCTCAGCACACTGCTGTCCAAAGAACCACTCGGAGAAAGATCCCTCAGCCGATTCGAGGCTTACAGGGATGCCTTTCAACTCGACACCGGCCGCGGCGCAACACCCGCTGAACTACTCGAAGCCTGCCTTACGGACACCACATACCGCCAACCTAGCCAGCGCCTTCTTGACGCGCGTACACAGGCGACTGGCTCGACGAGGTCATATCTCTTCGTTTGGGAACAACAGGACGCAACGTGGGCTAGAGGGGCCGGGCATTCCCTCGAATTGCCCTTTCTTTTCCGCCACGTCGATGACTCGCAACGGGCCCGCGCTGAAGCGGGGCTCAACGCCCCATACTCCCTGCGCGACGTCATTAGCCAATATTGGGTCGCTTTTGCAACGACAGGTGCTCTCGACTACTGGCCAGAATACGAGCCCAACCGCCGAAGCACACTAATTCTTGACAGCCCCACCCGGCTGGCAGACGCCCCGCGTGACAATATTCGCCGACTGGCCGATGAATCGTACATGACCAAATCCCCCAGTTGAGCGCTCCGTAATCTAACGCATCGCAGATGAGCGTCCGCTTCCCTTCGCCATCCTCTCGAGTTCTCCTGGTACAACTACCGTCCCTTGGAGTCACCATGTTCAACCGAATTACCGCTACGCCGAAGACCTACGCTTGGGGGTCCACCACGGCTCTTCCGCAGCTTCTCGGCGTCGCGCCCGACGGGTCACCGCAGGCGGAGCTCTGGATGGGGGCCCACCCGGACAGCACCACCTACATCCTTGATCCTCATGCCGGCCAGCCGGCCACGCTGAACGAGTGGATCGCAACACAACCGGAGGCAGCGCTGGGCGAACGGACCCGGCTGCCGTTCCTGTTCAAAATTCTCGCCGCCGCAAAGCCGCTCTCCCTGCAGGCACACCCGTCCCTCGAACGCGCCCGAGAGGGCTACGCCGAAGAGAATCGACGAGGGGTACCGAGAGACGCCCCAGATCGCAACTACAAAGATGAATGGCACAAGCCTGAGCTCATCGTGGCCTTAGCCGATGGGTTTCAAGCACTCTGCGGATTCCGCGCTATTGACCAGTCTCTGAAGCTCCTACAACACCTTGCAGCCCTCGCAGACGCGAGGCCGTCAATCCTCATTGAGGGGTTCCGGGACCAGCTCGAAAACGTCGGGATCGAACCGACGGTCAGGGCTGTCCTCACACGTCAGCCCGCTACTCTAGTAAGGGCGCTCGTCGGCGCCTCACGATCGAACGATAGCCAGGTCTGGGCAGCCGAGGCCCAGCTATTGCTAAGCCTCGACAAGTGCTACCCCGGGGACCAAGGGATCGCGATCGCGGCCCTACTCAATTTCGTGAGCCTTCGAAAAAACGAGGCACTCTTCCTGCCCGCTGGAAACATCCACGCCCACGTTGCAGGCCTGGGCGTTGAGATTATGGCCGCCAGCGATAACGTCGTTCGGGGTGGGCTCACGAGCAAGAACATCGATGTCCCAGAGCTCTTGCGGGTGCTGGATTTCCGGCCTACACGCGTCCCGTACGTTAAGCCGGTTACCCGTGTCGACGGCTTCGTGGAGTACCACGTACCCGTTTCCGACTTCCAAGTCATGAGGGCCGATGCCGGCACAACGGTCAACTTCATCCCGAACGAATCTGCCGTGGTCTTCGCGACTACTGGATCCACGACCGTCACCCAAGGCAGCAACGTTTGGGTGCTAAAGCAGGGAGAAGCCGCATACATCGCACCAGGTACAGTGCCGTTCTTGCTCAAATCAGAAGGGGACACTTTCATCGCGACAAGCTGAGCTATCGCGCCACGAAGCAGATAGGCCCGAAAATGAACACGACCCTGCGCAGCATCACCCACAATGATCGTCAACCGACCCGTTGACGATAATTACCAGGTCATGATCAGCGTGACCCGGGATATAGAAACCTAGCCGCGCTAGCCGGCCAGCGCCGAATAAAAAGTTTGGTCAGGTATCTGAACTTTATGCCTAACGCTAAGAGCTCGTTGTTGACTCGCTGGGGTCAGGGCCAATCGGACGTCGACCGCGTCGTCTTCGGGGTGGGCCGAGTCGTAATCGTCGTGCTTAGCCATGAGCTGCCGCCTCCGCTGCAGTGGTGTCATCCGGCGCTGGGATCGGCGCTGGCGTGGGGTTTGGTGTCCTGGTCGGGGTGCGGTTGATGATGGTGGTGAGGGTATTATCGCGGAACCAGCGGCCAGTGTTGACCATGATGGGTCGGCATTTGGAGCTAAAGACGATGGCGCGCCATTCGAGGAGGGAGCCGAGGGTGGCGATGTTGAGGGTGCTGACCTTGCGTTGGCGGGCAAACAGGACGATCCCATTGCTGACGAGGCCGGGGGAGAGCTAGTTTCAACTGCATGTGCGGCAGATACGTGGTTTTGTAGGGCATGACGCCCAGTAGTGAGTCCGCGCGTCAGCGGGCCAGCATCCCTTCTTCTTGCTGTTTTTCACTACACATATTGGAGTCTCCACATGCCGTTTTCCTCATTGCCCCTCCTCCGCAAGACCGCACTCGTGACGGGCGTATCGCGTCGCAAGGGCATCGGATTTGCCGTGGCCCATCACTTCGCCGAACTCGGCGCTAACGTTTTCATTCAGCACTATTCGCCCCACGACGACGAACAGCCCTGGGGAAGCGACGACCTCGGCGAGGTCCTAGTAGGCATCACATCAGCGCAGATTGCAGACGCAGTCTTCGGTGACGTAAGCCTCGACTTGGCCGTGCCGGATTCAGCCAGCCTGCTTATGGAGGCTGCCTGCGGGCTCACCGGGGGAGTCGACATCCTCGTCTGTAACCACGCCCGCAGCGGGAGCGATGGCGCCATCTTCGACATGACCCCGGAGCTGCTCGATGGTCACTGGCAGGTCAACACCCGCTCCACGCTTCTGCTGACAAGAGCGTTCGCTGAGCAGTTCTCCGGTCACAGAGACACCGCACCAAGACGTCCGGGAGAACGACCCGAGCACGCCGTCCCGGTCGACGAATTCGCGACTGGTCGAGTCATCTGGATGACGTCGGGTCAGCTCCACGGCGCGATGCAGGGCGAGGTTACCTATGCGGCAAGCAAGGCAGCCCGGGCTGGGGTCACACCAACGTGGCCAGCGAACTCTTGGCGCGGGGCATCATTCTCACCACCATCAACCCCGGACCCGTCAATACGGGATATCTGGATCCGGAAACGACGGATCGCCCGCTTGAGGAGATTCAAGAATTCGTGCGGAACACTCCGTTCGGACGTTTCGGGTTTCCCGCCGACCCCGCGCGTTTGATCGGATGGCTCGCCACTGATGAAGGCCGATGGATCGTCGGGCAGGTCCTGACGACGGACGGTGGCTTCGGACTCTAGCCAGTTCTCGGTCGGGAACCTTTTCCGGGCAATCAGCCTCTCGTCGCGGGCGATTTGGACGGCTGCTTGAGGAACGCGTCGATCGCTCCCCGGAAGGCAGCCGGCTGTTCGACCCACGGGTAGTGCCCGCTCCCTTCGATGACCACGCATTCGCCTGTGGGAAAGAGGCGTGCCAACGCGGTCACCGGCGCTAATCCGGTGAGGCAGTCCTCGGCTCCGGCAATCACCAACACAGGGGCCAACACCTGCCCCAGCCGCACCGTGAGGTCGCGAGGTGGGGCGATACTGAAATACGCCTTCGTGGCGGGCAGGCTCCATCGCCCGACGGTCGCATGGGATCGCTCTGTTGCGCCCCAGTTGGAGTATCCGGCCGGCGCCGTTTCCTGTTGCCAGGCGTTGAACCCGTCATCGTCAACCGTCTGGGGCCCCGCTTCCAAAGCTGCGAAAGCGGCTTCGAAAACCAAATCTCCGCGCCGCTTCTCGCTCAGCGTATGGGCATCGGATGGCTCATCGACGAGATAAGCCGCCGGAGGAGTGATCAGCACTAACCTGGCAACGCGGAGCGCGAATTGGGCCGCGTAGGCGATGGCCATTCTCGTTCCCGCTGAGTGAGCCACCAGGACGACGCGATCGAGGCCGAGATGGACACGCAGGTGTTCGATGTCGTCGGCTTGAGACCAGAACGAACCCAGCTCTTCCTGATCGGGCGCGGCCGTGCGTCCGACACCTCGTAGGTGGGGCACGATGAGCCGGTGCCGATCGCTGAGCCCGGCCAGATCACCAAGGTAGCTGGGGTGGCGGGCCGCTCCTCCTGCAAGGAGAATAACCGGGCATTCGTCGCCGTCGCTGCCCTTGCGGCGCACGTCATCGTAGTGAAGTGCTGACCCGTCGGAGCTTTCGTAGCTTGGCATCACTCGACGGTACACGGCACACATAAGGGAACGGTTTGCGCGGCATCTCCGCTGGCCAGCCGGGTCGGTCAGTGTTGGAGGGTGGACGTCGGTCTGGCCACCCGTCCGCTATCGTTACGGCATGCTCCCCATCTGTGATTGAAGACCGGGCTGACTTCTTCAGCTAGCAGGTCCTCATTCACTGCGCGCAAAAGCCGCGCCATTTCTCACGGAGCTCAACCATGCCCGCAACGACTCTGTTCGCGACCTACGCGGATGTTCTCAGACTCAAACACGTCCCTTTTGTTTTCTCGAGCGCCCTGACCGGACGTTTCGCTTATCCTCTCGTTGGTCTGCCTCTCCTCTTCGCTATTGAACAAGCGACTCAGTCCTTCTCCGCCGCCGGTATAGCGGTCGGCGCATACGGGGCTGGTGCCGGTTTCCTCGCACCAGCCAGAGCCCGCCTCATCGATCGATTCGGACGCCGCCTTGTCCTCCTCCTGCTCAGCAGCGTTTTCGGGTTGAGCTTGGTCGCTCTCGCACTGCTCACGAGCTCGGGCGCACCAGTCTGGTTATGCGTGACGGTGGCCGGCCTCCCCGGCGCGTTCGCTCCACCGTTGGGCCCGACAATGCGGGTCGCCTGGGCGTCGTTGACCCCGACTCCAGTTCTGCTGAAAAAGGCTTTGAGTCTGGACGCAGTCCTCGAGGAGTTGCTCTACCTTGTCGGCCCCGCCTTGTCCGGCCTGCTCTTGGTCATCATCGAGCCGAGTACCGCCCTACTCATCCCTGCCGCACTGATTCTGGTCGGGACAGCACTGATGATGTCTTCCCCCGCGATGGCCGCGACCCCGGTCGACGCGTCACGCAGGGACGCAGCCAGCGCTGCGCCCCTGCTCACAGAACCGCGATTCATCGCGCTGCTCCTGCCGGTGCTGGCAGTCGGCCTTGTGGTCGGCACCGTCTACGTTGCGGTCCCGGCCATGATTGCTACCCTCGGTAATGCCGCAGCGGTGGGGGTTGTCCTCGCCCTGTTCGCGGCCGGCAGCGCCGTTGGAGGCCTTGCCTATGGCGCTCTTCAGATCACGGTGTCCTCGCAGCGCCAACTCGTGATCCTGGCGATATTGTTCATTATGGCCTCTGCCGGTGCTGGCCTCGCAACGTCGACGATCTCCCTGGGACTGGTCATTTCGGCCGCTGGACTTTTCCTTTCCCCGGTCATGATCGTGGCGTATTTTGCAGCCAACGATTTTGGTGGGACGACCCGACAGACCGAGTCAACAACGTGGGTGAACACCGCTCACAACGTCGGTGCTGCGGCCGGGAGCGCGCTCAGCGGCTTCCTCGTCGAGAGCTGGAACGTGAGTTCAACTTTCCTCACCACAGCTGCGGCAGCCGCCGTCTTCGTCGCTCTCAGCGCCGGCATCTCCGCGAGACTCTGGCGACGACCCTCCGCCTAATTGAATGATTGCAGGAACGACGGGCGGGCATACTCCTTGCATTACGGCGATTGGTCGGGCGCAGTCCGCCCAAGACCGATTAGATGGGCGGATGGATTCGAACTATAGGTTCTCAGCCGACGTTGCCGATATAGACCGTGACCAAGTGCACCGCTGGATCAGCGAACAGTCCTATTGTGCGCCAAGGAGGTCACGTGCCCGGCAGGATGCAGCCATAGACGGCTCACGAAACTTCGGCGTCTACGACACCGAATCGAACAAGCAAGTCGCCTACGCGCGGGTCATCACGGATGGAGTGACTTTTGCATGGCTTTGCGATGTGTTCGTCGACCCCCAGGTTCGAGGCCGCGGCATTGGCGCTGTCCTCATCAAGGGAGTCTTGGAAGAGTTCGAGCCGCTTGGTCTGCGGCGCATCGCTCTCTCGACCAACGATGCGCACGGGTTGTATTCCAAATCAGGGTTCACCGCTTTGGGTATCCCGAGACATGGATGGAACGAATCGGCAACCCAAGCGCTTAGTCATCAGCAGGCTTCGGGTCAAGAACACACCTATTCCCGCCTTTCAGGTTGGGTGTCAGGAGGGAACGCTCAGTGCGTCATTTCGGGTACCCGGTTAGACGTTGCTTCGCCAGCTCGTGGCATGATGCCGAAGGAGCCCTGAACGATGATGACGGCCGCAATCTCGACAAGAAGCCCGTTGCCTTGTCGGTCTCCTCCAAGGTGCATGATCGCGAAAGCAAACGATGCCAGAACGACGCCGCCCCAGCGTCCGAGGAGCGCTTCCGCCCGTGTCTGCAACCAGTACCGGTAAAACAGTTCCTCGCCCACGCCAGCGGTAAGCGCGGTCAGCGTTGCGCCAACGATTAGGTAGCCCAGGTCCACGCCTTGAAAAGTAGGGACCGCTATCCAGGGGCTCGCTTGCGAGAGGATTGTCCAGACCACAATGAGAACAATCGGCGCCCACCACTGCCAGGCCATGCGGGGGCGGGCAATCTTGATATTGCGTCAAGATCTCCACACCAATGCTGCGGGTATCCCGTCCAGAATGACTACTTTGGCTGGAAAGTACTCGGCCGAGTCGTCAATTTCCGTGATGCCAATGACCAGGGGAAAGAGGACCGCGCATACCAGGAGCGCCATGCCGCTGCGTCGAATCGCACGGGCATTAGAAACCGTAGGTTCGAGCGCTGGAGCGCTCCACGGCAGTGCACGTGTCAGGGCAATTGCGACCAAGGGAGGCACGAGCACGACCCACAGAGGGGTGATCGGTGACCCGGGATCCGAGGATTGACGAATCCCGTCGGTTGAGAGAGTCAGTAAAACGATCAGTGCAAGCACGCCCAGCGCCCCGGCTGACCAGATGAGGACTCGACCGAGCTTGGTGACAGTCCGTCGATCGCTCCCCGGAGGCGCTGTCGGCAGAGTCACGGCTTCTACTGCTGCCCGGATGTGGCGTTCGCGTGCACGTCGACCAATGGGCTCAATGTCGGTCGCTTCTTCGGCCAGAGGGTATACCCGAGGGCCCACAACACTTCGATCGCAACGACCAGGAGGAAAATGCTGTTGAGGTCGTTGAGCGCGCTGGTTCTGGTCTCGTTATCGACGACCACGGTCAACAGCCAAATGGTCCCCAGAGCCACGGCCACAGCCAACGCTGTGCGCGCGACGTCTTTCCAACACTCGGCCGCATAACCCCGCCCGTAGAGCTTGATCGGCTGCGGCCCATTCGCGAACCGATAGGCGAAATGGCGGTCGGCCCACGCGATCATCTTGTGCCCGTGAGCCACGGAGAAGCCGAGGTAGATCGCAGCGATCCCGTGGAAGACCGTCGCCGTCGCGCCCGATGTCAGATCCATCGCCGTGACCACGAGCAAGATGACGTCGACCACCGGCGTCATCGCCAGCAAGGTCAGTCCGGTCCTTTTCAGACGCAGCATATATCGGGCGACGAGACCCAATGCGATCAAAACCCAGAAGCCAATTTCGGAGGCGACGATGATGGCAATGATCATAAATCCCCCAGTCGATGCGTCTAGGCCCTGAAAACAAACTAGCACGCCCGTGCTAATATCAATTTATGGCGAGAACGATCGACCGGGACGCACGCAAGGTACAGCTCGCTCAAGCGGTGTGGCAGATCATCCTCGACCAAGGAATCAGCGCGGTATCGGTGCGCACCGTTGCCGAGCAGGCTGGCGTGGTGGTCGGCTCCCTGCGTCATGTTTTCCCCACCCGCGCTGAACTCCTGCAGTTCTCCGCCGAGCTCATGGTGCAGCGCGCCACCGACCGCGTTCTCGCTATTCGTGAAGGCTCGAACCCAGCGGAGTACGCGCTGGAGGTCCTGAAAAACTTCTTGCCTCTTACCGCTGATAGTCGCGCGGAACTCGAGGTCAATATCGCGCTGATTGCGGAAAGCCCTGCGTTGCCGCAACTTGTTTCCATCAGAAATCGCGCTTACGAAGAACTGGGGAACGGCTGCCTCCGACTGGCCGAAAAGTTGGCCTGCAGGCCCAGCGGCCCTGAACTGGTAGAACGAGCGCGCCATTTGCACGCCGTTCTCGATGGCCTTGCCATTCACCTACTCATGGAACCACCCGGAAACGACAGCACCTGGGCAACCGTCATCCTCGAGAAAGAGCTTGCACGCATCATCAGAAACCGCTGACCAGCACCTAGTGCGGAGTCACCTGCGATCGGTGCATGCGGCCGGGCAATCCACGGATCCGTGCGGAGTTCCGCAAGAGGACCGTCTTACGGGCAAGAGCTTATGGTCTCGGCGTGGCTGACTCTCACGTCAGTGCGGCGATCGCAATTGGTCAGGGTCAGTGAGTGCCGTCTCGGGCGTGCAGCCTAATTCACCTGGCTGCAGCGTCACCGGGGGTGGGTAGACGTCGTCGACCGTCCCGTTCTCGCTCTTGATCAGGACGCAATCTTCGGCGGAACCGAACGCGACGCCGACCCGATCTCCGGCGCTGCTCACCTGGACGACGACCCGCGGCGGAGCGACGACCATGAACTCGCCGGTCGGAGTGGTGAGTTGCGCGGAAATCGCGCCGATGATCGCGTCTACCGTCGCCGGCGAACCAGTCTGCACTCGCGCGAGAAGCACCGCCGATGCCACCTCGCGCGCGGTGTCCGACACGACAGGGACGATGCTGTCGTCGACGCGAGGCGTCACGATGGCGGCATCCGGTGGGCAACCGATCGGGTCGATGCCGTCAGACGATTCCCATGTGCCGACCTTGCCGTAGTAGTCGAACTCGATTCGGAAGCAAAAGGGGCCAGGTGCGCCCGTGGACGCGTTCTTGAGCCCTGGCACGAAAACCCGGAAGTCGAGGCTGCCGAACGGTTCGCTTAGGTCGGTCGACTGCCGGGTGTCGACGCCGACCAGCTCGATGTCCGCGCTGTCGCTAATGGCTTGAGCGACCGCAGCGCGCGCCCAGCCGTCGATGTCGTCGGGTCTCTCCCCGCCGATATCGCGCGCGAGGTCGGCCGCCCGCACTTGCGCGACGACCTCCGGGGTGGCGTCGTCCGTGGAGGCTGACCCGGTCGTCAACGATGTCGGCTGTGAGCATCCGGTTAGGGTTAGCGCGCTGACCGCCATGAGGCCAACGAGGCGGGGAGTTGCCGTCATGAGAAAGGATGGCCTCAAGCCGGGCAATCGTGGTCGCGTGCGGTGCCCATACGACGACGCGCCTAGGTCGCGAAGAACCATGAGGGTGACTCCAATTTGCGACGCCATAACGTGGAGCCTATTCCTCGACGCACCTGAAACCGCGTCGTGGCTGTACGTCTGGCAGCTAGGGTAGCCCGCTGCAGGCCGACGTTGCGCTGATGGAGACGCCCTCGCTGGTGCCGCGGATGTGTAGTTGCAGACTATCGCCGGTGTAAATTTCGGTGCCTAATGCTCGATCGCTTCGGACGAAACCTTGTGCCTCCTCTGCTTTCGCGATCTCGGTGAATATTTCTTCCTGGCTGAGGCTCTGCCCACTGACGGGAAGAAGCACCGAACCCGTCGCCTTCATCGGATGCTGCCAGATTGCCCTGGCAGCCGAGTGACTGTCCCACATGTTCAACGTGAACGTCACCACAGCGGATGCACTTAGCTGTTTCTCTCTTGCGATCTCCGCGCGTCGAAACCTATGGGATACAAGACACTGACACCTGCTCCGGAGCGACGCGGGCATATAGCTAAATGCGCCAAATAGCGATCACAGAACGCCGCCACAGCGCGCTAAAGTCACAAACAAGATCGCCCGAGGCAACGTCGAGCGGGCGCGGATCAACGCAGCGACGTCACCACACACGCCGCCAATACCCGGCAAGGTCGTCGCCGAACTCATGTTTGGCTTCTGGACCTACCTCTTCGTGGACGCTCACGAGAACCATCTGGGTTCCTCATCTCCACAAAGCCTTCCCACCAGGTACCGACAGAAACCCGCTCAATGACGCATTGGCCGCGCTGCGAGATTTCCGAAACAGAGTGGCTCACCACGAGAACATCCTCAACGGTTCTGAAAGCAAACGCCGCCGAATTATCCACATCATCCGGTTGCTCTCTGCTGATGCGCTCGCTCACTTCAAAGCCAACAGCGAGGTAGCCACGATCCTGGCTGGCCGACCGTAGGGAAGCTTCTGAGACCAAGGTGCGCCGTCCTGGCGCGTCCCCGGTCAGCATCAGCCATCTAATTCTCGGTGTCTCGCAACTAACGATAAATCCGCCGCCCATGGAATACGAGACGCTCGGCCAGCTCTTGGAGCGCTCGCGCAATGACCTCGTTCCGTCGGCCAGTCGCCAAGATACTGGCTGCGTCCAACCATGAATTAGAACGAAGACGCTGCGATACGCTGGGCCATAAGCCAAGTGACACGGGGTGCTCCATCTGGAGCTGAGATAACACCCGTTGAACCTGATCTAGTTAGTACTAGCGAAGGGATGTCGCGCAAATGCGCACGCCAGAAGAACTTATTTCATTCACCTGTTCAGCGCTTGACGAGGTGCGGTCCCGCCCGCCCCTCGTGCAGTGCCTCACCAATAGCGTCGTGGTGAACTTCACCGCTAACGTGCTGCTGTCGCTCGGTGCGGCGCCCGCGATGGTCGACATTCCGGGCGAGGCGGGCGCGTTCGCGCGGATCGCATCTGGGCTGCTCGTCAATCTCGGCACGCCCACCGCCGAACAACGCGACGCGATGGTCGAGGCCGTCACAGCCGCGAACGATGCTGGAACACCGTGGGTGCTCGACCCCGTTGCCGTCGGTTTCCTGCCGGTGCGCACGCCGCTGTCCTTCGCCCTTCGCGACCTGCGACCCACGGTGGTGCGCGGAAACGCGTCGGAGATAATCGCGTTGGCGGGCGCCGGATCCGGCGGCCGCGGGGTGGATTCATCCGACGAGGTGGATGCCGCCCTGGCCGCGGCGCACGCGCTGGCCGGGATGACCGGTGGGGTGATCGCCGTCTCCGGGCCGGTCGACATCATCACGGATGGCCGTGAGTTGGTGCACATCGACAACGGGCATCCGTTGCTCACCCGCGTCACCGGCGGGGGCTGCGCCCTCGGCGCGGTCATGGCCGCGTTCGCCACGGTCGACGCCGACAGGTTCTTCACCACGGTGGCCGCGGCCACGGTGTACACCGTCGCGGCCGAGCTCGCGGCAGAGTCCGCCGCCGGTCCGGGCAGCTTCGCTGTCGCCTTTGTGGACGCCCTAGCCACCGTCAACGCGCAGGACATCGCACGCCGGGCGGTGCTCCGATGATCCTCGACCTGTCGCTGTACCTGGTGACAGACTCGGGGCAGGCCGCGGCGGCCGGGCGCAGCATCGTGGACGTGGTGCGGCACGCCGTTGCCGGAGGCGTGAGCGCCGTGCAGGTGCGTGAGAAGGAGACCGCCGGGCGGGAGTTCCTCGACACCGTGCTGCGCATCGCGGATGTGCTGCCCGACACCGTGGCGCTGATCGTGAACGACAGGGTCGACGTGTTCCTGGCCGCCCGTGCCGCTGGGCGCCGGCTGATCGGGGTGCACGTCGGGCAATCCGACCTGCCCGTCGGCGCGGTGCGCGACCTCATCGGGGGTGACGCGGTGATCGGGCTCAGCGCATCGACGGATGCCCAGCTGCGCCGCGCGGCCGAGGATCCTGCCCTGATCGACTACGTCGGCATTGGCGCACTGCACGCCACACGCACCAAGAGTGACGCGCCCCCTGCCCTGGGGCTGGCCGAGTTCGCACGCCTGGTCGGGGTCAGCACGCTGCCGAGCGTGGCCATCGGCGGGGTCGGCCTGCGCGACCTGGCCGCCCTCCGTGAGTGCGGAGCGGCGGGCGTCGCCGTGGTGTCGGCGATTTGTGCGGCACCGCATCCGGAGCAGGCGGCCCGCGAGTTGCGAGCCGCGTGGGGCGTGACGGCATGACCGGCGCATCCCCCCGCATTGCCCGCGTGCTGAGCATTGCTGGTACCGACCCGACCGGCGGAGCGGGCATTCAGGCCGACCTCAAAAGCATTGCGGCGAACGGGGGCTACGGTATGGCCGTGGTGACCGCACTGGTCGCGCAGAACACCCACGGTGTGCGCTCGGTGCACGTGCCGCCGGTCTCCTTCCTGCGCGAGCAGCTGCACGCCGTGAGCGACGACGTCGACATCGATGCCGTCAAGATCGGGATGCTGGCCGACGTGAACGTCACCCGCACCGTGAGCGGGTGGCTCGGCCAAGTGAAGCCTGGGCTCGTAGTGCTCGACCCGGTGATGATCGCCACTAGCGGCGACCGCCTGCTAACCGAGGATGCTGAGGAGGCTCTGCGCGACCTGCTGAGCGTCGTGCACCTGGTGACGCCCAACATCCCGGAGCTGGCCATCCTTGTCGGTTCTCCCGTGGCGACGAGCTGGTCGGCGGTGCTGCGCCAGGCGCAGCACGTCGCCGAGACGTACGGGGTCCTCGTGCTGGCCAAGGGCGGACACCTCGCCGGTGACCTCGTACCAGACGCCCTCGTCGGCGCCCACACCGTGCGGGAGTTTCCCGGGCTGCGGATCGACACCCCGAACACCCACGGAACCGGGTGTTCTTTCTCCTCCGCTGTCGCGACCCGGGTAGCGGCTCGGGCCGGCACGGTAGGGCCGAGCCTGGCAGATTGGGGGGACGCGGTAGCCGAGGCGAAACTATGGTTGAGCGAGAGCATCGCCCACTCTGGCGACCTGCAGGTTGGCTCTGGCCACGGACCGATCCAGCATTTTGCCGGCCTGTGGCAGCGCGGCGGCCTGCACACCAGCCCCAGCCCGGCCCAGGTCGCCGAGGAATGGTGGCACGACATCCGTGACATCCGCACCGACACCGACGAGCTGCCGTTTATCCGAGCGCTCGGGGACGGATCCCTGAACCGGGACGCCTTCATCTGGTACCTCGCCCAGGATGCCCTGTACCTGCGCGACTACGCCCGGATGCTGGCCGTCGCGAGCCGGCTCGCCCCGACCGCCACCGAGCAGGCGTTCTGGGCGGCCAGCGCGCACGGCGCGATTGCCGCCGAACTCGACCTGCACTCCAGCTGGATCGCCGAGGAGACCCTGACCGGCGTGCAGCCCAGCGATACGACAACGGCCTACCTCAACCACCTGTCGACCGCTGGCGCGAGCGGCGACTACGGCGTCCTCGCCGCGGCGCTGCTGCCGTGCTTCTGGATGTACCAGGATGTCGGCACGCGGCTGTATCCGCTCTCGCACGACGCGCATCCGTACCGCAGCTGGCTGGACACCTACGCGGATGAGGAGTTCGCCGCTTCCACCGCACGTGCGATCAAGTTTGTTACCGCCGCCGCCGCAGCAGCGGCTGAACCGGCCCGGCGCCGCATGGCTCAGGCGTTCCGCGCCTCGGCCGCGCACGAGCGAGAATTCTTCGCCGCGCCCCTGACCAACCCCCGGTAGGAGTGCAGGTTCCTCCGTTCGCCCCGTTACTTTCTTCGTATCCCTTGATCGTGTAGTTATGTGAGGGTGTTGGGCTCGAGCAGCTTCTTCATCCCCGGCCGCTCAATCGCGGTCTTACTCCCAGACGTGACATCGGCGAACACATCTCGCTTCTGCACCCCGGCGGCGATAAGCGCATCCAGCTGGAGTTGAGCGTCCTGGCTCGAAGTGTTGATGCGGGTGTAGCGGAGCAATCTCATACGCCCCACTCTGCCTCGAAAAACCCCAACCAGAACGGTGAGATATGAATTGTGATGAGATGACTTTCTGAGACGTTCAGGCACCCCGAGATTTAACGGGAAGTGACGAGCAAGATCCAGGCTCGCTTGGTGTCTTGGAAAACTGTACTTTTCTGAGACTTCCCGTGGCACACGTCTGGCCTCGGTACTGCGGAGCGTCGCGCAAGGTCGGGCCCAGCGAGCGGACAGGCGGGAGGCGAAGTGCTGGCGGCTCGGCGCCGAGATCCCTGCAGGGATCTCGGGGGGAGGTAGTTGAGATACCTCCCCTTTCGATCACATGCCGGCGCAGTGCTCACATAGTGGCCAGTTGTTGGTGCCGGGCCGCTTGTTATAGGCGGGGATCTGCTGTCCGCTGGGGCAGTTGTCGTGAGTGTGGTGCACGTCGGGATCGGTTGCATTCGTGGAGTGGTATCAAAGTACGCGCATATCAGGCTCCTTTGCCTTCGTTTCGCCGCGAGGTTCGGCAATCTCAAGCGTAGAGAGAGGCGCAGACATCGGAACGACGAACGCCTGCACAGCTGTGCGTTCTGCGCTGTGCGTGTTTCAGACGCAAGCTTCAGTCCTCTATTTGGAGTGCCTGCTCCAGCACGCTTCGTGTCAAAACGGTGACGAGAGGTGCGGCAGTGGATCTGTTCCGGTAACAGGCGGCCCACTGATAGTCCAGTCAACTCAACCCACAGCTCTCGGGGGTCGGCATCGTCTTGGATCGTTGGCAGGGGCGCCAAGGCATCCTGCTCGGTCACGTCCCGCTGAGTGGTGGAATTTCTCAACACCATGCAGGTCAGTGGTTCTAGTTTAGGCGGCGGCGAGTTCGGGGAGGATCACCGCCTCGTCGAGGACCTCAATCGGGTTGTTCATGACGGCCAGCTCGAGCATTGATGCTTCGGAGAAGTAGCGGCGTTCGCCGGCTTCCCACTCGTCATGCTGCTCGATCAACACCGACCCGGCCAGGCGCAGCAGGGCCGCGGTGTTGGGGAACACGCCGACGACGTCGGTGCGGCGTTTGATCTCCTTGTTCACCCGTTCGAGCGGGTTCGTGGACCAGA